>NZ_JBWMAU010000016.1:0-78120 GCF_056521445.1 Rhodoferax sp. LB1P47 | reverse complement strand
CCCACTACCAACGGCCATTGCGGGCGTTGGTTTCAGTCCAACAAGGTTTATCCGCCGCGTATGACCAGCGCCATCGTCTCTTGCATCGCTGCGCGGCGGATAAACGCTATTCGTTAGCCGACATGGACAAGGCTTTTCTTCGCGGGCAGCTCCAGACGATAAAGAATAATTTCGCACTGGTTCAGCTCTCGGTCGCACTAATGGCCCAGCCCGACGCTCTTCAGACTTTCGAGACTACCCTTGACGTCGTGAAGGATCATCCCGAGACAGAATCCTTCGCGTACATTCGCTACGTCTATGAGAGCGATGATCTGCTCAAACTTGCTACTGGCCAGTTCCGGAACTCGGTATTGCGGAACTGTCTGAAGGAAATGTTCGAACTGGTGAAGTTGTATGGTGAGACGCACGGGCAAGCCCAGACCGTGCGAGCGGCGCCCTGGTATCGGTTTTTGCGGATCGTGCGGAACTGCCTATCGCACGACATGTCTCTCCATTTCAACGACTATGACTTGAAGCAGTTGCCCGTTACGTGGTCGGGGCTCACCATCGACGCTTCAATGCAAGATCAGCCACTTGCCATGCGGGACTTCCTTTCTCGGCCAAAAGCTGTGGAACTCATTGACGATGTCATTGCATATGTGGAGCAACATGTCGGCTAACAAGTCCGTCAACGCGGACGCCCAAAGTCGTTCCGCGGCTACGCCGCGCCATTCCTTGGTCGCCGGTTACGTCCGACGTTGAACCAAATGCATCCATCGCTTTTCCGCATCGTAAACACGGACTGGCCCGCGCTCTTCTCCGCAATCGGAATTCCAATGGCTCTGATGATTACGGCCTTGCATCCAAGAGTCTTTCCCTCCGGTGGCTCAAAGTGGGAGATGTTCTTTGCACTGGGTCTACCTTGCGCACTCGTCTGCGCAGGCGTGCTGGCTTGGCGTTGCCAACGCATCGTTGCGCTGTTTCGCTCTGGGCTCACATCTCCAGGGCACATCATCCAGATCCAAATCTCCAAAGACCGCGGCCGCATCGACTTTTGCTACGAATGGAACGGAGCAAGCCAACAGTCATGGCAGCCAGTACATAGGACAAAGAAGGTGCTGGCACTTGAAATCGGCCAAGAAGTGCAACTCTTGGTTCACCCGCATAGGTCCGGAGTGGCGATCATCAAGCACCTCTTCGAAGCACCGTGAAGTCCAACCCCTCGCTGAAACCGTCCCCCCGCCCCAACGCATCCTGCGCCCCCGGCGGTAACACCCCCAGCCGCACATAACCCGGCAGCCCAAACGACGCAGCATCCCGCAACTTCACCCCCCGGGCCCGCAGGCGTTGCAGCCGCAGCGGCAAGTCATGTCCACTAGGCCGGGCGCAAAAGAAATTCGCCGCGCTGGGCAAACACTCCCACCCCAACGTGCGGCACAGACCGATTTGCCGCGCCTTCCACGCCCGCAAAGTCAGCAGCGACTGCGCCAACCACGCCTGGCTGGCGGGCTGGCACCAGGCCTGCAGCATCGCCACACCATGCGCGCCCACGGGCCAGGACGGGCACAGCGCCTGCAACGGTGCGGTGTCCGCCCCCAGCGGCGCAATCACGTAGGCGGCACGGATGCCGGTCAGGCCCAGGGCTTTATTGGGGGTCCACATCTGCCACACCCGGTCCATGTGTGCGGCATCCAGGCTGGGCATGCCTTCCAGGCGCAGCGGGGCATAGGCGCAGTCCAGCACCAGGCTCTGGCCCGGCTGCAAACCATCTACCAGCGCGGCCAAACCGGCATGCGCCTGGCCCAGCGGGCTGGACGGCTCGCAGGCCCAGAGCAACTGCGGCACGTCTGGCGCAAAAGATTGAACATCCGGCCCCCACCCCAACCCTCCCCCGAGGGGGGAGGGGGTGAAGTCGGACTCCGTATGGCTCCCTCCCCTTCCGGGGGAGGGTTGGGGTGGGGGCAGGCGGCCCCCCACGGCGTTGGCATGCGCTGCCACCACCAGCCCCCAGGCCCGCGCCGCCTGCAAGTAATCCCCATAGTGGTGCTGCGGCAGGCACACGCCCTGCCCCCGGTGCAGCGCGCTGATGCGGTGGATGAATTCGCTGGCGCTGGCCGCTAGCAGTACGCGCTGCGCATCCACACCATGGAAATCGGCCAGTTGTGCCCGCAGCGCCGTGTACTGCGGATCGGGGTAGCGCGTGGCATCCGCCAGCTTCACAGCAGCCAGCGCGTGGGGACACGGCCCGCAGGCGTTGCTGTTGGTGGAGAAATCAAACTCCGGCACGCCCAGCGCGTCGGGGCCACCATGCACGGCATCTACCATATTGCTATTAAATAAAGAGCTACTGCCGCACAGGGAATAAGCGCTACAAGCGTATTTCTTGCATAAGTTACGGCCTGCTGCGTATCCAAGGCCAGCGGCACCCGCCCGGTGGGGTTCAAGGTGTACACGCCCGGTTTGCCCAGGCGCACGTCCAGGCACAGCGCCATCGCGGCCATCGGCCAGCCACTGTTGGGGGATGGGGTAAGCCGGGCCTGCTGCACCAGCACCCGCCATTGAAAACAGCCCGCCACCAGCAGCATGAGTAGGCCCGTCAACCGCGCGGGCAGCCAGTTCAGTACGTCATCGGCCCAGGCCGCCCACTTGCCCGCCCATTCCCACACCCGGCCATTGCGCTCGCCCCGGTAGCCCCACATCGCGTCGGCGGTGTTGGCGAATCGGTACAGCGCCGCGCCGGGCAGGCCCAGCAGCACGAACCAAAAGATGGGCGCGACCACCGAGTCGTTCAGGTTCTCGGCCAGCGACTCGATGGCGCTTTCACGTACCTGCGCCTCGGTAAGTGCGGCCACATCGCGGCTGACCAGCCAGGCCAGCCGCTGGCGGCCCGCATCCAGCGACTCGCCCAGAGCCGCATCCACCGCCAGCACTTCGCTGCGCAGCATGGCCCAGGCCAGCAGGGGTTTCAGCAGCAAGCCCAGCAGCAGCGCCGCCAGCAGGCCGCCAGGCCACGCGCCCAAGGCGGTGGGCAGTTGCAGAATGCTTTTCTGCACGCACCACGCCACTACAAAAACCGTAGCTGCTCCCGCACACCACATAAGCGCTGCAAGGCTAAAAGACTTGTAATCTGGCCCGGTGGTGGGCGTGCTCGTAGCGATGGGCGCCACCCGCCGTCCGGCCCAGCCCAGGTAGTTGCCCATCCACACCACGGGATGCCAGCGCACGGGGGGTTCGCCCAGGCGGATGTCTACGGCCAGCGCCAGAAGCAGCGCGGCGATCAAGGTCAGCGCGGTCAACCCGTATGTTTGGTAGCTGGCACAGACTGCGGGCGCTGGACCAGTTCCGTTCCTGTTTGCTGCGCAAGTAAACGCGCCTTGAGCGCGGAGCGCTCAAGCGCTGCCGTCACTTGCTGGCGGGTGGCAAAAATCGGCGGCGGACTCGTGGGTGTCTGCTTCATGGCAAGGTTCATAAATAGCGCGCTCCTTACGCTGCATATCTCTGGCTGGAATAACGCAAATCAACTGGCCCGACTGGCTTTAGTCAGTGGCGGGCATCCGGCAGTAACGCATCGTCTGCCTGCGCTGGCACATCCGGCACCGAGCGTAAGAATTGCTCAAAGTCCCCACGCTGGCCCAGGGCGGCTTCTTGGCGTAGATAGTCCAAGGTTTGGATGGAGGCCATTTTTTCAGCGGCGGCGCTGGCAATGAACTGGTTGACAGAAATGCCGTCTTTCAACGCCAAGGCTTTGATGCTTTCGTGGATCGAGTTGGGCAAGCGAATAGTGAGTGCGGTCATGGTTGAGGCTCCTTCAATAGGTGTAAAAACTGGCCGGGAGTGATGGCCCGCACGCCCAGTTGCTCAGTGCGGCGAAAATCTTTGATGTTGTGCGTCACGATGTAGGCGCAACCAGCAGCCACGGCACATTCAAGCACCATGTCATCGTCTGGATCGCGCAAAAATGGCCGCCACAAATAGTGGATGTCTTGCAAATGCGCAATGCTCGCTAAGTAACGCACAAAACCCAAGGCAGTATGGGCATTCGCACCCGCAGGCCGGTGCTCAGGCCGACTGAGCACGGCTTGCCACTCGGTATAAACGGCAACAGACAGGCATATCTGAAAGCGCGGGTGCGGCAAAGAGGCCAGCAGTGCAAAACTTGCACCGTTACGCGACCGGGCTGCTGCCACCAATACCGAGGTGTCTAAAACAATTTTCATGGTTACACCAGTATAACCATTACCTAGTAATAATCGCCTCCAACGCCCGCTCGACCCAGCCAAACCCCAGCCGCTCCTGCTCCAGCCGCAAACGGGGCCGCAGGCGGTTGTCGCGCAGGTCGTCGAACAATGCGCCCTCCTCGGCAGTCAGCCGGGGCAGGTTGCGCAGCAGGGGCGTGGGCTCTTTCCCCCAGTGGTCGGCGTGGGCCAGCAGGGTGGCGCGGTCCATCAGCAGAGACTGGACGTGGGGCAGCGTGGCGCGCAGTTGGTCGAGGATGCCGAAGCCGTGGGTGTCGATGTCGCCCCAGTAGTGCACGGCGCAGCGGTGCAGCCACGTAGCCCCCGTAAGCACCTCGAAGCCGTAGCCCGCACC
This sequence comes from Rhodoferax sp. LB1P47, assembly GCF_056521445.1. Classification (NCBI taxonomy): domain Bacteria; kingdom Pseudomonadati; phylum Pseudomonadota; class Betaproteobacteria; order Burkholderiales; family Comamonadaceae; genus Rhodoferax; species Rhodoferax sp. LB1P47. The sequence continues at coordinate 73,551 of NZ_JBWMAU010000016.1, read as the reverse complement.
GAAGACCACCATGCTGCAGGGCAGCGCAGGAAAAGCCAAAAAATTGATTTCGTTCTCGGTGATGAAGACGTGGCTTAGGGGCAGGTCTAGCCGTTCAAAAGCCGCCTGGGTGGTACTGATGTCTGTGCCGAAATCGCCGCCATCGAATAGCCGAAAGCGGATGCGCAGGGGTTTGTCCTGGAAGCCGTAGCGGCAGGCGAACTGGCTGGCCCCGGTGGCACTGGGGTCTATCGCCTCGGGAAACAAAACCATGTCCAGTAGTTCAGTCAACACGCTGCGCTGGGCTTCGATGAATTTGCTGTCTACCCCGGCAATGTCCACCTGGCGCAGGTAGATGCCGGGACGCGGGTGGGCTTGCAGCCAGGCCACCACGGCCAGCAGGCGCGGCCACTCTGCGGTCAAGGCCAGCGCGGTCAGGGGGCGCTTGGCCAGCCATGGGAGCAGCGCGGGTTGGCGTTCCGCCGTGCGGGCAACCAGTGCGGTGAATCGCTGGGTTTCTTTGGTTTTGCCGATCAGGGCCGTAGCGGCTTCCAGCGAGTCCAACCACGCGGCCTCGGGCACGCTTTGGTTGCCGACTTCGCGGTGGCGCACTGCGCGCTCGGTGAGCCGGTAATGCACGGCGTGCTGGCGCAGGTCGGCGGCCCAGAGGCGGACTTCGGGGAGGCGGGTGGCGAGGTCGGTGGAACTGGGGGTGGTTAGTTTGAGGCGCAGGGGGAAGATGGATTCGGGTTCGGGGGCCGCCCCCACCCCGGCCCTCCCCCGGGAGGGAAGGGAGGCAAGCGGGGACAGCAGCGCGCCTTTGTCCCACAGCTTTTGCACCTGGGCGCGCAGGTCGGCGGGGCTAGTCCAGGCCATCTAGCTTGAGCTTGCTGGTGAGCACGGCCAGGCGGTCTTTCTCAAACTGGTATTCCTCGATGCTGAGGTTGCGCAGCTTGGAGTCGCGGCCTTCGTCGTTTTGCACAAAGCCGACGCTGGACACAAAGGGTTCAATGATGTGGATTTTTTGCAGCGGGGTGACGATGAGCAGCTGCAAATTCAGCTTCTTGAACAGCTCCAGTCCGTACTGGGCAGATTCGTCAGAACCCCGGCCGAAGGCTTCGTCGATCACCACAAACCGAAAGCTGCGCGACCGCGTTTCACCAAAGGCCAGGCCGAACTGGTAGGCCAGACTGGCGGCCAGGATGGTGTAGGCCAGCTTCTCTTTTTGCCCGCCAGATTTACCGCCCGAGTCGGAATAGTGCTCGTGTTCGCGTTCGTCCAACCGCCAGCGCTCGCTGGCGGCAAACACACACCAGTTGCGCACGTCGGTCACCTTGGCGGTCCAGCGGCGGTCGTGTTCGGTCTGCCCTTCGCGGCCCCGCAGGCGTTCGATGATGGCTTTGACTTGCAGGAACTTGGCTTCGGAATACGGGCCATCGTCCGCCGAGCCGGAGACCACGTTGTCCAGGCAGGCACGCAGCTCGGTCTGGAAATCGCGCACCTCGGGGTCGGTAGCGGTTTGCTCCTCCAGTTTGATGAAGCGCTCGGGGTTGTAGTCGATCTGGGTCAGCGACTGGTTGATGCGGGTGATGCGCTCCTTGATGGTGGCGCGTTCGCGGTTGAGCTGCGAGTTGAAGTTGGCTACCTCGTTGATGGTGTTCTCGTTCAGCAGGGATTTGAACTGGCTCTCGAAGCGCGGTAGGTCGTCTGCGGCCAGCGTATTCAGCAGCGTGCGGTATTCGCCCGCCGAGGCCACGGACACGTCGATTTCTTGCGTTTCCAGCGGATACGTGGTGTTGAAGGCACGCATGGCGGCGATGATTTTTTCCAGCAGGCGGCTGGACCGGGCGGCTTCGGTGTCGATAGCTTTTTGCAAGGCATCGCGCAGCTCGCGTTCGCGGGCATCGCAGGTCTCGATGGTCAGCGGCTGGGCCGCCAGATGCTCGGCGTGCAAGGCCAGTATCTGGGTGGAGATGGCGGGCTCCACATCGACCACCCAAGCTTCGGTTTGGCGGCGCAGGTCTTGGGCGGTGCTGGTACGGTCCTCGGTTTTGGCACGGCGCTCACGTTGCGTGGCCAATTTATCTTCGGTATCGGCCAACTGGACTTCCAACTCCACCAAACGCTGGGTCAGGCTTTGCAGCAGGTCGGACGAAGACTGCAGGCGTTTCAACTCGTCTTGCAGCCGCGCCACCTCCAGCGCCAGGCTGGGCCAGTCCAGCTCGCTGAATTCGCGGAACTCGACCAGTTTGTCCAGCAGGCTAAAGCGCTCCTGCATCGCGGCTTGCGCCTGTTGCAGCTCGACAATCTGTGCGCCGATACGGCCCAGGGTGGCCTCTAGCACGCGGGCTTTGGTTTGCAAGGCGGCCAGTTTGGCAGCGTTGCTCCAGCCCAGCACGTAGCGGCTGCGGTCATCAATGCGGTGTCGGTCGTCCTTCTCGTGCCGCTCGCCGCCCTTGGTTTGGCCGGCGCGGGTGATGGCCTTGGCCTCGCGGCGAAACTGCTCCTGGCTGGCACAGCACACCACATTGAAGCGCTGCCACACGGCCTGTTCCAGCCACGCGTAAAACGGCGAATCGGGCTTGATGGTGATCTTGCGCAGCAGGGCATCGGGGTGCAGCACGGGCGCATCCGCAGGCTTGGGTGAGCGCACGCTGAAATAGACCAAGCGGCCTTTCAGATGGGTGCTGTCCACCCATTCGGCCACCCGTGCGTACAGGGCCTCGGGCACCAGCAGCGACAGGGCAAAGCCGTGCATCAGCCGCTCGATCGCGCCCTCCCAGTCGCGCTCGCTGTCGCGCACCTCGACCAGCTCACCGGCAAAGGGCATGCTCGCCTCTGGCACGCCCAGCGCTTGGCACAAAGCGGCGCGGATGTTGATTTGCGGGGTGTCGATGTTGCTGCGGCGGCCTTGCAGGCTGGCGATGTCGGCGCTCAAGGCCAGGTGTTCGCGCCGCCCGTCTTGCAGCGCAGTGCCCTGCTCTACCAGGTCGTTTTGCAAGGCGCTGCGCTGGTCCAGGGCGGCCTCGCGCATCTGCATGCAGCTTTGTTGTTGGGCCAGCAGGTCTTCGGCGCTGGCCACTTGCAGCAGGCCAAGTTGCTTGCGCAGCGCGTCATAGCGGGCAGCATGGGCTTGGCGGCGGGCTATTTCTGTCTGCTTGCGGGCGATGTCATCGGCCATCTGGGCCATCCGGTCGCCGCCACTTTGGGCGATGGACAGGCGCAGCGCCCGCTCTTGTATTTGTTGCTCGCCCCGCAGCGCTTCGAGCTTTTCAACCTTGGCGTTCTCGCTGGCAAAGGTTTCCGCCAGGGTTTGCAAACGCGCAGTTATCAGCTCCAGCTTGGTGGCGGCAAAGTGCGGTTTGAGGGCCTCGCGGCAGGCACGCAGGCCGTCGCTGCGGGCCAGGGTGTGGGCATGCGTGTCGCAATCTGCCACCAGCGGGGTCAGCAGCGCCAGCTTGTGCTTGGCTTTGAGCACAGCAGCATGGGCGTTGCTGAGGTTGTCGAAGTGCCCCAGCAGGGCCTGGATGCGCGGGGCCACGTCGAACGGCTCCAGCATGTGGTGGCGCACAAAGTCGGTCAGGTTACCCACCGACTTCATCGACACGGTTTGGTGGAACAGCTCCAGCGCCTGCTCGCCTTCGATGCCAAAGCGGCGGCGAAAGTGCGCGCCGTAAGGCGGAAAGCTGTCAAACAGCGTGGCCCCGCCCTTGCGCAAACGCGTGCGCAGGGTGGTCACAGCGGGGCCGAAGTCGGCAAAGTCGGCGGTGATGGACAAGGGCTTTTCGCTGGCCACGTAAAAGCGCTCGGGCTGGCCAAACGTGTCTTTCAGCCAGAACACCTGCGCCAGCGTGACGGTTTGGCCAAACCCGGCGTTGTGGAACACGCCCAAAATCACCGAGTAGCTGCTGCCATCGCGCAAGGCCACCGGTTTGGCGCTGCCGCTGGCCTCATTGCGCTCCGACTTGTAATGGCCCAGCACGTAGGAGCGCAGCGAGCGTTCTTTGGCATCGGCCCCGGCCGCCTTGTTGTAGGCGATGCGCTGGGCGGGCACCAGCAGGGTGGTGATGGCATCCACCAAGGTCGATTTGCCCGAGCCGATGTCGCCGGTCAGCAGGCCGTTGCGACCATCCAGGGCCAGGCTCCAGACGCGTTTATCGAAGGTGCCCCAGTTGAGGACTTCCAGGCGCATGAGGCGGAAGCCGGAGAGTGGGTCAAGAAGTCCACCCTCACCCCAACCCTCTCCCGGAGGGAGAGGGGGTAACACGGGGTCAAATAAGTCACTCATTGTCTGCATCCGTCTCGGGGGCGGTTAGTTGGTTTTTGTACGCCGCCAGCCGCTGGTCGAAGTCGGCCAGCCATTGGGCATCGACAAAGGCTTTCAGGATGCGGCGGACCTCGAACATCGGCTCCTGGCCTACGCCCGCAGCTTTGAGGCGGCGCACAAAGCCCAGCTCAACCACTTTGTTCAGGTGCGTTTCCACCTGGTCGATCAGGCGCGACTCGTTGGAGCCTGCGGGCAAGAAAACGCGAATGAGCTCCGCCACCTGTTCGCGCGACAAGATCAACCGGGTGTCACCCCCACTGGCATCAAATTCGGCCAGCTTTTTGCGCAATAAGGCCAGCAGCAGGCTGACCTGAAAACTTAAGGGCTGGCGGCGCACCAGGCGCGGCAGTTTGGGGCTGTCTTCATCATCTGTAGCGCGGGAGCGCAAGAACGCATAGCCCTCGGCCTCGTCCAGCACCAGATCCAACGCCAGCACGGCCACGTAATCGCTCACCCGGGGGCGCAACTTGAGCAAGGCGCCCCACAGGGCGCTGTCGTCGTCGCGATACAGCACGCTTTTAAGTAGAGGTACGACGATGGCCGTCAGGTCGTATTGCGGGGCGGCGCTTTCAATGGCATCCATGGCTCAAGTCCTCAAAAATATGACGCGCGGCAACTTGGCGCTGCGGGTTGTGCCCTCAGCCGTGGTCCAGGTCACCGTCTCCAGCGTGTCCTCGTCCACCACCGACTGCGCGGCCACGCTGGCCAGTTGCAGATACGCCACCAGCTCGCCCAAGCCCTGTTGCAGCGGCCGGGCTTGCAGCAGTTCACCCAGACTGATCTGGGCTTTGGTTTGCAGCGACTGGCGGATGTGGCTGGCCAGGGCGGCCTTGTCTACCCGCACCTGCGAGAACAGGGCAGCGGCATCCAGATCATCGTCGCCCGCCTCTAGCGCGGTGGTGTTCAGCACGGTTTTGGTGGCGGGGCTGTACAGCGGGCGCTCCAGCGGCAAATCCACACTGAGGGTTAACGCGGCGATGGATTGCACCGTGCCAGTGGGCGGGGCATCGCGCAGCGCCAGGGCCTGGGCTTCGATGCTGTGCAGCACGTCCATGATGCGGCGGTTTTCCAGCCAGGCCTGGTCGTCCAGAAAACGGCGCAGCTGCTGCGACAGCTGGGCCACGGTGCGCTGCGCGTGTTCGCCCGCCTCCAGCCAGTCGTAATGCACGCGGCGCAGGCGGGTGTCGGGCGATAAGGCGGCCACGGGTGGCAGGGCCAGCACGCGGTCCAGCAGCGTGGTCAGCTCCTCTTGGCGCTGTTGCGACATCAAAAAATCCCAAAACGCCCGAAAGCTTTTGCCTTGGTCCGAGTCGCTGATGGCATCGCGCTCACCCAGGATGTCTTGCAGCAACTCGCCCTTGGAGCCGGTCCACAGCGCAATGCGCTCGCGCACCCGGCGGTCCAGCGTGCGAAAGTTGTGCTCCACCTCGCGGAAGTCGGTCAGCAGGTCGCGGGCCAGGCCGGTGAACTGCTGGAAGCGGTCTTTGAGCGCCGTGTCGTCCAGCAAGGGCATGTTGCCGCTGACCACCAAGGCGATTTCTGCGTCGATCTCGTCGCGGCGTTTGTGCAGCTCTTGCAGCCGGGTTTCGGGGTTGGTGTCGCTGCCCTCGCTCATTTGCTTGAGCAGGTCAAACAGGGTTAGCAGACGCGACTCGGTGCCCACAAAGGCGCGGTCGGACAAGCTGACCAACCAGGCCAAAGCCCGCTCGGTGGCCGGGGTCAGGTCGAAGTGCGGTTCATCGGAGCCTGCGGGGTAAAACTTGCGCAGCCAGCCCTTGTCGTTGGCAGCCCAGTCGTTCAAATATTCCAGCGCGGGCTTGGGGTGGGCTTTGTCACCTAGCCGCTCCCGCAGGCCGTACAGCGTGTCGTTCAGCGCCTCCACCAAGTCGGCCTGGGCCATGACGCGCACATTCGGGGTGATGAACACGCGGTGCAGAAAACTCGCCACCAAGGCCGCAGAATCCGCCGCCAGCAAGCGCCACGCGGGGTGTTGGCGGCGCAGTTGGTCGAGGGTGGAGTAGTCGAGAGCGGGCATCCGCTAGAGCCTTACACCGGCCGCAACTGGTCGGCCAATGAACGCGTCTTCTCGGTGGCCACGTCCCCCGTGTGCAGGGTGGATTTGCGCTCGATCAGCAGGATGTGGCACTCCTCCTCGGCCACCGGGTTGTGGCGCACGCCTTTGGGCACGACGAACATTTCGCCCTCGGCCAGCTCGGCTACACCGGTTTCCATCTCGATGCGCAAATGGCCTTTGAGGACCATGAACAGCTCGTCTTCATGTTCGTGGCTGTGCCAGGCCAGGGAGCCCAGCACTTTGGCGACCTTGATGTACGAATCATCCAGCTCGGCAATCACGCGGGGTGACCAGTGTTCGGTCAACGATGCGGCTATCTGCGCGGGCGAAGAAATGGGGGACATGCGGGTTCCTTGGATCAATTATCAAAAAGGGTGGACGGCTGGCCCCAGGTGTCGTCAAACACCAGCCCGGCCAGCGCCTCACGCCGGGCCCAGTTTTCCTGCTGCAGCATCGGCTGGTCGTAGAACTTTTCGACCGGTCCCAGACACAGCAGGGCGATGGGTTCGGCACCAAAGGGCAGTCCCAGCACAGCCGCTAGCGACAGCGGGTCGAACAGCGACACCCAGCCCATTCCCAGCCCTTCGGCGCGGGCGGCAAGCCACAGGTTTTGGATGGCGCAGGAAGCCGAGGCCAGGTCCATCTGCGGCAGGGTTCGGCGACCAAAAATGTGCTTCTCGCGGTCGTTGGGCAGCACCACGGCCAGCACCTCGGCGGCATCCAGTAAACCTTGCACTTTGAGGCGCATGAAGTCTTCTGCACGTTCGCCCATGGCCTGGGCAGTCAACAGACGCTCAGTATCCACCAGAGCGTGCAGCTGCTGGCGCAGAGCCGTTTGGGTGATGCGGATAAATCGCCAGGGCTGCATGAAGCCCACGCTGGGGCCATGGTGGGCCGCCAGCAGCAGGCGCTGCAGCAGCTCCGGGGCCACTGTGCCGCCGCTGAAATGGCGCATGTCGCGGCGCTCGAAGATGGCGCGGTAGACGGCGGCGCGTTCGGGGGCACTGAAGGCGTGGTCTGTCATGGGTTGTGTATATGCTCTAGTTTTGGTAGCGCCACCCATTGATTGAGTATGCGGTGGATGCCAATTCGACTCTCAAAAACCTGCTCCAACGCGCGGTGCGAGGCCGGGTCGGCGCACGGGCCGGCGTGGGTGACGCGGCCCTGGGCCAGTACCAGCAGGTCGTCGGCTTGCAGCGCAATCGACAGTTCGTGCAGCACGCTGACCACGGTGTGGCCACGGGCCACCAGGTCGCGCACCAGCAGCAGCCAGTCGGCCTGGTGCGGGGGGTCCAGATTGGCCAGGGGTTCGTCCATCAGCAGCACCGGGGCTTGGACGGCCAGGGCACGGGCCAGCAGCACGCGCTGGCGTTCACCGCCTGAGAGCTGGCCCAGAGAGCGGGCACGCCAGTCCCAGGCTTGGGTGGCGCGCAGGGCCTGTTCAACGGCAGCCAGGTCTTGGGCGCTGGGCGCGGCCAGCCAGGGGCGGTGCGGGATGCGGCCCAACAGCGCCACGTCCCAGACGCTCAGGTCGTCGGCACTGGCCTCGCCCTGCCCTAGCCAGGACAGGGTTCGGGCGCGCTGGCGGGCGGGCATGGTGGCCATGTTCTGGCCCAGCAGGGTCACCGTGCCGGTGTGTGGCAGCAGGCCCGCCAGCACTTTGAGCAGGGTCGATTTGCCCGCGCCATTGGGGCCGACGATGCTGGTCCAGCGGCCTGCAATCAGCTCTAGGTTGATGCTGTGCAATACCAAGCTTTTTGACAGGCTAGCGCTTATGGAATCTGCGCGGACAGCTATATTTTTCATAGCACACCGCCGCTGCGCTTGTGCATACGCCACAGCAGGTAGCTACCGCCCAGCACCGCCGTGAGCACGCCCACTGGCAGCTCTTGCGGGGCGGTGAGCCAGCGGGCCAGGATGTCGGCGGCCAGCAGCAGTACGCCGCCGGTCAGGCTGGCCAGCAGCATCAGGCGGCTGTGGGTGGTTTTGGCCAGCGAGCGCGCCAGGTGCGGTGCGGCCAGACCCACAAAGGCAATCATGCCGGTCTGCGCCACGGCGGTGCCGGTGGCCAGCGCCAGCACCCCAATCAACGCGGCACGCATTTGCGGCAGAGGCAGGCCCAGGCTGGCGGCGGTGGCTTCGCCCAGCGTCAGGCCGTCCAGCACCGGGCCGAGCAGCCAGGCCACGGCGGTGCACACGGCCCACACCGCCAACATCAGCAGGCAGGCAGTCCAGCCGACAAAACCGGTGCTGCCCAGGTTGAAGCCTTGCAGGGCACTGAGGATGTCGGGCGTGGCCAGCGTGACCAAATCTTTGCCCGCGCCCAGCACTACGCCCACGACCACGCCCGCCAGCAGCAGACGCAGGGTGTGCTGCACGCCGTTGGCCAGCGCCAGGGTCAGCAGCACGCCCCCCACGGCCCCGGCAAAGGCCGCGCCGGTGAGGCCCACGCGCACCAGCCAGGCGGTGGCAAAGGGCGATACGCCCAGCAAGGCGAATGCCAAAGCCATTGCCAGCGACGCGCCGGAGGCACTGCCCAGCAGATACGGGTCAGCCAGCGGGTTGCGGAACAGGCCCTGCGCCACCGCGCCCGCCAACCCCAGCAGCGCCCCGGCCACCCAGGCCCCCAGGGTGCGCGGCAGGCGAATGTCCCAAACGATTTGCAGGGCGATGGGGTCGTGGCGGGCGGCCAGCACGCTGTCAAAGCCAGTGCTGCCGATGCTGGTGCCGAGGAGCAATAAAGCCAGGGCCAGGAGGATGAGGACGAGGGTGAATGCGGGGAAGCCCCCACCCCGGCCCTCCCCCGGAGGGGGAGGGAGAGATGCAGGCTCCCGACCCTCCAGAGGCTGGGTGGGTTCTGTGTCTTGCCCCCTCCCCCGCCGGGGGAGGGTTGGGGTGGGGGCGGGCTGTTGATCCGTCAAGGCGCTTTCTCCAGCAGGCACGCGGCCATCACCCGCGCGGCCTCGGCCATGCGCGGGCCGGGGCGCACCAGCACGTCGCTTTGCTCAGGCTTGAAGCTGCACACCCGCTGCTCGCGGATGGCGCGAATGCCGCCCCAGCCGGGGCGCTGCGCCATGCCGATGCTGTTGCGGTCGCCCACCATGATCAGGTCCGGGTTGGCGCGCACCACGAACTCGGGGTTCAGTTTGGGGAACGGGCCGAGTGCTGCGGGAACCACGTTGTGCACGCCCAGCCGGGTCAGGGTCTCGCCGATGAAGGAGGTGGTGCCGGCTGCATACGGCGCGGCATTCACTTCAAAGTAGACCCGGGTGTTTTTAACCCGTGTCGGCAGCGTCTGGGCCGCCGCCGACACGCCCGCGTCGATGTTGCGCCAGATGCGGGCGGCATCCGGCACGGCCAGCAGCAGGCCCAGCTTGCCCAGCACACGCTGCACATCGGCATAGGTTTTGGGCTCCAGCGCCACCACTTTCAAGCCCAACGCTTCCAGCCGGGCACTGGCGCGGGAGGCGGTAGCCAGCAGCACCACGTCGGGGCGCAGGGCGACGATGGCCTCGATGTTCGGGTCCAGCCCGCCGCCCACTTGGGGCAAGGCGCGCACGCTGGCCGGATAGTTGGAATAGCTGTCTACCCCCACCAGCCGGGCGCATTGTTCCAACGCGCACACGCTCTCGGTCAGCGACGGCAGCAGGCTGACGATGCGCTGCGGGGTCTGGGCGAACTGCACGGTGATGCCCCGGTCGTCGGTGACTTGCAGGGCGTGGGCCGACGAAGCCAGACTCAACAACAATGCCCACCACTTCATGCCGCATCCTTCAAGGTCAGCGGCAAACCGGCTGCCATCAGCACCACGCGCTGGCAGCGCTGCGCCACCTGCTGGTTCAGGCTGCCCAGCGCGTCCACAAAGGCCCGCACCTCGCGGCCCATCGGGATCACGCCCAGGCCGATCTCGTTGCCCACCAGCACCAGTGGTCCGGGGGTGGCGCCGATTGCTACTAAAAGTGTAGCTACTTGCGCAGGTGGTATCTGCGCTAGAGGCTTATTTTCTTTAAATTCTGCGGGCATGAGCAAGTTGGTTAGCCATAGCGTTAAACAGTCCACCACCACCAGCGTGTCGGCACGGCTGTGCTGGGCAATCGCCTCGGCCAACTGCAGCGGCTCTTCCACCGTCAACATGCCCGGCACGCGCTCGGCCCGGTCGCGCTGGTGGCGGTTAATGCGCTCCACCATCTCCGCGTCCCAGGGCTGGGCGGTGGCGATGAACACGGCGCGGTGGCTCGGCTCGGCCAGCCAAGTAGCCGCCAGTTGCTCGGCACGGCGGGATTTGCCGCTTTTTTGGCCACCAAGGATGAGTTCGGTGGGGGCTATCGTGCAGAGGGTCATGGGGGATTGGTCAGACAGAGGGCCAAGGATTTTAAGCGCGGCCCCCTGACACTAGAATGTGCAAGCTTATGGCCACCCCCACCCAAATTGAACAAGTTGCCGAACGTACCGAGCGCCTGCTGGTGCGTTACCGTGCGTTGCAACACACCAACCAATTGCTGACCGAGCAGGTCACCGGTTTGGCATATGAGCGTGATTCGCTCAAATCCCGCCTCGGCGCCGCCCGCGCCCGTATAGACGCGCTATTGGAGCGACTGCCCCAGATCGGCCACCCGCCCGCCATCCGCCCCGCCCCCCGCAAGGACGCAGAATGAAGCAGCTCGACGTGCAAATCCTCGGCCAAAGCTATTTGCTGGGCTGCCCGGAAGGCGGCGAAGCCCGCCTGCTGGAAGCCGTGAAGATGGTGGACACCGCGATGTGCGCCATCCGCGACGGCGGCAAGATCAAGGCCCGCGACCGGATTGCCGTGCTGGCCGCCCTGAACCTGGCGTTTGACCTGACCGACCGCGACCGCATGCCCGCCCGCCCCGTCGCGCCGCGCACCGAAGCCGCCAGCAACGACGACCCGGTATTGGGCGCGCTGATCGAGCAACTCGACTTGGCCTTGGGCGACGATTAGCTACCGGACTTAGCCTAGAATCGCCCAGTCTGCGGTGCACGCCGGGCTTTATATTTCCTTGAACCAATGCTCCATGAGCCAGGGCCTGGAATATCCCCGGGGAGCGTGATCATCTCGCGTTAGATGAACCCAACTCCAGGGTGACCTAGCCCACCTGAACCCCGGTTCAGGATGCGGGTCCGGTGGCATTCGCAGACACCTTATTTCCTACGTTCTCACATCTTTAGCGGGCTTGTTAACGGCGGACAGCCATCCGGTCCATCGCCGCGTCAATCACCCGGTCCAGCTCTTCACTGGGCACACCGGGCGCACACAAAAACCCCTGGTATTGGTCGCAGTGCAAGCGCTGTAGCGCATCGCGCTGGGCCGTGGTTTCTACACCTTCGGCAATCACCGTCAGCTTGAGTGCGCGGCCCATCTGGATGATGGCGCTGACGATGGCCTGGTCGCTCTCGTCGTCGGGCAGGCCGCTGATGAAAGAGCGGTCGATCTTGAGTTTGTGGATCGGAAACTTCTTCAAATACGCCAGGCTGGAATAGCCGGTGCCAAAGTCGTCAATCGACAAGGTGACACCCAACGCCGCCAGTGCCCGCAGCCGGGCCAGGGCTTCGTCTGCGTCTTGCACCAGAATCGACTCGGTCAGCTCCAGCTCCAACAGGGCGGGGGCCAGACCGGATTCGGACAAGGCGCTGGCGACACGGTCCACAAAATCGCTTTGCTGGAACTGCAAAGCCGACACATTGACCGACACCGTACGCCTGGTGCCCTGGCGCTGCCAGACCGCCGCCTGCCGCACCGATTCATTCAGCACCCAGGTGCCGATGGTGACAATAAAACCCGACTCTTCGGCCACGGGAATGAACTGGCCGGGCGATACCGGCCCGAGCTCGGGGTCGGTCCAGCGGATCAAGGCCTCCACGCCCAGTACCGCACCCGTAGCCAGGCTGACCTGGGGCTGGTAGTGCAATTTGAAACGCCCGGCATCCATCGCCTGGCGCAGGCTATGTTCCATCTTCATGCGCGACAGCAGCGCCACGTTCATCTGCGGCTGGTAGAAGCGAAAGCTGCCCCGGCCGCGCTCCTTGACGCGGTTCATCGCCGTGTCGGCCGACTTGACCATGTCGTCCAGCGTTTTACCGTCCGCCGGGTACATGGCCACACCGATGCTGCACCCCACCGAGAAATCCACGGCATCCATGTGGAATGGCTGGGCCAGGCTCTCCAGCACGCGCTGCGCCACCATCTTGGCCCCTTCGGCATCGGCCTGGTGCAGGTACATCACAAACTCATCTCCGCCCAAGCGGCACAGCGTGTCCACCTGGCGCAGGCAGTTCAGCATGCGCTGACCCACCTCGACGAGCACCCGGTCGCCAAACAAATGGCCGAGTGAGTCGTTGATGTTTTTAAACCGGTCCAGGTCCAGGAACAGGATGGCAAACTCGCCCGCATCCCGCTCGGCCAGACGCAGCGCAAAGTCCACCCGCTGCGACAGCATCAGCCGGTTCGGCAGGCCGGTCAGCGCGTCGGAATAAGCCAGTTGCGCGATGCGCTCAACGCTGGCTTTTTTCTCGGTCAGGTCTTTGAAAAAGCCAATGCTCTGTGTCACCACGCCCTGCGGATCGCGCAAGGCCACCCACGATAAATGCACCACGCAGGTACTGCCATCGCCGCGCTGGTGCAGGGCTTCGCCATCCCAGTGGCCTTCGCGGTGCCAGCCACGCTGGACCCGGTCAAACAGCGCGCCGCCGCTGGCGTCATGGAACATTGCGGGGGCCAACTGGCCCAGGCATTGCGCCTCACTGCACCGGCTCAAGCGCTCGCAACCGGGGTTGATGGCCACCACCTCGTGCTGTGCATTTGCAATAAAAATCGCATCCAGGCTGGACTCGAACACCTTGCCCGCCAGCTGCAATTGCGCCTCAGATTCAACCCGTTCGGTGATGTCCCGAAACGAATACACCCGGCCAATCGCGCGGCCCTGGCTGATCTGCGGACGCGTCACCCGCTCCAGAATCCGCCCGCTGCGCAGCAACAGCATGTCGGTGCCTTGGTACAAAGGTGTGTTGACAATGGTGTTCATGCGGCGCTGGTAGGCCGCAATATTCACCACCACACGGGCCATGTGGGCATACAGCGCGGCATCAACCTGCGGGTCCAGCAAGGCATCGGGCAGATCCCATAGCGCCGCAAACTGGCGGTTGCGCACCGTCACCACACCGTCCAGGCTGCACACCAAAATGCCATCTACGGTGGACTCCAGTGTGGCCTGCATTTCGGCCAGCACCAACTCCAGACGGTCCTCCGCCCGGCGCAGCGGGCCCAGATCGCGCAGGGCCACCACATACACCCGGTCACCGCTTGCCAAGGTCAAGGGGCTGACGCGCCGCTCGACCTGCAGGCTACGGCCATCGGCATGGCGCACCAAGGTTTCTGAGTGGATTTTTTGCGCAAGGTGGACAGGGCCCGCCGCCACATCCGCCCAAAAATACACGTCTTCAGGGGCCGGACTGAAGTCGGTGGCCTGCCGCCCCAAAAGCGTGCTGAGGGGCTGCCCCAGCAACTGCGCCGCCGCCGCGTTGGCCATCACAATCCGGGTGTCCTGCGGCGCAACGATCCACACAGCATCGGGCAAACTGTCAATCAACGCCCCCAGCACTTCTGTGCTCACCCTAGGACCCAGGCCGGTCGGCAGCAACCACCCGCTCAAAGAAATACGACACCCGCTGGCGCGGCGACAAATAGTCTTGTACGGCGCGAGGCAATTGCGAGGGCTTGAGGCTGCGCCGAATGCCCAGCTCGGGGGCATGCTCCAGATCGACGATCAGCGCTTCATCGCGCGGCACGCTGGCATCAAACACGATCACATACGGCTTCAGGGGCCGGGTCGAATTGACCGACACCACCATCGCATAACCATCATTGAGGAGTTGCACCACCGAGCCCGGCGGGTACACGCCCATCATGCGGATGAAAGCCCCCAGAGTGGCGGTATCGAACCGCGCTTTCATTTGCGCAAAGATCAGCGACAAAGCTTCGTGCGGGGTCATGGCGTTGACCAGCCGGGGCGGATTGCACAAATTGTCGTAACGGTTCACCAGCGCCAAAATCTTGCCGCCAGCGGATAAATTAGCGCCCACCAGCCGCCCCGGGAAGCCGCTGCCATCGACCATCTCGTGGTGCTGGGCAATGGCGCGCAGCACATCCTCCGACAAGCCCATGCGCCGCCCCATCACCAGGCTGTGCTCTACATGCTCCTGGTACACCAACTGCTCGGACACCGAAAAATGAGGGTCCTGGTAGCGCATGCGCTCGGCCATCTGGACCTTGCCCAGGTCGTGCAACAGTGCTGCCAGACCCAGATCGGCCAGCGCAGCAGCTGGCAAGCCCAAGGCTTTGCCCAGCAGCAAGGACACCACCATCACGTTCACCGGATGCAGGGCACTGCGCTCGCCCATCGCCTCAGACAACAAGCGGATGGCCGATTCGCCCTCTGCCAGGATGTCGTCCACACAGCCTGCCACCAGGGCGGTACTTTCCTCGCGCATCTGCACCGCCCGGTTGCTGGCGTGCTCCACCACCCGGCGGTACTGCTGGGTCGCTTCGCCAAACCTGCGCTCGCACACCGCCAAGCTGCGCCGCTGTGCGGCAAGGCGCTCACTGCGTTGCAAACGCAGCAGTTCGGCTTCGCTCAGAACGGGTGGGGGGGGATTTTCAGGACCGGCACCTAATGGACCAGAAGCCCGTGGAATCGGCGCATCAGGCTCACTCTGCGGCATTGGCGACGGGTCGGCCTGGGGGTCACTTTGGTCCGCAAAGTACCGAACCTGGCTCACTCCCAACGACAGAATCGTTTTGATCTGGTCGTCTGAGGTGATTTTGAAGCTGCCCTTGGGAAACGGGTGGTCCATCCAACCCAAATCCAGCTGAATGAACAGGCCCCGTCGTAACTGGGAAACATCAATCCACCGAGAGGAATTTTCTCCCATGGCTTTAAGCGTATACAACTAGAAATCGCATAATTTGATTATGCAGTCTAAGGGTGACATTTTGTTACGAAGCGTGAAATAGTTCACGGTAAATTCATTTATCGGGGTATCGGAAAAATGGAAAGAACCGCCCGCTAAAACATTACGCTCATCGGCGGTTGTAACTTTGTGCAACCAAGTCGTCGCCGAACAATAGCAGATAGGACTTACGCAGCGCCCTTTATGCAGTGGGCGCGCAATATGTTTTTTTGGACTTTGCCCATCGTATTGCGCGGCAGCTCGGCAAGCACATAGCACTGCTTGGGCACCTTGAAGTGGGCCATGCGGGTTTTCAGTGCCGCCAAAATTTGCGCAGGGTCCAGCACCGCACCCGCATGCGCAACCACCAGCGCCACCCCCACCTCGCCAAAGTCCGCATGCGGCACGCCCACCACCGCGCTCTCGGCCACGCCAAGCAGATCGTTGATAGCGGCTTCCACCTCCGCCGGATAGACGTTGTAGCCGCCGCTGATGATCAGGTCTTTGCTGCGGCCCACGATGTGCACGTAGCCCTGCGCGTCAATCAGGCCCAGATCGCCCGTTTTGAAGAAGCCATCGGGCGTGAATTCTTCGGCCGTTTTTTCCGGCATGCGCCAGTAACCCTGGAACACATTCGGCCCGCGCACCTGGATTCCGCCAATCTCGTCCACAGCCAGCGGCTGGTGGGCATCATCCACCACGCGCAGTTGCACGCCGGGCAGCGGGAAGCCCACCGTGCCGCCGCGCCGCACACCGTCTTGCGCCCGGTAGGGGTTGGAGGTGAGCATGGTGGTTTCGCTCATGCCGTAGCGCTCCAAAATCGTATGGCCGGTGCGGGTTTGCCACTCCTTGAAGGTGTCGATCAGCAGCGGGGCCGACCCGGCGATGAACAAACGCATGTGGCGCACCGCCTCGGGCGTGAGCCCCGGCTCTTGCAGCAGGCGCACATACAGCGTGGGCACGCCCATGAACATGGTGGCCCGGGGCAACATCTGCACTACCGCGCGGGCGTCGAATTTGCTGCACCACAGCATCTTGCTGCCATTGAGCAGCGCGCCGTGGATGGCCACAAACAGACCGTGTACATGGAAGATGGGCAGCGCATGGACCAGCACATCGCCGGGTTGCCAGCCCCAATAGTCTTTGAGCGTGCGCGCGTTACTCAACAGATTACCGTGCGTCAGCATCGCGCCCTTGCTGCGCCCGGTGGTGCCGCTGGTGTACAAAATGGCGGCCAGGTCGTCGGCGCTTTGGGGCGCCACGGTGTGCTGGTCGCTATGGTGGGCGGCGCGGTCCAGCAGCGAGCCAGTGCGGTCGCCATTCAAGGTAAAGACATGCCCGGTGCCCGCCATAAAGGCGATCTTGCTGACCCAGCCAAAGTTGGCACTACTGCACACCACCACGGCGGGTTCGGCATTGCCAAGAAAGTAGCGGATTTCATCGGCTTGGTAGGCGGTGTTGAGCGGCAAAAACACATACCCCGCACGCAAGGTGGCCAGGTACAGCACCATGGCCTCTACCGACTTGTCTACCTGCACCGCTATACGCGCCCCGGCAGGCAAGTCCAGCGAGGCCAGCAGGTTTGCCAACATGGCGGTACTGCGGTCCAGGTCGCGCCAGGAGTAGAGCAGGCCGTTGTCGGTCTCGACTGCAATAGTGTCCAAATCAGCGGGAAAAGCCGCGCGCAGGGCGGCAAAAAGATGGTGTTGGGTCATATTAATAAAAGGAAATTACTTCGTAATTACCCATCACCCCAGCAGCAAGAGCGCCGATCCTCAAGGCATCCGTGGAACTGGCTTTGCCAGGCCACAGGATGCGCCCCCTGCGTGTCGTATCGGTTTTTCAAACCGATACGAGGGGGTTGGCGAAAAGCGCTTGCGCTGTAGCCTTGGGGTGTGAGTAGTTACCTTACTTCAAGGCTTCCAAGGAAGCCACCAAATCGGCAAAGCGCTCGCCCTGCACCACCACATGCTCGCGCAGGGCGGCGGCGGCGGCATCGCCATCGCCCGCCAAAATCGCCTGCACCACGGCGGCATGCTCTGAAAACGAGGTATCCAGACGGCCCCGCACGCGCAATTGCAGCCGCCGGTAAGGGCGCAGGCGCCGGTGCAGCGACATCGCCTCCTCCTGCAAAAACCCGTTGTGGCTGCCGCTGTAGATGGCGCGGTGGAAGCGCTCGTTGCCGTAAAAATATGCATCGCTGTCGCCCGCCGCGCGGGCCTCTTCGCAGGCGGCATGGGCCTGCACCAGCGCCTCCCGCTCGGGCTCGTCCATGCGCCGTGCCGCCAGACGGCCACACATGGCCTCCACCTCGCCCATGACCTCGAACATCTCGACCAGGCGGGTGGGGCTGGCGCTTTTCACCACCGCGCCGCGCCGGGGGCGGATGTCGATCAGCCCCTCGGCGGACAGTAGCAGCAGGGCCTCGCGGATCGGCGTGCGCGAAACACCGTAGCGCGCCACCAGCATGGCTTCGTCTAGTGCGCTGCCGGGCGGCAGCTCACCGGTGGCGATTTGTTCTTCGATCTTTTCGCGCAACTGCTCAGAAATTTTCATGGCCGAATTTTCCCACCGAACCTCCCACCAAGGGTATGCCACGACTTCCGTACATACCCGTTAGGTGGTTTAATAAATACATTAAATTTCTCTAGAAATTTATTGTTTGAGTATCTTGCGCACAACCCCACACCAGGAGACCGCCCCATGACACCCATGCCCACCCGCCGAACCGCCCTCGCTGCCGTTGCAGCAGGGCTGCTGCCCTGGCCCCTGAGCGGCCACGCCCAGGCCGCCTGGCCCGCCAAACCCGTCACGCTGGTCGTGCCCTTCCCCGCCGGGGGCGGCACCGACACCTTTGCCCGCCCGCTGTCGGCACAGTTTGCCAAGCTGTCGGGCAAGCCACTCATCATCGATAACCGGGGCGGTGCCGGGGGCACGCTGGGCGCCAGCATTGCCGCCAAGGCCACGCCCGATGGCTACACCTACTTCATGGGCGGCACGCACCACGTGATCGCCCCGTCCATGTACCCCAAGCTGGACTACGACCTGGAAAAAGACTTCGTGGCCCTGGCCCTGCTGGCCAACGTGCCACAGGTGCTGGTGGTCAACCCGCAAAAGATCCCCGGCGACTTCAAGGCCTTCATGGAGCAGTTGCGCAAAAACCCCGGCAAGCTCAACTATGGTTCGGCCGGATCGGGTTCGGCCCACCACCTGGCGGGCGAGCTGTTCAAAATGCAGACCAAAACTTTCATCACCCACATCCCTTACCGGGGTGCGGGCCCGGCGCTGCAAGGCCTGATTGCCGGTGATGTGGACATGGTGTTTGACGGCCTGGGCTCCAGCGCCGCGCACATCAAAGGCGGCCGCATCAAGGCGCTGATGGTGGCGGGCAGCAAGCGCAATGCGGCTTTCCCCGACGTACCTTGTGCCACGGAGCTTGGCCTGCCCGACTACACCATGCACACCTGGTATGGCCTGTGGGCCCCCAAGGCCACGCCGCCCGAGGTACAAAAACAAATGCTGGAACAGATCCGCCAGGTCGGTGCGTCGGAAGAAATCAAAACCATCTGGGCCGGCAACGGGGCCGAATTCGGCACCCTGCCACCCGACAAGTTCCAGGCCTTCGTCAGCGCCGAGATCAAGCGCTGGGCCAGCGTGGTCAAAGCCTCGGGGGCCAAACTGGACTGAGTATGGCCACCACGCACTGGAACACCCAAGCCACAAACCGCGCCCAGCGCTTGCAGCAGGCCCGGCAGACCCTAGGCGGCAACCTGGCGGGCAAAGTGGTGCAGGCGGCGGATGCCGTGCGCCTGCTCAGCGCCACCATCGCCAGCGGCGACCGCGTCTGCCTGGAGGGCAACAACCAGAAGCAGGCCGACTTTCTGGCCAAAACCCTGACCCAGCTGAACCCCGCGCAAATCCACGACCTGCACATGGTGCAGTCGGTGCTGGCCTTGCCCGAGCACCTGGACCTGTTTGAGCTGGGCATTGCCAGCAAGCTGGATTTCTCGTTCTCCGGCCCGCAGGCCGCGCGGCTGGCCCGGCTGGTAGCTGCGGGGCAGATCCAGATCGGCGCCATCCACACCTACCTGGAGCTGTTCAGCCGCTACTTTGTGGACCTGACACCGCGCATCGCCCTGGTGGCCGCGCACTCGGCCGATGCCCAGGGCAACCTGTACACCGGCCCCAACACCGAAGACACCCCCGCCATCGTCGAGGCCACCGCCTTCAAGAGCGGCATCGTGATTGCCCAGGTGAACGAGTTGGTAGACCGCGTGCCGCGCGTCGATATTCCCGGCGATTGGGTGGACTTTGTGGTGCTGGCGCCCACGCCGAATGTGATTGAGCCGCTGTTCACCCGCGACCCGGCGCAGATCAGCGAAATCCAGGTGCTGATGGCGATGGTGGCCATTAAAGGCATCTATGCCGAATACGGCGTGCAGCGGCTGAACCACGGCATCGGCTTTGACACTGCTGCTATTGAGTTGCTACTGCCCACCTACGCCGAATCATTGGGGCTGAAGGGCAAAATTTGCCAGCACTGGGCGCTGAACCCGCACCCGGCGCTGATCCCGGCCATCGAGGCGGGCTGGGTCCAGTCCATCCACTCCTTTGGCTCCGAGCTGGGCATGGAAAACTACGTGGCCGCCCGGCCCGACGTGTTCTTTACCGGGGCCGATGGCGCGTTGCGCAGCAACCGCGCCTTCAGCCAGGCCGCTGGCCACTACGCCTGCGACATGTTCATCGGCTCCACCCTGCAAATCGACCTGAACGGCCACAGCTCCACCGCCACCCAGGGCCGCATTGCCGGGTTTGGCGGCGCGCCCAACATGGGGGCCGATGCCCGGGGCCGCCGCCATGCCACCCCGGCCTGGCTGAAAGCCGGGGCCCAGGCCCGGGCCGGGCGCGGCGGGGTGGCAGCCATGCCGCGCGGGCAAAAGCTGGTGGTACAGATTGTGGAGACCTTCCGCGAGCACATGCAACCGGCCTTTGTGGAAACCCTGGATGCCTGGCAATTGGCCGAGCAGGCCAAGATGGAGATTCCGCCGGTGATGATCTACGGCGACGACCTGACCCACATCCTCACCGAAGAAGGTATTGCCAACCTGCTGCTGTGCCGCACCGACGAAGAGCGCGCCCAGGCCATCCGGGGCGTGGCGGGCTACACCCCCGTAGGCTTGGGCCGAGACCGCCGCATGGTGGAAAACCTGCGCGACCGGGGCATCATCCAGCGCCCCGAAGACCTCGGCATCGACAAGCGCCTCGCTACCCGCGACCTGCTGGCCGCCCGCACCATGCGCGACCTGGTGCGCGCATCCGGCGGCCTGTACAACCCACCCGAACGCTTCAGAAACTGGTAGCCCACACAGACCACGATATGGAACAACTCCACTACAGCTTTACGGGCCAGCACCGCCCCGCCCTCTTTCCTCCGGTGCTGGTCGGCGTGGTCGGCTCGGGCAACCTGGAAGTGCTGGTCGAGGCCGCCCCCGGCAGCGGCCAGTGCGCCCTGCACATCAACACCTCGGCACGCGGCTTTGGCCCCATCTGGCAGGCCGTGGCCGAAGACTTCCACCAGCGCCACCACCTGGCCGACGTGCGCATCTCGGTCAACGACATGGGGGCCACCCCGGCGGTGGTCAGCCTGCGCCTGGACCAGGCCGTGGCCGAACTGCCAGGGGCCGCGCCATGAGCCCCAACATTTCCCAAAGTTTTTCCGAATCCACCGCCCGCAAGCGCGTGCTGGGCCTGCTGGACGCAGGCACGTTTAGCGAAATTCTGGGTCCGGCCCAGCGCGTCACCAGCCCGCACCTGGCCTTGCTGGACGTGCCCGCCGCATTTGACGACGGCGTGGTGGTGGGCAGCGGCCAGCTCGCCGGGCAGGCGGTGCTGATTGCGGCGCAAGAAGGTGCCTTCATGGGCGGCGGCGTGGGCGAGGTGCATGGGGCCAAGCTGGTAGGCCTGTTCCAGCGCGCCGTAGACCAGTCCAAGTCAAACCTGCGCCCCGCCGCCGTGCTGCTGCTGGCCGAATCCGGCGGCGTGCGCCTGCACGAGGCCAACGCCGGGCTGATCGCCGTGTCGGAAGTGATGCGCGCCCTGCTGGACGTGCGGGCTGCGGGCATTCCGGTCGTGGTGCTGATTGGCGGGGCCAACGGCTGCTTTGGCGGCATGGGGCTGGTGGCCCGCTGTGCCGACCACATCGTGATGAGCGACGTGGCCCGGCTGGCCATGTCCGGCCCCGAGGTGATCGAGGCATCGCAAGGGGCCGAAGAATTCGACTCCCGCGACCGCGCCCTGGTGTGGCGCACCACCGGCGGCAAGCACCGCTACATCACCGGTGACTGCGACGCCCTGGCCGACGACAGCATGGCCGCCTTCCGCCAGGCCGCTATCGATAGCCTGGACAACGCCCGCCCGCTCACGCTGGACAGCCTGGAAGAAGAGCACCGGTTCTTATCTGAACGCTTACGGCTGGACGGCCACAGTGCCGATGCCCTGCCCATCTGGGCGCGCCTGAGCGTGCCCCAGCCCGCCACAGTAGCCGACATGGAAGCCGCTGAGCTCCGCGCCTGGAAAGAAGCCGTATGAACATCGACACCCTGCTCACCGCCCTGTTCGGCAGCCAGCACCAGGTGCAGCGCCACGGCGACTTTCTGGCCGGCGATGCCACGCTGGACGGCCAGACCCTGCGCGCCATTGGCACCACCGAGCATGCCCCCATCGGCGTGGAACTGGCCCTGGCCCAGGCCCGCGAAGTGCTGGATGTGGTGCGCCACCACCCGGGCCGTCCCATCCTGCTGCTGATCGACACCCAGGGCCAGCGCCTGCGCCACCGCGATGAGCTGCTGGCCATCAACCGCTACATGGCGCACTTGGGCTGCTGTATTGAACTGGCGCGCCGCCAAGGCCACGCGGTGATCGGGCTGATCTATGACCAGGCGCTGTCGGGTGGCTTCATCACCTCCGGGCTGATGGCCGATGCCTGCTATGCCCTGCCCGAAGCCGAAATCCGCGTCATGCGCCTGCCCGCTATGGCCCGCATCACCAAGATCGACGAAGCCCGGCTCACCGAACTGTCGCAGTCCAACCCGGTGTTTGCCCCCGGCGTGGCCAACTATGTAGCCATGGGTGCCGTGCGCAGCCTGTGGACCGGCAACCTGCAAGCCCACCTGCGCCAGGCGCTACTGGACGCACGCACCCCCGACGCGCAGCACGACCGCCGTGCGGCCGACGGCGCAGCCCGTGGGGGCCGCAAACTGTCCGCACAGGTGAGTGCCCAGGTACGCCATGCAGGCATTGCAGCGTAACCAGCTGGTCTGGCTGCACGACCACGCCTGGGAAGGGCTTGCCGCGCGGCACTGTGACGCGGCAGCACAGGCCACCCTCACCTATTGGCAGCAGCACCGGCTGCCGCTGGTGGTGTGCCGCCAGGCCGCGTGCCTACCCACCCAGCGCATCTCGGTGGGTTTGGCCGCGCCCCGCAGTTGGGCGGCCAGCAAACTGGCGCTGGACCTGGCCCCCGAGGACATCCGCACCCATGGCGACTTCCCCAGCCTGCAGCAGGTGGCCCACGGCACCCCGTGGCAGCCCGCAGCACAGGCCTTGACTGAGGCGCTCGGAACCCCAGCCCTGGTCTACGGCTCCTACGGCTGGCAGCACCTGACCGGCCTGGACTACGTGCATGCCGCATCCGACATCGACCTGCACCTGTCCGTGCCCCACATGGAAGCCGCCCAGGCCCTGGTGGCGCAGCTGGAAGCCGCACGCTTACCCATGCGCATCGACGGCGAGCTGGTGTTTCCCGGTGGCCACGCCGTAGCCTGGCGCGAGTTCGCCCGCCTGCTGCAAGGCCAGACCCGCAGCGTGCTGGTCAAAACCCGCCACAGCCTGCAACTGGCCGATCTGCCCACCCTGCGGGCGCTGACGGAGGCCGCATGCAGCATCTAAAACCTTTGGCCCCCCACGCCGTGCGCGCCCTGTACCTGGAGCTGGCGCTGGAGCCCAAACCCGGCCTCGTCAGTCTGCGCGATAACGGCAGCCACCACGACATGACGGCGCAGACCTTTGTGCGTAGCCTGTTCGCCCTGCGCCACTACTTTGGGCAGATGGCCCAAGCCGGGGCGGCCCAGTTACCGTTTACTAATTTGGAAGCCCTGGGCCTGCAAGCCGAGGCCCGCATGCTGCGCGCCACCGGCGGCATCAACACCCACCGGGGCGCCATTTTTGCGCTGGGCCTGCTGTGCGCCAGTGCCGGAAGTCTGCCCGCCACCGCAACCCCGCAGGCGCTACGCAGCGCCCTCGCCACCCACTGGGGCCCCGCCTTGCGCAGCCGCGCCGAGCACGCACGCCAGCGCCCGCCCAGCACCCACGGCCAGCGCGCCGCCCAGCGTTTCCAGTTGCGTAGCGCGGGCGACGAGGCTGCCGATGCATTTCCCACCCTGTTCGAGGTCACCCTGCCCGCCCTGCAAGCCGCCTACCACCTGGGTCTGGGGGACAGGGCGGCGCGCATCCAGGCGTTTTTTGCCACCCTGGCCTGCCTGGACGACACGAACATGGTGCACCGGGGCGGCATGGAGGGCCTGCGGTTTGGCCAGCAGGCGGCACGCCAGTTTCTGGCCGCAGGCGGCGCGGCGCGACCCGATTGGCTTATCCACGCCCGCGCCCTGCACGCGCAATTTGTGGCGCGGCGGCTGTCGCCCGGCGGCTCGGCCGACCTGCTGGCCTGCGCCTGCTGGGTGCACAGCGTCTGTGTCGTCACGCCACAAACACAAGCCTGCCCGGCATGAGCTACGCCCTGCTCGTGCCCGGCCAGGGCAGCCAGCACCCCAACATGCTGCCCTGGCTGGATGCCCACCCCGCCGCCCAAACCACTCTGACCGCCATGACCCAAGCCATCGGTGCGGACTGGCGCGCGCGCCTGCACGACTCCGACTTTCTGCACGCCAACGCCGTGGCCCAGCCCCTGGTCACCGGCACCGCGCTGGCAGCCTGGGCCGTACTGCAAGCGCTGTTGCCCCCACCCGCTGCCGTGGCGGGCTACAGCGTGGGCGAACTGGCCGCGTGGGCCTGCGCCGGGGTGTTCGACACCGCCACCGCCCTGCACCTGGCGACCCAGCGGGCCGCAGCGATGGACCGTGCCGGGGCAGGCGCGGTAACGGGTTTGCTATCGGTATCCGGCCTGACCGCTGAGCAAGTGGCCGCACCCCTGGCCTGCGCCATCCGCCTGGGGCCTACGCACCACATTTTTGCCGCCCTGCGTGCCGATCTGGAAGCCGCCCAGCCGCTGCTGACCGCCTTTGGTGCGCAGTGCACTCTGCTGGATGTGCGCGTGGCCTCCCATTCGGCGTGGATGGCCTCTGCCACGGTGGACATGGCCGCCCTGCTGCACGCCCTGCCCCTGGCCGCGCCGCTGTGCCCGGTGGCCACCAACTTCGGCGGCAGCGCCACCCGCCGGGTAGACGTGCTGCGCCACAGCCTGGCCCAGCAAATCTCGAACACAGTGGAATGGGGGGCCTGCATGGAGGCCGTGGCCGAGCGCGGCGTGCGCTGCGTGCTGGAGCTGGGTAGTGGCCGTGCGCTGGCCAAGCATTGGGCGCAAAACCACCCCGGCATCCCCGTTCGCTCACTGGAAGACTTCCGCAGCCCCGAAGCCGTTACGGCCTGGGTGCGGCGCAATGCTACTAATTAACTAGCATCTCACGCTTATGGAATAAGCGCCAGAGACCAATTTGACCCTTATTTTTGCCGCTGCCCCAGCCACACCCACAGCCCCGCCCCGACCAAAATCATGGGCACGCACAGCCACTGGCCCATGCTCATGCCCATCGACAGCAGGCCCAAAAAGGCATCCGGCTCGCGGAAGAACTCGGCAATAAAGCGGAACACGCCGTAGCCAAACATGAACGCCGCCGCCACCTGGCCCGGTGCGCGCTGTTTGCGCGCATACAGCCACAGCAGCACAAACAGCAACAAGCCTTCCAGCAGAAACTGGTAGACCTGCGACGGGTGGCGCGGCAACGGGCCGCCATCGCGGAACACCATGCCCCAAGGCAGATCGGGCGCGCTCAGGCGGCCCCAAAGTTCACCGTTGATGAAGTTACCCACGCGCCCCGCCGCCAGCCCGGTGGGCACGCAGGGCGCCACAAAGTCGGCTACCTGCCAGAACGGTTTTTTACGCGAATAGGCAAACCAGAACATCGACCCAATCACCCCCAGCAGCCCGCCGTGGAAGGCCATGCCGCCCTGCCACACGTACAAAATCTGCAACGGGTGGCTGAGGTAGTAGTCGGGCTTGTAAAACAGGCAGTAGCCGATGCGCCCGCCCAGCACCACGCCCATCACACCGAGAAACAGCATGTCCTCCACGTCTTTAGCCGTCCAGGCTTGGCTGCCGGTCATGGACGCAAACGGCGGATGCCGCAAACGGCGCATCCCCAAAAACATGAACAGCGCAAACGCGGCCAGGTAGGTCAGGCCGTACCAGTGGACGGCCAGGGGGCCGATTTGCAGGGCGATGGGGTCGATTTGGGGGTGGATCAGCATGGGCGGTATTGTGCCCGCAGCGGGTGAAGGCTTTGTAGTGCGGCACCAGCGGTGGCGTGGGACCAAAGACTCATGCAGGAAACCGGCTCTTGCGCTTATGGAATATGCGTGAGCAGCTACTTTTAAGATAGCAAATCAGTTTTCGCTTGGGTTAGGCGTCATTACTGCCGCGTCAAAACCACGTGTGTAGCCCGTGGCGAGCTCTCACACCGGGTGCAGGCGTAGCCCAAGGCGGGAAGGTCCACGCCTTCGAAGAGCCGCTCGCCGGAGCCGAGCAGGACGGGGGATATGGCGAAGTGCATCTCGTCGATCAGACGCTGACGAAGGTATTGTTGGATCACGTTGACACCGCCACCCAGACGCACATCCTTGCCTCCCGCCGCCTCTCGGGCGCGCTCCAGAGCGGCGGCAATGCCTTCGGTCACGAAGTAGAAAGTGGTGCCGCCCTCCATGACCAGCGGTGCGCGGGCGTGGTGGGTCAGCACGAACACCGGCAC
Source organism: Rhodoferax sp. LB1P47 (assembly GCF_056521445.1). Lineage (NCBI taxonomy): Bacteria > Pseudomonadati > Pseudomonadota > Betaproteobacteria > Burkholderiales > Comamonadaceae > Rhodoferax > Rhodoferax sp. LB1P47. The sequence continues at coordinate 47,168 of NZ_JBWMAU010000016.1, read as the reverse complement.
GTGGTAGACCGGGTTCTCGCCCCACCAACCCCGCCAGCTCTCGTCGGGCCAAGGTCCGCGCACCGGCCCGAACATATTGCGGCCCAGAATCCAGGCCCCAATGTTCTGAAAGCCCCGCGCGGCAAACTCCTCGTCTAGCCCCTCCGTCGATCCGCCATCGCCACCGAACACGTGCTTCTGGAACGTGCGTGTGGACATAGCCCAGCCATGCAGCGAAGCGCCACCCACGCCGAGCGGGTTGTCGATATCCTGGTCCGGGCCCGCGCCAAAACCGTCTAGAGAGATGGTGAAACTTTCTACGCGGAGTTTGGACATGGTGGTTCTCGAGGGTGCGAGTGGCGAGCAAATGGGTTGGGGTGTCTCACGGAGGCTCCAATATAGCTCTGCACAAACCCACCAGCCCCTCGGTCCGCGCCGACAGGCACCGAGGCAGGCGAGCCCCGCCATGCCCCCGGGGAATCCCCGCAAAGGCATACTCCCGCCATGGCTTCTGGATCACCTCGCAACCCGTCTTCCCCTCTCCCCACCGGTCGTCGCAGTGGCCGCTGGCTGCGCTGGCCGCTACGCCTGCTAGGCCTGGTCTTCCTGTTACTCCTCGGCCCTATGGGCGTGCTGGCCTCGGGCACGCTGGATTTGCAAACCCCCTGGCACCAGGCCCGCAGCGACAGTACCGGCCAGACACCTGACCCGGCGGTGGAGCGGCGCGCGGTGGTGCAGGTGTTTGGGGCGCGCACCGTGCGCTGGCGTGGCGCTTTTGGCATCCACCCGTGGATCGCAGTCAAGCGTGCAGGCGCAAGCCGCTACACCACCTACCAGATCGTGGGTTGGCGCGCCCAAAACGGCGAGGAGGCGCTGGTCACCGGCAGCAGCAGCCATCCCGATGCCCGCTGGTACGGCGCCTATCCGCAGCTACTGGCGGACCACCGTGGTGCGGACGCGGACGGCATGATCGACGCCATCGAGGCGGCGGTGGCGGCCTATCCCTGGGGGCATGAATACCGGCTCTGGCCCGGCCCGAACAGCAACACCTTCGTCGCCTGGGTCGCCCGCCGCGTGCCCGCGCTGCACCTGGACCTGCCACCCACCGCCATCGGCAAAGACTACCTGGGCCCCAACACTTTCGTCGGCTACGCCCCCAGCGGCACGGGTTGGCAATTGTCGCTGCTGGGCCTGGCGGGGGTGACGGTGGCGCGGGAAGAGGGCCTGGAGCTGAATCTGCTCGGGCTCGGCTTCGGCATCGATGTGAACGACCTGCAACTGCGGCTGCCGGGTTTTGGCAAACTGCCCTCGCCGTAGTCTCTAGGTTCAGCACCAAATAGGTCTCTAGCGCTTATTAAATAAGCGCAAGCAGCTATTAAAAACAGAGCTACTACGCCACAAAGGCAATGAAGCGCGCCAGCGCCGGGCTGGCATTGGTTGCCGACCAGACCAAACTCGTCTCGCAGCCCGGCAATACCGCGCCGCGCTTGCCCGACTCCACACTCCGGTAGACCACGCCCGGCCTTTGAAATTGCGTCACGCTGTGCGGCACCCAGGCGCAGCCCAGCCCGGCGGAGACCAGGTTGACGATGGTTTGCATCTGGATGGCCTCTTGCGCCACGGTGGGCAGGTGCCCGGCGGCGTGGTAGGCGGCAAAGATCGCGTCATACAGCGAGGGCACGATGCGGCGCGGGAAGACCACCAGCGGCGCGTCCAGCACGGCGGCCAACGTAAGGCGGGGCAGCGCGGCCAGCGCGTGGGTTTCGGGCAGCGCCAGCACCAGCGGCTCTTGGCTCACCACCAAGCGCTCCAGCCCCACGGGGGCAAAACCGGGGGCGTGCAGCATGAAGCCTGCGTCGATTTCGCCCCGCGCCAGCGCCTCCAGCTGCACGTCGCCGGTGGCCTCGACCAGCTCCATCTGCACCTTGGGGACCAGGGCGCGAAAGCCGCGCACCCACTGCGGCAGCAGCGCAAAACCTACCGTCGATACAAATGCCAGCCGCAAGCGGCCCAGCTCGCCCGCCGCTGCGGCACGGGCATGCTCGGGCAGCGCCTGCGCCCGGGCCAGCAGGTCGAGCACCTCGGGTAGCAACGCCCGGCCGGTGGCGGTGAGCTGCACGCTGCGTTTGGTGCGGTCGAACAGGCTTACGGACAGGCGCTTTTCCAATAGAGCGATGGCCTGCGTCAGCGGCGGCTGGGTCATGTGCAGGCGCTGGGCGGCGCGGCCAAAGTGCAGCGCGTCGGCCAGCACGGCAAACTGGTTCCACAGCCTCAGTTCAATGTCGTTCATATGTACGGCATATTAATACGCACTTAAAAATAGATTGGACTCGTATTTTCGGGTGGCGGATACTTCAGCCTGCAAAATATCTACCCCACACACCAAAGAGACACCCCATGGAAACCAAACCCATCGTTTTGAACCCCCGCTCCAAAAACATCACCGAAGGCAAGTCGCGTGCGCCCAACCGCTCGATGTACTACGCCATGGGCTACGAAGAGGCGGACTTCAAAAAGCCCATGGTCGGTGTCGCCAACGGCCACAGCACCATCACGCCCTGCAACAGCGGTCTGCAAAAGCTCACCGACGCGGCGATTGAAGCAATTGAAGCGGCGGGCGGTAACGCCCAGGTGTTTGGCACGCCCACCATTTCGGACGGCATGGCCATGGGCACCGAAGGCATGAAGTACAGCCTGGTCAGCCGCGAAGTCATCAGCGACTGTATTGAGACCTGCGTGCAAGGCCAGTGGATGGACGGCGTGCTGGTGGTGGGCGGTTGCGACAAGAACATGCCCGGCGGCCTGATGGGCATGCTGCGCGCCAATGTGCCGGCGATCTATGTGTACGGCGGCACCATCCTGCCGGGTACTTACAAGGGCAAAGACCTGAACATCGTCAGCGTGTTTGAAGCCGTGGGCGAAAACGCTGCCGGCCGCATGAGCGACGAAGACCTGCTGCAAATCGAGCGCCGCGCCATCCCCGGCACGGGCTCTTGCGGCGGCATGTACACGGCCAACACCATGTCCAGCGCGTTCGAAGCTTTGGGCATCAGCCTGATTTATTCCAGCACCATGGCCAACCCGCACGACGAGAAGCTGAACTCGGCCCAAGAGTCGGCCCGGGTGCTAATCGAAGCCATCAAAAAAGACCTGAAACCGCGCGACATCGTGACCCGCAAGTCGATTGAAAACGCTGTGGCCGTGATCATGGCCATTGGCGGCTCGACCAACGCCGTGCTGCACTTTTTGGCCATCGCCCACGCGGCAGAGGTGGAATGGACGATTGACGACTTCGAGCGCGTGCGCGTCAAAACCCCGGTGCTGTGCGACCTGAAGCCCAGCGGCCAATACCTGGCCGTAGACCTGCACCGCGCGGGCGGCATCCCCCAGGTGATGAAGACGCTGCTGACCGCTGGCTTGCTGCACGGCGACTGCATCACCATCACCGGCCAGACTGTGGCCGAAGTGCTGGCCGACATCCCCGACGTACCGCGTGCCGACCAAGACGTGATCCGCCCGATCGACCGCCCCATGTACGCCCAAGGCCACTTGGCGATTTTGAAAGGCAACCTGGCCCCCGAAGGCGCGGTGGCCAAAATCACCGGTCTGAAGAAGCCCGTGATGACCGGCCCGGCCCGCGTGTTTGACGACGAGCAGTCGGCCCTGAAAGCCATTTTGGCCAACCAAATTGTGGCGGGCGACGTGATGGTGCTGCGCTACCTGGGCCCCAAGGGCGGCCCCGGCATGCCCGAAATGCTGGCCCCCACGGGTGCGCTGGTCGGACAGGGCTTGGGCGAGTCGGTGGGCCTGATTACCGATGGCCGCTTCTCCGGCGGCACCTGGGGCATGGTGGTCGGCCACGTGGCCCCAGAGGCGGCGGTGGGCGGTGTGATTGCCTTCATCGAAGAGGGCGACTCCATCACCATCGACGCGCACCAGTTGCTGCTGCAACTCAACGTGGACGATGCCGTGATTGAGCAGCGCCGCGCCGCCTGGACCGCGCCCAAGCCCCGCTACACCCGGGGCGTACAGGCCAAGTTTGCGTTCAACGCCTCTACCGCCAGCAAGGGCGCAGTGCTCGACGCGTTCTAAACGCGCGGCCCATTAAAAAAGCCCAAGACCGTCATGGTCTTGGGCTTTTTTTGTAGCTGTGCAACTTCAGCGCGGGGGTTTGCGCTGGATGCCCAAGGCATCCTTGTTCTTATCAATCCGCGCCTGCTTGCGTGCGTCGTCGCGTTGCATCACTTTGCGCTTGGTGTAGCCCGTGGTGTCGGCCCACCACCACCACAGCACGGCTAGCATGAAGGGCGACAGCACGACCGTCCAGCTCCAGCCCACCACCGGGGCAATCTCCATGTATTTCAACACCAAGAGCAGCAGCCCGATTCCTAAAAACACCATGTTTGTCTCCTGAGAGCGGATGGCCTGCAAGCCTGCTGGGAAACCACCGCCCGATAAAATTATCAACTGTACTGCACACCACAAGGAAATGATGAGACGCGCCCTGTTTACGATGGCCCTGGCCGCCACCTGCACCTTCCCGGCCCTGGCCAGCCCAGAACTCGCCAAAGCCAAAAACTGCATGGGCTGCCACACCATCGCCCACAAAGTGGTGGGGCCCGCGTTCAAAGATGTGGCCGATAAATACCGCAGCAGCAAAGATGCCACCAACAGCCTGGCCCTGAAAATTCGCCAAGGTGGTGCTGGCGTGTGGGGGCCGATGGCCATGCCCGCCAACGCCCAGGTGAACGAGGCCGATGCCAAAAAGCTGGCCGCGTGGGTGCTGTCGCTGAAGTAAGCCCCATGCAACGCCGCGCACTCACCTTCGCCTTGGTCTGGACGGGCCTGCTCCATGCCCGTGGCGCTGCCGCGCAAGATGTCGAAGCCGAATCAGCGGCGTGGCAGGCCCTGCGCAACGGTGGCATCGTGCTGTTTCGCCACGCCAACGCACCCGGCGTGGGCGACCCGCCCGGCTTTACGCTGGACGATTGCAGCAGCCAGCGCAACCTGGATGCCACCGGCCAAGCCCAGGCCCGGCAGATCGGCCAGCAGTTCCAGAGGCGCCAGATTACCGTGGGCAGCGTGCTGAATTCCGAATGGTGCCGGGCACGCGACACCGCCACGCTGGCTTTCCCCGGGCGGGCGCAGGACCAACCGGTGTTCAACTCGTTCTTCGATAGCGCCGCCAGCGCCGCCGCCCAAACCGCCGCCGCCCATGCGCAGTTGTTGGCATGGCAAGGGCCGGGGGCGCTGGTGGTGTTTACCCACCAGGTCAACATCATCGCCATCACCCGCATCGTGCCTACCTCCGCTGAGGGCGTGGTACTACGCCGGGTGGGGCAAACTTTGCAGGTGGTAGGTCGGGTGCAGCCTTAACCCGCACACAAAAAAGCCCGCTGTATCCCAGCGGGCTTTTTAATGGTCTTTTAGGCCTCTAACGCATATTTTGTATGCACAAGCAGCTATATTAAATATAGCAAATCATCAATAAGCCTGGCCCAGTTGACCCAGGATGGCCGGGTTCTCCAAGGTGGAGGTGTCTTGTGTCACCGCCTCGCCCTTGGCCAGGTTGCGCAGCAGGCGGCGCATGATCTTGCCGCTGCGGGTTTTGGGCAGGTTTTCACCGAAGCGGATGTCCCGGGGCTTGGCGATAGGGCCGATTTCTTTGGCCACCCAGGCGCGCAGTTCGTTGGCGATTTTTTTGGCCTCGTCGCCGGTGGGGCAGCCACGCTTCAACACCACAAAGGCGCAGATGGCCTCGCCGGTCAAATCATCTGGGCGGCCTACCACGGCGGCTTCGGCCACCAGGGCGGTGTGCGACACCAGGGCGGATTCAATCTCCATCGTGCCCATGCGGTGGCCCGACACGTTCAACACGTCGTCGATACGGCCGGTGATGCGGAAGTAGCCCCGGTCTTCACTGCGCACTGCGCCGTCACCGGCCAAGTAGGTGCTGCCGCCCATTTCTTCGGGGAAGTAGCTCTTCTTGAAGCGGTCTGGGTCGTTCCAGATGGTGCGGATCATGCTGGGCCAGGGGCGCTTGATGACCAACAAACCGCCGGTACCGTTGGGCAGGTCGTTGCCTACTTCGTCCACGATGGCGGCCATGATGCCGGGCAATGGCAGGGTGCAGCTACCGGGCACCAGGGGCGTGGCACCGGGCATGGGCGACATCATGTGGCCGCCGGTTTCGGTCTGCCAGAAGGTATCCACAATCGGGCAGCGCTCGTGGCCGATGTTTTTGTAGTACCACATCCAGGCTTCTGGGTTGATGGGTTCGCCCACCGAACCCAGGATGCGCAGGCTGCTCAGATCGGAGCGGTCGGGATGCACCACAGGGTCCGCCTCGGCGGCCTTGATCAACGAGCGGATGGCGGTGGGTGCGGTGTAGAAAATCGTGCACTTGTGCCGCTCGATCATCTGCCAGAAGCGCCCGGCATTCGGGTAGGTGGGGATGCCTTCAAAGATGATTTGCGTGGCCCCGGCGGCCAGCGGGCCGTAGGCGACATAGGTGTGACCGGTGATCCAGCCGATGTCGGCCGTGCACCAGAACACATCGTCGGGCTTCAAGTCAAAGGTCCAGTCCATCGTCAGCTTGGCCCACAGCAGGTAGCCGCCGGTGCTGTGCTGCACGCCCTTGGGTTTGCCGGTGGAGCCAGAGGTGTAGAGGATGAACAGCGGATGCTCGGCCCCCACGGCCACGGGCGGGCAGTCGCTGCTTTGGCCGGCCACAGCCTGGGCAAAGGTCTGGTCGCGCCCGGCCACCATCGCGCAGGCAGTGGCGGTGCGTTCGTACACAAACACGTTTTTGATCGACTCGCAGCCGCCCATGGCGATGCCTTCGTCCACGATGGACTTCAAAGGCAGCTCTTTGCCGCCGCGCATCTGGTAGTTGGCGGTGATGACGGCCACGGCACCGGCATCGATGATGCGTTCGTTCAGGGCCTTGGACGAGAAGCCGCCAAACACCACGCTGTGGGTAGCGCCAATACGGGCGCAGGCTTGCATGGCCACCACGCCTTCCAGCGTCATGGGCATGTAGACCAGCACGCGGTCGCCCTTTTGGATGCCTGCGGCCTTGAGGGCATTGGCAAACTGGCTGACCTGGATGAGTAATTCTTTGTAAGTGGTCTTGGTGACCGCACCGTCGTCGGCCTCGAAGATCACCGCCGTTTTGTTCTCGGTGGGCGTGCCCATGTGCTTGTCGAGGCAGTTGGCGGAAGCATTGAGTTCGCCGTCGGCAAACCACTGGTAGAAGGGTGCGTTGGACTCGTCCAGGGTCTGGGTGAAGGGCTTGTTCCAGAGCACGTTTTCCCGCGCCAGGCGGGCCCAAAAGCCTTCAAAGTCTGCCGCCGCCTCGGCGCACAAGGCGTTGTAGCCGTCCATGCCGGAGATGCGGGCAGATTTTTGCATCGCCTCGCTGGGGGGAAACACGCGGTTTTCGATCAACACGGACTCAATGGCAGAACTCATGGGTTTGTCTCCTCGATGGATAGTTGGGTAAGCGCTGGCGGTAATGTCGGGGCTGGCTCTTACGTGTTGCTGACTTGTTAAAACAGTACAAACCCCTAATCCTACAATCCTCCTTTGCAGTTAACACCCCAAAACCCCAAAAATGTCCGAATCCACACCCCCTACCCGCAAGCCGCTGCGCCCCCTGCCCCGCTTCATTTTTGCCAGCCGCTGGCTGCAATTGCCGCTGTACCTGGGCCTGATTGCAGCCCAGGCGGTGTATGTGATGCACTTCTTGGTGGAGCTGACGCATCTGGTCGAGGCCGCCTTTGGCAACCAGACCGCGCTGCAAGCCCTGGTCAGCAGCATTGGCTACAAGGATGCGGCCGCTCCCAGCGCCCTGAATGAAACCATCATCATGCTGGTGGTGCTGGCGCTGATTGACGTGGTGATGATCTCCAACCTGCTGATCATGGTGATCGTGGGCGGGTATGAAACCTTTGTGAGCCGCATGGACCTGGAAGGCCACCCCGACCAGCCCGAATGGCTGAGCCACGTGAACGCGTCGGTGCTCAAGGTAAAGCTGGCGATGGCCATCATCGGCATTTCGTCCATCCACCTGCTGAAAACCTTCATCAATGCGGCCAACTACGATGCCAAGGTGCTGCTGGCGCAAACCGGCATCCACGTGGTGTTTTTGCTCAGCGCGCTAGCGATTGCCTATACCGACAAGCTGCTTACCGCCACCTACAACTCGGCGCGGCAACACTAATCACACGCCGGTCACCGGTGGAACGCGCCGCCGCTCGGGCCGCTGTTTGCGGTCTTGCAGCCACGGCGCAAAGGCTGCGGGGGGCATAGGGCGGGCGAAATAATAGCCTTGCAACTCGTCGCAGGACAAGGCATTGAGCTGGCTCGCCACCTGTGCCAGCTCAACCCCTTCGGCCACCACCTGTAGACCCAGGGTATGGCCCAAGGCGATGATGGCGCGGATGATGGCCAGGTCGGTGGGGTCGGTAAGCATGTCGCGCACAAACGACTGGTCAATTTTCAACTTGTCGATGGCAAAGCGCTTGAGGTAGGCCAGGCTGGAATAGCCGGTGCCAAAATCGTCGATCGACAGTTGCACACCCAGGGCTTTCAATGCCGCCAGCTGCTCTTCCGCCAGGCTGGTGTTGTCCATCAGCACCGATTCGGTGATCTCCAACTCCAGCGCGGCAGGCGGCACTTTGCACGCGTGCAAACATTGCTGAATCTGCGCCACCAAGCCCGTATCGGCCAGCTGCAAAGCCGATAAATTGACCGATACCGTCAGAAATGCCAAGCCCTGCCCGTGCCACTGCGCCAGTTGCTGGCAGGCTTGCTGCAACACCCAGGCCCCAATAGGGCGGATCAAGCCGGTTTCTTCTGCCACCGGAATGAACTGCGATGGGGGCACCGCGCCCAGCACCGGATTGGTCCAGCGCAGCAAGGCTTCGACCCCCACCACCTCCAGCGTCTGCGCCTGTACCTTGGGCTGGTAATGCAGGCTGAACTCCCCCTGCTCCAGGGCCTGGCGGAGTTGCTGCTCCAGCACCTGGCGTTGCTGCGCCAGCTGCTCAATTTCGGGTTCATAAAACCGCGCCATATCGCGCCCGGCGTTCTTGGCCGCATACATGGCCGCATCGGCGCGGCGCATGAGCTGGGGGATGTCTTGGCCGTCGTCCGGGTACAGCGCAATGCCGACGCTGCACGACACTTGCAGGTTGTGGCCATCGACATGGTGGGTCTGGCGGATCAGCGGAATCAGGCGGCGCTCCACCGTGTGCTGCACCTCTTCGCGCCCAGCCACGCCGCTCAGAATCACCACGTATTCATCGCCCCCCAGGCGGCTCACGGTGTCCATGCTGCGCACAGCCTCCGTCAACCGATTAGCCACCGAGCGCAGTACACCGTCGCCAATATGGTGGCCCAGGGTGTCGTTGATGTTTTTGAAGCGGTCCAGGTCGATGAACAGCACCGCCACCTGCTCACCGCTGCGCTGCGCGGCCTCCATCGCGGCTTCTAGCCGGACCACGCACAGCGCCCGGTTGGGCAACTCGGTCAGCACATCGTGCTGGGCTAAAAACTGCACCCGGGCCTCGGTGCGCTTGCGGTCGGTGATATCGACCGAGATGCCGATGTACTGCGATACGGCACCAAAGCGCGAGCCATCGCGCACGGCCGAAATCATCAACCATGCAGGATAGGTTTCGCCCGAACGCTTGCGAAAATTGACCTCACCCTGCCAGGCATCGCGCTCTTGGGATAAGGCCTCCAGGCTATGCCCTACGCTGGCCGCCTGCGCGCCATCAAGCAACACGCTCAGCGGCTCACCAATCACCTCGTAGAAGTCGTAGGAGGAGCTGCGGCAAAACGCCCGGTTGACGCTCAGAATCTTCTGCTGGCCGTCCATGATGATGATGCTTTCGCTGGATGCCTCGAACACTTTGGCCCACAACTCCAGACGGCGCTCCATGCCTTTGAGCACATTGATCGGCGTAAATGCTGTCAGCACCGCATCGCGTCCCTGGAATTGCAGCCTGCGACCCGACAGCACCGCCCATGAAGGCTCCAGGCCGCCCAGCCAGCGCACCTCAAACTCATCCACCTGGCCCTGGTCCGCCAGCTGTTGAAAAAACCGCGCCCGCACGCTGGGCTCCAGCCCGGTGCGCCAGGGATCGCGGGTTTGCCCGGCTAGCCACGGCAGTGCCGGGGCATTGGCGTGCAGCACGTCATGCTCGGGCACCGAGGTGACGACCAAAGCAATCGGAATCGCCTCCACCAGGGCCTGCTGCGCCTGGGCTGCACGGCTGCGTGCAGCAGTTTCCTGCTCGGCCAAGCGCTGCTGGCCCAGCTGGGCCAGCATGCCGTTAAATGCGGTCACCAGCTGGCCGATTTCATCCCGGCTATGCCAATCTGCACGCAAGCGGTAGTCGCCGGTCTGGCGCACCGCGTCGGCTACCGCAGCCAGATTGGTCAAAGGTCGCGCAATCTGCCGGGCAACGGCGTACACCAGACTCAGAATGCATGTCAGCAGCAGCAAAGCCGTGCCCAGATGCAGCCACATGCGGTTGAAAAGGGCCTCTACCCGTGCATGCAGCAGCCGGTCCAAATCGGTTGCGGTGCGGCTCCAGGCCTCGGTCAGCGCCACCAAGGAGTTGTCGTAATGCCGCTGGAGCGGCTCCAAATTTTGCGGATAGGTATCGCCATCGGCCAGCCGTTGCACCGCAGCCAGGAAATCGCCCAGCCGAAGCTCCAACGCCAAGCGGCTGGGTGCCAGTGCTGCGTGCTGTGCCGGGCTGCCCGCCGCAAAAGCCTGGCTGTAGTCGGAGCGGATGCCCAGAATGACGGCATCCAGCCGCCCAGCCAAAATCAAGAGTTCGGTACGCCGATCTTGCACACCCGGCGGAATCGCCACCGGTGATGGCGCTTTGGGCAGGATCCGCACGGTGTCATTGAGCACCTCTAGCAATTCGGGAAAACGCAACACCACCAGCGACATGGCGTAGTAACTGTCCAGATCGGGGTCCAGGATCAGGTTGGACTGGTTGCCCACGGTGGTCAGCAGCTCGCGGGCGCTGCGCAGCATGGGTTTCAAGGCATTGTGGCGTTCGACCGGTCCGGTTGCGGCATGGACGCGCTGCCAGCGCTCTACAAACGCCTGGCTGGCTGTGGTGGTTTGCAAAACATCGTCATAGCGGGCGCGCACAACATCCAGTTGCAGCGGGGCCAGCGAGGGCTGCAATGCCCCAGTTTGGTGCAGTGGCAAAAAGGACGGCATGAGCACGTCGCGTACGGCCGCGCTGTAGGCCGTACCGATGATTTCTTTGCGGGTGAAATCAATCGACTGGAATTTCTCGTGGATCAGGATGCTCGACACGTAGATGACGGCGGTCAGGTCGAGCAAATAAATCAGCGTGAGCTTGCGCCCCACACTCAGCCGCCCCAGCCAGCGGGTAAAAAACTGGATCGGCTTAAAACTCAAGGAAACAACGCATGCAACGCCTCTTGGAGAACGAACAGGACATACGCAGCGTCCCTGTGTCGCCCGTCGGGCACACAGAGGGGCTTGCGTAAGTCCTAGCAAAAAAACCGCGCCTGCCAGTCAGAACCAAGTTCTCACTGGCAGGCGCGGCGGTGGTAGTACCGACAGAACCCAAAACCGGACTACCGCACGTCAATGGGGCGTTGGCACCAAAAATTCGCGGCTGATGTGTGCGCCCAGCTCGTTCACACGGTCTAGAAACTGCGTCAAAAAAGCGTGCAGACCGGTGGCCAAGATTTCGTCGATGCGGGCGAACTGCAGGTCGGCGCGCAGCTTGCCCGCGCGGCGCAGGGTTTCGCTGTGCGGATCGCTAGACACCAAGGACAGGTTGCTCAACACCTCGTTCAGACTGCCATGCAACGAGCGCGGCATGTCGGCACGCAGAATCAGCAACTCGGCCACGCGCTCGGGTTTGATCACGTCGCGGTAGACCTTGCGGTACACCTCAAAGCCCGAGACGCTGCGCAAAATCGCGCTCCAGTGGTAGAAGTCGTACTCTTGGTCCTTCTCGCTGGCGGCACCAAAAAAGTCGCTTTGCACGGCGTGAAACTTCACATCCACCAAGCGCGCAGTGTTGTCGGCGCGCTCCAAAAAGGTACCCAGGCGGGTGAAGTGGAAGGCCTCGTCTTGCAGCATGGTGCCCAGCGTGACACCGCGCGACAGGTGCGAGCGGAACTTGACCCACTCAAAGAACTGCGCCGGATCGGCCTCGAACTCGCCCGCCTTGAGCATGCGGTTCACATCCAGCCAGGTGGTGTTGAGGGTTTCCCAGACTTCGGTGGTCAGCGTGCCGCGCACGGCACGGGCGTTTTCACGGGCGGCGCGCAGGCAAGAGATGATGCTTGAGGGATTTTCTTCGTCCTTGACCATGAACTCCATCACCGCTTTGGAGGTGATTTCACCGTGCTTGGCCAGGTAGGGCTGGAGCAGTTCGCTGATCGACAACAGGCCTTGCAGGCCCACCTGGGCGACGGCAGCCGACTGCGGCAAGAGTGCGGTTTGGTAGTTGATGTCCAACATGCGGGCCGTATTCTCGGCACGTTCTGTATAGCGGGACATCCAGAAAAGATGGTCGGCGGTGCGTGACAGCATGGTGTGGGTCCTTATGCCTGGGTCTGGGTTTGCGTGGCGGTGGGCACACTGGCGGGGACGGCATCGTCCTCCAGAATCCAGGTGTCCTTGGTGCCGCCGCCTTGTGATGAATTCACCACCAGCGAGCCTTCTTTCAGGGCCACGCGGGTCAGGCCGCCGGGCACCATTTGCACGGTTTTTGCCGACAGCACGTAGGGCCGCAGGTCAATGTGGCGCGGCGCAATGCCGCTCTCCACAAACGTCGGGCAGCTCGACAAACTCAGCGTGGGCTGGGCGATGTAGCCGCTGGGGTTGGCCAGCAGCGCCGCGCGGAATTCCTCGATCTCGGCCTTGGTGGAGGCCGGGCCGACCAGCATGCCGTAGCCGCCTGCGCCGTGCACCTCTTTCACTACCAGGTCTTTGAGGTTGGCCAGGGTGTACTTCAGGTCTTCCGGGTTGCGGCACATGAAGGTGGGCACGTTGTTCAGAATCGGTTTTTCGCCCAGGTAGAACTCAATCATCTTGGGCACGTAGGGGTAGATCGACTTGTCGTCGGCCACGCCAGTGCCCACACCGTTGCAGATAGATACGTTGCCTGCGCGGTACGCCGCCATCAGGCCGTCGCAGCCCAGGGTGGAGGTGGGGCGGAAAACCTGCGGGTCGAGGTAGTCGTCGTCCACACGGCGGTAGATCACGTCTACGCGCTTGGGACCGCGTGTGGTACGCATGTAGCAAAACTTGTCTTTGACAAACAGGTCTTGGCCTTCGACCAGTTCGACCCCCATTTGCTGGGCTAAAAACGCGTGCTCGAAGTAGGCGCTGTTGTACATACCGGGGGTCAGCACCACCACCGTGGGGTCGGAGGTGCCGCCGGGGGCGGAGTCGCGCAGGGTTTCCAGCAGCAGGTCGGGGTAGTGCGCCACCGGGGCCACGCGGTGGCGGTTGAACAGGTCGGGGAACAGCCGCATCATCATCTTGCGGTCTTCCAGCATGTAGCTCACGCCGCTGGGCACGCGCAGGTTGTCTTCCAGCACGTAGTACTCGCCCTTGCCCTGGGCATCGGGGGCACGCACGATGTCCACGCCGGAGATGTGCGAGTAAATCTGGTTCGGCAGGTCCACGCCGACCATCTCGGGGCGGAACTGGGCGTTGTGCATGATCTGCTCGCTAGGGATGATGCCCGCCTTCAGAATCTCTTGGTCGTGGTAGACATCGTGCAAAAAGCGGTTCAGGGCGGTGACGCGTTGCACCAGGCCTTTTTCCATGCTGCCCCACTCTTGCGCGGGGATGATGCGGGGGATCAGGTCGAAGGGAATCAGGCGCTCGGTGCCCGAGCCGTCTTCGTCTTTGGCGCCGTACACGGCAAAGGTGATGCCGACGCGGCGGAAGATCATTTCAGCCTCTTCGCGCCGCTTGGCCATCATGTCGCCGGGTTGCTTGGCGAGCCAGGCATCGTAGATTTTGTAATGGTCCCGGATCTGCTTGCCATCTGAGAAAAACTCATACGGCAGCCCTGTGTACATCTCGTCAAATTTTTGCATAGTTGGGTCCATCTCCTGATAACAAAGCAATAGCAAGTAGCGCGCCAGGTTGGTGCAAAAACAAGCGTTCGGTGGAGCGTGCCAGCTATTCAATTGCCACATCTGCATCCCACGGCATCCATCGTAGCCGTGTTTACAGGGCCCTCTCATGGCGGCTGGTGCTGCCAGTAGCGGGGATCGGTCTGGCGGTCGCAGCGTACCTGGGTGGGCCGGTGAGATTGCCAGGTGGCCGCACCGCAATGGCTGCTGTCCACCACCTGGATGCCGCGCGCCTGGTAGCGCGCCAGCACCGGTGGCGCAGGGTGGCCAAAACGGTTGCGGTAGCCCGCCTGGACCAGCGCAAAGCGCGGCTGCACCGCATCGAGAAACGCCGGGCTGCTGGAGGTCTTGCTGCCGTGGTGCGGCACCAGCAACACGTCGGCCCGCAGCGGCACCTGGCGGGCGAGCAGGCGGGCCTCTTGCGGCTGCTCAATATCGGCTACAAGTAACGCCGTGTAAAAGCCGTTAGAGACGCGCAACACACAGCTCAGGGCATTGGGTTTTTGTGGAATATCGTAGTCGGCGGTCTGTGGATGCAGCACCTGGAACTGCACGCCGTCCCAGGTCCAGCTTTGGCCCGCCACACAGCGCTGCACCGGGCGCAGCTGTTGCAGCGGATGCCCGGCTTCCATAGAACTCAGCAGCGTAGCCTGCGGCTGGGTGGCCAGCAGCGCGGCCGCACCGCCGCTATGGTCGCTATCGCGGTGGCTGACCAGCAGGGTATCCAGCGTCTCGCCCATCGCCCGCAGCAGCGGCACCAGCACCCGCTGGCCGGCATCGCTGTCTAGCCCCCAACGCGGGCCGCTGTCGTACAGCAGGGTGTGCCCAGCGGTGCGCACCAGCACGGCGTTGCCCTGGCCGATATCGGCGGCCAGCAGTTCGAAATGCCCGCTAGACGGGCGCGGCGTTTGCCACAGCAGCACCGGCAGCAGCAGCGGCACCCCCATTGCCCGCCAGCCCCAGGGCAGGCGCAGCACCAGCAAACCACCACCCAATATGCCAACCACGCCCATCCAAAGGGCGGGAGCAGCTACAGAAAAAGTAGCAAACGGCCACTGCACCAGCACCTGCAACAGCCCACCCAGTGCGCCAATCGCCAGCGCCGCCGCCGACCACAGCGGCGGCAGCAAGATGCCCAGCATGCACAGCGGTGTCACCACCAGCGTCACCCACGGAATCGCCAGCAGATTGGCCAACAGCCCCACCACCGACACCTGCTGGAACAGCAGCAGCGTCAATGGGGCCAGCGCCAGGGTGATGCTCCATTGCGTACGAAACATAGAGCCAAATCGTGCTCTAGCGCTTATTTTAATTGCGCCAGTAGCTCCTGAATCCATAGCAAACAACACCCCCACCGCCACAAAGCTCAACCAAAACCCCGCCTGCATCAAGGCATACGGGTCCACCACAAGCACCACGGCGCAGGCCAGCAGCCACACCGAAGGCCAGGGCCACTGTCGCCCGCCCACCCGCAGAACGCCCACGGTGGCCAGCATCCAAATGGTCCGCTGTGAGGGCACGCCCCAGCCGCTGAACACCGCATACAGCGTGGCCAGCAGCACGCCGCCCAGCAACGCCACCTGGGGCACCGGCCAAGCCTCGCCCGCACGCCCGCCCAACACATCGCTGCGCCGCCACAACCAGCCCACGGCGGCAGACGCAAGCCAGGCAAACATGGTGACGTGCAGCCCCGAGATACTGACAAGATGCCCCACACCTGCCACCCGATACAGCTCCCAGTCGCTGCGCTCAATAGCGGCCTGGTCGCCCACCACCAGCGCGGCAATCACCCCGGCCTGCTGCCGGTCGGCCACATGCTGGTAGATGCGGTCGCGCACCGCATGCCGGGCGCGCTCTACCGGGTGCCGCCAAGTAGCGGCCAAGCGCTGCGGCGGCACATCCTTGGGCCCGGCGCGCACGCTGCCGGTGGCTTGCACGCCCTGCTCCCAGAGCCACAGCTCGTAGTCAAAACCATGCGGATTGCGCGCACCGTGCGGGGCCTTGAGGCGCACCGTCATCTGCCAGCGCTCGCCGGCCCGCAGGTCGGCGGGCAGGCCTTGCAGCTCCACCGCCGTGGCACTGCCTCCCCAGCCGTAAGCCTGGGGGCCGCCATACCAGGCCAGATCGACCAGCGGCGGCACCGTGGTGGGCATGCCGTCCAACCGGGCCGACTCCACCTGGAACCGAAACCGCAACCCGGCCTCATTACGTTGTGGCATTGCCGCCACAATTCCGACCAGCGTGAGGTCGCGCCCCTCTAAATGGGCATCCAAAGCGCTGTGCGCAAAAACCACCGCCCGCAGACCGCAGAGCCCAAAGGCCAACAGCAAGCCGCCCAGCAAGGCCACCAGCCAGCGCCCCACGCCCCACCGGCCGGCCAGTTGCAATGCAATTTTATTGATAGCAGTGTATGCAATCAGAATAAGCGCCAGCAGCACAAAACCCACATAGGTGGCAGCCATCCACAACCCCGCCTGCCCTAATTGCAGCGCCGTACCGATCGCCCAACCCAGCAAACCCGGAGCGACCAGCGCCACGCGTTTGTCCTCGGAAGGCCACAGATTCTGCATAAGGTCATACCTCCATCGCAACAGGTCAAAGCCGGTCAATGGCTCAGGACTTGCTAGTATGCGTGTAGGTTCCGGCGTTGCTGGAGCCATCTACTTTTGAAGCCATCCAAGAGACACGCACATGTCCATCCATGCCGCACTGAACCACGTTACGCACTACAAGTACGACCGCCCGGTCAACCTCGGCCCACAGGTCATCCGTTTACGTCCCGCCCCCCACTGCCGCAGCAACGTCATCTCTTATTCGCTCAAGATCGAGCCCGCTGACCACTTTGTGAACTGGCAGCAAGACCCGTTTGCCAACTACCAGGCCCGCCTGGTGTTCCCCGCTAAAACCACCGAATTCAAGGTCACGGTCGATCTGGTCGTCCAAATGGCGGTCTACAACCCCTTCGACTACTTCTTAGAGCCCGAGGCGCAGAACTTCCCCTTCAAGTACAGCCCCACGCTGCAAGAAGAACTCTCGCCCTACCTGGTCACCGAGCCCGCCACCCCGCTGGTGCAGGCCTACCTGGACAAGCTAGACCTGAAAACCCAGCCCACCAATGACTTCCTGGTCGCCATCAACCAGCAAATCCAGGGCGATATCAAGTACCTGATCCGCATGGAACCCGGCGTGCAAACGCCCGAAGAAACGCTTGAGAAAGCCAGCGGCTCCTGTCGCGACTCCGGCTGGCTGCTGGTGCAACTGCTGCGCCACTGCGGCTTGGCAGCGCGCTTTGTATCCGGCTACCTGATCCAGTTGACCCCCGACGTGAAAGCCCTGGACGGGCCCAGCGGCACCACGGTCGATTTCACCGACCTGCACGCCTGGTGCGAAGTGTTCCTGCCCGGCGCAGGCTGGGTCGGCCTGGATGCCACCTCGGGCCTGTTCGCAGGCGAAGGCCACATCCCGCTGGCCTGCACCCCCCAGCCATCCAGCGCCGCGCCCATCGAAGGCGGCGTGGACGAAGCCGAAGTCGAATTCGCCCACCACATGGTGGTCACCCGCCTATACGAATCCCCCCGCGTCACCAAACCCTACACCGACGACCAATGGGCCGACATCCTGGCCTTGGGCGAAAAGGTGGATGAAAAACTGGCGGCTGGCGACGTGCGCCTGACGATGGGCGGTGAGCCCACCTTTGTGGCCGTGAGCGACCGCGATGCTGCCGAATGGAATACCGATGCCCTAGGCCCCACCAAGCGCGGTTTTGCCACCGGCCTGACGCACAAGCTGCGCGACCAATACGGCAAAGGCGGCTTCCTGCATTACGGCCAGGGCAAGTGGTACCCCGGCGAACAACTGCCCCGCTGGGCACTCAACATCTTCTGGCGCACCGACGGCCAGCCCGTGTGGCGCAACCCCGACCTGTTTGCCGATGAGCGCGTGCCCTCTAGCTACACCAGCGAAGATGCCCGCCGCTTCACCGAAAAGCTGGCCACCAACCTGGGTGTCACGCCTAAATACATAGTGGCGGCCCATGAAGACACCTGGTACTACCTGTGGCGCGAACGCCGCCTGCCGGTGAATGTGGACCCGTTCAACTCCAAGCTTGGCGACGAAATGGAGCGCGCCCGCCTGCGCCGGGTGTTCGAGCAAAAGCTGGATGCGGTCATCGGCTACGTGCTGCCCGTCAAACCCGCTGATACCAGCCGCGTCGCCGGCCCCGTTTGGACCACCGGTCCCTGGTTTTTGCGCGACGAACGCATGTACCTGATGCCCGGCGACTCGCCGATGGGCCTGCGCCTGCCGCTCGACTCACTGCCCTGGGTCAGCGAGGCCGACTTTCCCTACATGGTGGAGCAAGACCCATCCATCCCGCGCGAGCCGCTGCCCGAATCCAGCAGCATGTACGCCCGCTATGCGCAGCGTCCATCGACCCGCACTGCCAGTTTCACCACCAGCACCACGGCCGTCGGCGGCCCGGTTCGTCCGACCGGCATCCCCACGCTGACCGAACGCGCCACCCTGCCCTTCCAGGCCGGTGTCAACCCCGCACCCGAGGCCACCCGCCAACGGCAAGACCAGGTCGCCAGCGCCTACACCGCCGTGCCGCCCCTGGCCAGCGCCCACAGCCCGCTGCAAACCGAACCGAGCAGCTTCTCCACCCGCGTGCCCAGCAAGAACGAATCGGCCCACTGGTTGACCCGCACCGCGCTGTGCGTGGAAGTGCGCGACCCGCGCCGCGCCAGCGGCCCCAAGGCCGAAGCCGTGGGCGAAAAATCCGGCGTGCTGTACATCTTCATGCCCCCGCTGGAGATGCTGGAAGACTACCTGGAGCTGCTGGCCGCGATTGAAAACACGGCCGAGCAACTGGGCGTGAAACTGGTCCTGGAAGGTTACCCACCGCCACGCGACCCGCGCCTAAAGCTACTGGCCGTAACCCCCGACCCGGGCGTCATCGAGGTCAACGTGCACCCCGTCTCCACCTGGGGCGAGCTGGTGGCCAACACCGAATTTTTGTACGAGGCCGCATTCGAATCGCGCCTGAGCGCCGAGAAGTTCATGACCGACGGCCGCCACATCGGCACCGGCGGCGGCAACCACTTTGTGATGGGCGGCGCCACGCCGGCGGACAGCCCGTTCCTGCGCAGGCCCGAGCTGTTGACCAGCATGCTGCTGTACTGGCACAACCACCCCTCGTTGAGCTATTTGTTCAGCGGCATGTTTGTCGGCCCCACCAGCCAGTCGCCACGCGTGGACGAAGCCCGCAACGACCAGCTCTACGAGCTGGAAATCGCCATCGAACAGGTGGCCATGAACCGCGAAAAATACGGCCAGGAGATGCCGCCGTGGATCGTGGACCGCACGCTGCGCAACATCCTGATCGATGCCACCGGCAACACCCACCGCAGCGAGTTCTCCATCGACAAGATGTACTCGCCCGACAGCGCCACCGGCCGCCTGGGCCTGCTGGAACTGCGCGCCTTTGAAATGCCGCCGCACGCCCGCATGAGCATCTCGCAACAGCTGCTGCTGCGCGCCCTGGTGGCCCGCTTTTGGGACAACCCGTACAAAGCGCCCGCCACCCGCTGGGGCACCGAGCTGCACGACCGCTTCATGCTGCCGACCTTCATCCAGATGGACTTCCACGATGTGATCGACGAAATGGTGGCCGCAGGCTTTGCCTTTGACCGCAGCTGGTTCGCGCCGCACCTGGAGTTCCGCTTCCCCCTGGTCGGCGACGTGAAGAGCTGTGGCATCGAGATGACGCTGCGCAACGCACTGGAACCCTGGCATGTGCTGGGCGAAGAAAACGGCTCCACCGGCACGGCCCGGTATGTCGATTCGTCGCTGGAGCGCATCGAGGTGAAGGTCACCGGCCTGAACCAGAGCCGCTACGTCATTACCTGCAATGGCCGCGCCATGCCCATGCAGTCCACCGGTACCAACGGTGAATTTGTGGCCGGTGTGCGCTACCGCGCATGGAACCCGCCGTCGGCCCTGCACCCCACCATCGGCATCCACGCCCCGTTAACCTTCGACATCGTGGACACCTGGATGAAGCATTCCATCGGCGGCTGCCAGTACTTTGTGAACCACCCGGGTGGCCTGAGCTACGACACCTTCCCGGTGAACGCCTACACAGCAGAGAGTCGCCGCCTATCGCGTTTTAGCCGCATGGGCCACACGCCGGGCGTGCTGCATGTCCCGCCCGCGACCATCAACGTGCCAGCCAGCAAAGAGTTCCCGTTCACGCTGGACCTGCGCCGGTAACCACAGTTCACACGGTGGCTGCGCTGCACTCAGCGGCCACCGTGCGGGCATCGCCCCCCATTTCTAGTGTGACAATCGGGTGACCTGTGGAAACCAAGAACACCCCCCTTTTTCAAATGCCCATGTCAGATGACCCCCGTGCGTTGGCATTGGCATTGGCCCGCCCCGCAATGGCCGGGCATTTCGACGAACTGCGCGGCAAGTCGCGCCCGACCGATCCCGCCAAAAGCACGGCCGAGCCAGCCCCCCTTACCTCCGAGTGGAGCGCGTTTTTTGAGCAGCTAGGCTCCAGCGGCTTTGCCGACCTGAACCACCGCAGCGAACAACTCCAGCGCCAGATCCACGACAACGGCGTGACCTACAACGTCTATGCCGATGCCGACAACCCGCAGCGACCTTGGTCGCTAGACCTGTTTCCGATGATCGTCTCCCCCGAGAGCTGGAAACAGATCGAAGTGGGCGTGCTGCAACGCGTGCGCGTGCTCGACCGGGTGCTGGCCGATATTTACGGACCGCAGCAGCTGCTGGCGCGCGGCTTGTTGCCCCCCGCGTTGGTGCAAGGCCACCCGGGCTATTTGCGCCCCATGCACGGCGTGCAACCGCTGGGCGGCACGCATTTGCACATCACCGCATTTGACTTGGCACGGGGCCCCGACGGCAACTGGTGGGTGGTATCGCAGAGCACCCAGGCACCCAGCGGTTTGGGCTATTTACTGGAGAACCGGCTGGCCATTTCGCGCCTGTTTCCGCAAGCCTTCGAGTCCATGCACATCCAGCGGCTGGCCGCCACCTACCGTGGCCTGGTCGATGGCATCCAACGCGTAAGCCCTGCGGGCAAGGACGCACACATCGCTCTGCTGACCCCCGGCCCGTACAACGAAACCTATTTCGAGCACGCCTACCTAGCCCGCTACCTGGGCCTGACCCTGGTGGAAGGCAGCGACTTGACGGTGCGCGACCAGCGGCTGTACCTCAAAACCCTCAAGGGCCTGGAGCCGGTACACGGCCTGCTCAAACGCCTGGACGACCAGTATCTGGACCCGCTGGAGCTGCGCCCCGATTCCCGCCTGGGCGTGCCCGGCCTGATGCAGGTCATCCGCGCGGGCAATCTGGTGATGGCCAACCCGCCGGGTTCAGCGTTTCTGGAGTCGCCCGCCCTGCTGGGTTTTTTACCGGCCTTGTCGCGCCACCTGCTGAACCAGGAACTATTGCTGCCCGCCCTGCCCACCTGGTGGTGCGGCGAACGCGCAGCCTTGGATGCAGCCCTGCCCGAGCTGGCCAATAGCGTCATCAAACCCACCTACCACGGGGCGGTGAGCCGCCGGGCTTTCGATGCCGTGCTGGGCCGCAGCCTGTCGCGCCGTGAACTCGACGAATGGGCCGGCCGCATCGCCCGCCAGGGCGACGAATACACGGTGCAGGCCTACCTGCCCCTGTCGCAAATGCCCACCTGGAGCGCCCACGCCAACCACCCGGCGCGCATCGCCCCGCGCTCCATGATGCTGCGCGTGTTTGCCGTGTCCGACGGGCCGCAGTCTTGGCGGGTACTGCCTGGCGGACTGGCGCGCATGGTCAATTCAGGTGATAGCGTGGCCTCGATGCAGCGCGGCGGCAGCAGTGCCGACGTGTGGGTCAAAACTACCGGCGAGGTAGACCGCACCACCCTGCTACAGGCCAGCCTGTCGCCCGAGATCGTTACCCGGCGCAGCCACCGCGTGACCAGCCGTGCCGCCGAAAACCTGTTCTGGCTGGGCCGCTATGCCGAGCGCACCGAAAACAGCCTGCGGCTGGCCCGCGTCACACTGGAAGGCCTGGGCGGCGAAGACCAAACCTCCACGCCCTTGCTAGTGTGGCTGCACGACATGGCCACCCGCCACGGCCTGGTGCTGGCCGCCGTGCCCTCGCCGCTGCAAGCCCGCCGGGTGTTTGAACGCTCGCTGATTGCCGGGCTGGCCGACCCCAGCGCCGTGCCCAGCGTGGGCTACAACCTGCGCGCCATCAAGCAGGCGGCCGCCAAGCTGCGCGAGCGCCTGTCGCAAGAGCACTGGAACGTGATCGTACGGGCCGAAGACAAGTTCTTCAGCCGTTGTGCCAACAACGCCAAGGATGGCGATTTCTCCCCTCTGGAAGCCCTGCGCGTGCTGGAAGCCACCAGCACCCACCTGGCCGCCATGACCGGCGCCCAGACCGACCGCATGACCCGCGATGACGGCTGGCGGCTGCTCAGCATTGGCCGCCACATCGAGCGCCTGGGCTTTTTGTCCAACGCCCTGGCACGCGGCTTCAAGGCCGGTTCACTCGCCAACACCGGAGGCTTCGAGGCGATGGTGGCACTGTTCGACAGCACCATCACCTTCCATTCGCAGTACCAGCAAAGCCGCGACGTGGCCGCGCTGGTCGATCTGCTGGTGCTGGACCGTGACAACCCGCGTTCGCTGGCCTGGGTGGCGCACACCCTGCGGGGCCGCCTGGCCAAGCTGGCGGGCAGCCCGGCGGGCGTGCTCAGCCCCATGTCGAACAAAGTGCTGTCGCCCGATACCTGGGACCTGGCCGAGCTGTGCAGCGTGGATGCGCAGGGCCAGTACCGTGTGTTGACCGACCTGCTGGCCCAGTGCAGCCAGTGCGCGTTTGACGTGTCGGACGAAATCAGCGCCACCTACTTCACCCATTCGCGGGACGCAAAAACCAGTTTGGGAGCCTGATCCATGCAGCTTGAGATCACCCACGAAACCCATTACGCCTACCAACCGGCGGTAGAAACCGCGCAGCACGTAGCCCATTTGCGCCCGCCCAGCACCGCCCACCAGCAGCTGTTGAGCCACACCCTGACCATCACCCCCACGCCCAGTCAGCTGACCCAGTCGCTCGATGTGTATGGCAACCTGTGCTCGTTTTTTGCCCTGCAAGCCGCGCACGACGAGCTGAGCGTGGTGGCGCGCAGCGTGGTCAGCACCCGCACACCCGCATGGCCGCAGAGCGACCTGACCTGGGAGCAGGTGCGCGAGCGCTTTCGCTACCGGGCCGGCGTGCAGTTCAGCCTGGCGGCCGAATTTTTGTTTCCATCGCCCTACGTGCCGCGCCATGCCGACTTTTTGGCCTACGCCAAACCCAGCTTCGGCCCCGGCGTGCCGCTGCTGGCCGCCGCGCAGAACCTGATGGAGCGCATCTATGACGATTTCACCTATGCGTCAGAAAGCACCGAAATCAACACCCCCGCCGTAGAGGCACTGGCCCAACGCAAGGGCGTGTGCCAGGACTTTGCCCACATCATGGTGGCCTGCTGCCGCGCCATCGGCGTGCCCGCACGCTACGTCAGCGGCTACCTGCTAACCCACCCCGCGCCCGGCCAGCCCCGGCTGATTGGCAGCGATGCCTCGCACGCCTGGGCCTCGGTCTACCTGCCCGACCAGTCCGGCGACCTGGGCTGGTGCGACTTCGACCCCACCAACAACCGGCCCCCCGGCGACGACTACATCACCCTGGCCACCGGCCGCGACTACTCTGACGTATCGCCCATGCGCGGCGTGATCCACGGCGGCGCCCGCCACATATTGAGCGTGGCCGTCACCGTGATGCCGCTGGACCCCGAACCAGCGCCGCCACCGCCCGCACGCCCGGCTGGCGGTGGATCGTCCCAATCCCAATCCCAATCGCAGAGCCAAAGCAGCATCTGGCTACCGCCCACCCAGCAGTGGCAATAGACCGCACACGCTATACAATTCATAGCTAAATTCGCATACAGAATATGCGCTAGAGGCTTATTTCATTAATAAAAGGAAAACCCGTGGATATCTACGCCAAGTTGCAAGAACTCAACATCACCCTGCCCCCCGTGGCCATTCCGGCGGCCGCCTACGTGCCGTTTGTGCAAACCGGGAATCTGGTGTTCCTGAGCGGCCACATTGCCAAGCAAGACGGCAAAGTGTGGGTCGGTCAACTGGGTAAAAACACCACCACGGCCGAAGGCAAAGATGCCGCCCGGGCCGTCGCCATCGACCTGCTGGGCACGCTGCACGCGGCCGTGGGCGACCTTAACAAAGTCACCCGCATCGTCAAGCTAATGTCGCTGGTCAACTCCACGGCCGACTTCACCGAACAGCACCTGGTCACCAACGGAGCCAGCGAGCTACTGGGCGCAGTGTTTGGCCCGGTCATCGGCGCGCACGCCCGCAGCGCATTTGGCGTGGCGCAGATTCCCATGGGCGCCTGCGTCGAGATCGAGCTGATCGCTGAAATTGCCTAAGTAAGGGCTCTAAGAGCCTCACAAAGCCAAGGTTATTGGGTAGCGGTGGAATAAGAATAGCTATCATTCGTCAGTTTTTTGACCCTGACCGCCCCCTGAGGGGCTCTTATTTTTGGACCACCTTCCATGACCTTGCCCCGTTTAGCCGTATCCACCCTGGCCCTGGCCTGCGCCGCATTGGCACCTGTGCACAGCAGCCTGGCGCAGGAGCAGACAGTCAATATTTACTCGGCCCGCCACTACCCGGGCGACGACCAGCTCTACAGCGGCTTCACCAAGGCCACCGGCATCAAGATCAACCGCGTGGACGCGGATGACGCAGGCATCCTGCAACGCCTGAAGGCCGAAGGCGCGGCCTCCCCGGCCGATGTGGTGTTGCTGGTAGATGCCGCCCGCCTGTGGAAGGCCGAGGTCGAGGGCCTGTTTGCCCCGGTGCAGTCCAAGCTGCTGGAGGCGGCCATTCCCGCCCAATACCGGGGCAAAGCCAGCCCCGAAGGCACACTCTGGTTTGGCTACAGCACCCGCGCCCGCGTGGTGGTGTATGACAAGGCCCGCATCAAACCGGGCGATGTCGATACCTACGAGGAACTGGGCGAGCCCAAGAACAAGGGCCTGCTCTGCACCCGTTCGGGCTCGCACCCGTACAACCTGTCGCTGTTTGGTGCCGTTACCGAGCATGTAGGCCCCGCAGCAGCCGAAGTCTGGCTCAAAGGCATGGTGGCCAACATGGCGCGCCCCGCCAAAGGCGGCGACACCGACCAGATCAAGGCCGTGGCCTCGGGCGAATGCGGCGTGGCCATCACCAACAGCTACTACGTGGCCCGCCTGATGCGCTCCGACAAGGCCGAAGACAAAGCGGTGATGGACAAAGTCGGCATACTCTTCCCCAACCAAAGCAGCTGGGGCACGCACGTCAACATCGCCGGTGGCGGCATGGCCAAAAACAGCAAAAACCCGGCCAACGCCGTGAAGTTTTTAGAGTACCTGGCCAGCGCTGAAGCGCAAAACTATTTTGCCAACGGCAACAACGAATGGCCCACCGCCAAAGGCGTGCAGGTCAACAACCCGGCCCTGCAAAGCATGACCGGCGGCAGCTTCAAGAGCGAAACCATCCCGATCAGCGTGGTCGGCATGAACCAGGTCAAGGTACAGCAAATGCTGGACCGCGTAGGTTACAAATAACCGGGTTCCGCCTTTCAAAACCGCCGCAAAAAATCATGGTTTTCGGCGGTTTTTTTCATTGCGCACGGCTTCACTTGTTCAGCGAGCGGCTCAGCAGTAGCACCGGCAGCAGCCCCACCGCCACCAGGGCCAGGCACGGTAAGGCGGCCTCGCCCAGGCGCTCGTCGCGGGCCAGCTGGTAGGCCATCACCGCCAGCGTGTCATGGTTGAAGGGCCGCAGCACCAGGGTGGCCGGCAACTCCTTCATCACATCCACAAACACTAGTAAACCGGCTACCCCGGTGGAGCGGCGCAGCAACGGCCAGTGCACCCGCCACAGCAAACCCCAGCCGGTCACATTCAGCATGCGCGCAGATTCGTCATAGCTCTGCGGAATCCGGCTGTAGCCGCTTTGCACGCTCTGCAAAGCCACCGCGCAAAACCGCACCAAATACGCCCACACCACCCCCAGCACGGTGGACGTCAGCACATAGCCCACACCCCAGGTCGGCTGGGCCGCCTGCAACCAACCCACCGGCAGCAGCAGCCCCACCACCACCACGGCCCCCGGAATCGCATAACCCAGGCTGGCCACCTGCAACACGCCGCGCGCCAGCCGGGCCGAGGCCGGGCGTGCCGCAAACGCCAGCAGCAGCGCCATCCCCACGGCCAGCACAGAAGCCAGGCCGCCCAATTGCACGCTGTTCCACGCCCAGTGGCCAAACCGTGCCCAAGGCAGCGGCGCATCCTCCGACTGCCAGCCCTGCACCAGCGGGCGCAGCATGAACAGCACCGGCAACACAAAGCCCAACAACACCGGCAGGCTGCACACCGCCCATGCCTGCACCCGCTGCCAACCCATTAGCGGCACGCGCCGCGCCTCGGCACTGCCCGTCCGGCTGCCTTTGGCCGCCGAGAACCGCATGCGCTGTTGGGCTTGGCGCTCCAGCGCCAGCAGCACCGCCACCACAGTCAGCAGCAAGCAGGCCAGTTGGGCCGCCGCCACCGGGTTGTCCATAGACAGCCAGGCCTTGTAGATACCGGCGGTAAAGGTCTGGATGCCAAAGTAGCTGGACACACCAAAATCGGCCAGGGTCTCCATCAGCGCCAACGCCACCCCGGCCGCCACTGCCGGGCGTGCCAGCGGCAGGGCCACGCTGCGCACACGGCGGCCCAGCGGCGCGCCCAGCATGCGGGCCGCCTCCATCAGGTGCGCCGCCCGCTCGGCCAGCGCTGCCCGCACCAGCAGGTATACATAGGGGTAGAGGGTGACCACAAACACCAGCACCGCCCCGCCCAGGCTGCGCACCTCGGGCAGCATGCGGCCCTGCAACCCGGTCAACGTCCGCAGTGCCCCCTGGGCCGGGCCGCTGTACTGCAAAAAATCGGTATAGGCATAGGCCACCACATAGGCGGGCATGGCCAGGGGCAGCAGCAGCGCCCATTCCAGGGTGCGGCGGCCCGGAAAATCAAACACTGCCACCGCACACGCCGTGGCCGTGCCCACGAGCGCCACCCCCAGCGCCACGCAGACGCACAGCAGCAGCGATGTCAAGGCATATTCGGGCAGTACCGTGGCCACCATTTGTTGCAAGATCTCGGCGCTGGTGGCATTCCACTGCAACAGCGCTGCCCACACGGCAATCACAGGCAGCAGCACCAGAGCGGCCAGCAGGAATAAAGGGAGTTGCACAAGGCGTTGAAAAAGTGGCATGGGTAACCGTTGTAGTGGAGCCTGGGGAGATGGGCCACGCCAGTGCAAATGAGAATTGTAAATATCTAAAATCGGACGATGTTTCTCAAACTACAAAGCCTCAGCGTCAGCTACCCCGGCCGCCCCCAGCCCGCTGTGGACAACGTCACATTGGGTCTGCCGGCGGGCGATATTGGGGTCTTGATTGGCCCGTCGGGCTGCGGCAAAACCACGCTACTGCGGGCCGTGGCAGGGCTGGAGCCGGTTAGCGCGGGCCACATTGCGCTGGACGGGCAGACCATCAGTGCGCCCTGCCAGGCCGTGCCCCCCGAGCAGCGGCGCATGGGCATGGTGTTCCAGGACTACGCGCTATTTCCACACCTGGACGTGGGGCGCAACGTAGCCTTTGGCATTGCCCACTGGCCCACGCCGAAGCGGCGCGCGCGGGTGGCCGAAGTGCTGGCGCTGGTGGGGTTGGAAGGCCTGCGCCGCCACATGCCGCATGCGCTGTCGGGCGGCCAGCAGCAGCGCGTGGCTCTGGCGCGGGCGCTGGCCCCCCGGCCCCAGTTGCTGCTGCTGGACGAGCCGTTTTCCAACCTGGACGTAGACCTGCGCGAGCGCCTGGCGCACGAGGTGCGCGGCATCCTCAAGGCGGCGGGGGCCACGGCCTTGCTGGTCACCCACGACCAGCTAGAGGCCTTTGCCATCGGCGACCACATCGGTGTGGTGCAAGACGGGCGGCTACACCAGTGGGCCGATGCCTACACCCTGTACCACCGGCCCGCCACGCGCTTTGTGGCCGACTTCATTGGCCACGGGGTGTTCGCCCAAGGGCAGGTCAGCCTGCACACCGATGCCACAGGCAGCCACAAGCAGGTCAACACCCCGCTGGGGCCGCTGCACGACATCCGCCCCGCCCTGCTGGCGGATTTACCGCTGGGCCCGGTGGAGGTGCTGCTACGGGCCGATGACATCGTGCACGACGACGCGGCCAGCGTACAAGCGCAGGTGGTGCGCAAAGCATTCAGGGGCAGCACGTTTTTGTACACCCTGCAATTGGCCAGCGGCGAAACCGTGCTGGCCCACGTGCCCAGCCACCACGACCATGCACTGGGCGAATGGATCGGCATCCGCGCCGAGGTGGACCACGTGGTGGTATTCAGGTAGACACCCGGCGGTGTTTGGCCGGAACACCAACGGGCTTTAGAAGCTTTCCCAATCGCCCTCGCCACCAGCGGCAGCGGGCTTGGCCTTGGGTGCCGCCAGCGTTCGGGGCGCAGGCGTTGCGGCACTGGCAGCAGGACGGGCAGGTGCAGGCACGGCACGGGGTTTGGCGACCGAGGTCGAGAGTTTGGTTGCAGCTGGCCGGGGTGCCAGCTTGGGCGCAGGGGTCTGCCGCGCAGGTGCCGCAGCCGCCTTGTAAGAAGGGGCCGGTGCAAAGCTTGCAGACATGCCGCCATGCAGCGACTGGTTTACCTTGAACACCGCCACCGCAGTAGCCAGTTGCCCCGCCTGTTCGCGCATGCTGGTCGCAGCGGCAGCACTCTCCTCGACTAAAGCCGAGTTCTGCTGCGTCATCTGGTCCAGAATGACCACAGCACGGTTGATTTCGTTGATACCGGTGCTTTGCTCGGTGGCCGCAGCAGTGATCTCGCCCACGATATCGGTCACGCGTTTTACCGACTGCACGATATCGCTCATGGTGCTGCCCGCCTCGGCCACCAGCCGCGCGCCGGATTCGACCTTTTCCACCGAGGTCCCGATCAGGCCCTTAATTTCCTTGGCTGCCTGGGCGCTGCGCTGCGCCAGGCTGCGCACTTCGCTGGCCACCACCGCAAAGCCCCGGCCCTGCTCACCGGCACGGGCGGCTTCCACGGCGGCATTCAGCGCCAAAATATTGGTTTGAAAGGCAATACCGTCGATCACGCCAATGATGTCGGAAATCTTCTTGCTGCTGGCGTTGATCTCCTCCATCGTTACCACCACCTGCTTGACCACTTCGCCCCCCTTTTGCGCCACGCTGGACGCGTTGGCCGCCAGCGTGCTGGCCTGGTTGGCGTTGTCTGTGCTCTGGCGCACGGTCTGGGTCAGGTGCTCCATCGACGCAGCGGTTTGCTGCAAATTGCTGGCGGTTTGCTCGGTGCGGGCGGCCAGGTCGTTGTTGCCACTGGCAATCTCGGAGCTGGCGGTGGCAATGCTGTCGGTGCTCTGGCGCACCTGGTGGACCATGCGGCCCAGCGACAGGCTCATGGTGTTGAGCGAGCGCAACAGGTCACCAAATTCATCTTTGCGGTCGGAGTCCAGCCCCATGCTGAGGTCGCCTTCGGCAATACGGGCAGCGGCTTCATTGGCCACCCCCAAGGGTTGCTGGATGCTGCGGATCAGCAAAAAAGCCCCGGCCAGCAAGCCCAGCACCAACAAAGCCAGAGCAGTGCAGACGATGTTGAACAACACCGCGCTCGCCGATTTGGCATCGGCCTCAGACTGGTGCAAAGCCTGCTCTTGCATTTCAACAAACTTGCGCTGCTCCCCCAAGTAGGCAGTTACAGCGGTCTTGACCTCGCCTTGCAGCATCGCTATAGCTTCTTCGGCTTTGCCGTCTTTTTTGAGCTGCTGCGCCTGCTTACGGGTGTCGAGCACCTTGGTACGGGCGCTGGCGATGGTATCGAGCTGTGCTTTGTCCGCCGGGCTCAAGTCCATTTCGGAAATGGTCTTTTGGATCTCGGTGATTTGCGCACTGGTCGCCGTACTCGGCTCTTTAAAAGCCGCCGCTACGCCCGGATCGGAGCTGAGCAACGAAGCCTCGGCCCGCACCGCGTTCAGGCTGGTCAGGCCCGCCCACCGAGTGGACTGGATCACACGCTGGTCCATCGCCATCTGGGCGGACTGGGTTTGAGACTGTAGTGTCAAGGAGCGGTAACCCGTAACACCCGCCAAAACCAGCAGCGCAACCACAATGATTCCAACGGCCAACCATAATTTTGCGGCTACGCGCAGATTACTAAAGTTCATGATTTCCCCTGTAATTTGTGATGCACGTCACAAATAAATTGTGACACATCAACAACAAAAATCACTCTGGAAATACACGTATACACCAAAAAAAAATACTACTCAATCCGAAAAATAACACCTGGTTTAAAGCCCAGATCGGCCAGCTTACCCTTACGCCCGCGCACCGCCCGCGCGTTGTTCAAACTGCGGATTTCCAGCGTTTCTGAGCGGGGCTTGGCACCGCGCCCCATGCCGTCGATGCGGATGCTGCGGGTATAGGCCACGGCCCCTGCCAACGTGTCTTTGTCTTCCAGCGCAATCAGCATCAGGCCGCGTCCACCCTTGGGCTGGAGCTTCAACTCGCTGATCTCGAAGGTCAGAATCCGCCCGCCCGCTGAGGCGCAGGCCACGTGGGTGGCCGGCACCACCGGCTGGCTGCCACTGGAGCCGCTGGCGTGCGACGGTGGGTTCACCGTCTCGCCCTCGCCCACAGTGATGAAGGCCCGTCCGCTCTTGTTGCGGGCTTGCATGTCGTCCACCGTGGCCAAAAAGCCATAGCCGCCCGAGCTGGACAACAGCAGCGTGGCGCTGCCCGGCCCGGCAAAGTAATGCGCCACCTGGGTGCCACTTTCCAGTTCGATCAGCGTGGTCACCGGCTGGCCGTCGCCACGCGCACCGGGCAAGGCGGCCACCGGCACGGTGTAGATCCGGCCCGTTTTGTCTTTGGCGGTGCCAAACACCAGCAGGGTATCGACGCTGCGGCATTCAAATGTGCCGTACAGCGCGTCGCCAGATTTGAAGCTGTATTCGGCCCCGCCCTCTTTGGCCCAGCCTTTTTGAGCCCGAACCCAGCCTTTTTGCGACACCACCACGGTCACAGGCTCATCCACCACCTTGACTTCGACCACGGCACGCTTCTCGGCCTGGATCAGGGTGCGGCGCGGGTCGGCAAAAATCTTTGCGTCGGCCTCGATCTCTTTCACCATCAAACGGCGCAGCACGCTGGGGTTGGCCAGCAGCTCTTCCAGCCGGGCCTGCTCTTCGCGCAGGGTTTTCAGCTCCTGCTCGATCTTGATGGCTTCCAGCCGGGCCAGTTGGCGCAGGCGGATTTCCAGGATGTCTTCGGCCTGCCGGTCGCTCAAGTTGAAGCGCGCAATCAGCGCCGCCTTGGGCTCATCGGCCTGGCGGATGATGGCGATCACCTCGTCGATGTTGAGCAGCACAATCTGCCGCCCCTCCAGGATGTGGATACGCTCCAGCACCTTGTCCAGCCGGTGCTGGCTGCGGCGTTGCAAAGTGGTTTGGCGGAAAGCAATCCACTCTTGCAGCATCTGGCGCAGCGACTTCTGCATCGGCCGACCGTCCAGCCCGATCATGGTCAGGTTGATGGGCGAAGATGTTTCCAGGCTGGTGTGCGCCAGCAGCGCGGTGATCAGCTCCTGCTGCTCAATGCGGCTGGTTTTGGGCTCGAACACCAGGCGCACGGCAGCGTCTTTGTTCGATTCATCGCGCACCACGTCCAGCACCGACAGCACCGAGGCTTTCAGCTGGGTTTGGTCCAGGCTCAGGGCTTTTTTACCGGCCTTGATGCGCGGGTTGGTGAGTTCTTCAATTTCTTCCAGCACGCGCTGGGTGCTGACACCCGGGGGCAACTCGTTCACCACCAGTTGCCACTGGCCACGTGCCAGTTCTTCGATCTTCCAGCGCGCCCGCACCTTGAGCGAGCCGCGCCCCGTGCGGTAGGCATCGGCGATGTCGGTGCTGCTGCTGATGATCTGTGCGCCGCCGGGATAATCGGGGCCGGGCACGATGGCAAACAGCTCTTCTTCCGTGAGCTGCGGGGTTTTGATCAGCGCCACGCAGGCATCGGCAATCTCGCGCAGGTTGTGGCTGGGGATTTCGGTGGCCAGGCCCACAGCGATGCCGCTGGCCCCGTTGAGCAAATTGAACGGCAAGCGGGCGGGCAACTGCTGCGGCTCTTGGGTGGAGCCATCGTAGTTGGGCACAAAGTCCACCGTGCCTTCGTCGATTTCGTCCAGCAACAGGCTGGTAATGCGCGCCAGCCGGGCTTCGGTGTAGCGCATCGCCGCTGCACCGTCGCCGTCGCGGCTGCCAAAGTTACCCTGGCCGTCGATCAGCGGGTAGCGCTGGCTGAAGTCTTGCGCCATGCGCACCAGTGCGTCGTAGGCGGCCTGGTCACCGTGCGGGTGGAATCGGCCCAGCACGTCGCCGACCACGCGGGCACATTTGACCGGCTTGGCTCCGGTGGCCCCATTGGCCCCGCCAAAGCCCAGGCCCATGCGCGACATGGAATACAAAATGCGCCGCTGCACCGGCTTCTGGCCGTCGGTCACGTCGGGAATGGCCCGGCCCTTGACCACGCTCAGGGCGTATTCCAGGTAGGCACGCTGGGCGTAGCTGGCCAAGCTCAGGCCGTCATCGTCGATAGCCTGTTCAGGCACGGGCGGATCTTCGGGCAGGTCCAGTTCGGGTTGGTCGGTCATGGGAGTGAAAAAAGAAAGAAAAGACAGCGGCTAGTGGCACACAAGATGCGCCGCAGAGACGACAGGTATCAGGGTAGTACGGCCACCGGCGGCATATTGCCCCGGCCCACCGCACCACCCGACAGCTCCATGCGGATGCGCGAAGGCTGGCGGCGCGGCTCGGCCACGGCTGCGGGTGGCTTGAGGCCGTTGTAGAGCTGGAGCACGGTTTTCACGTAGGCCTGGGTTTCCTTGTAATTAGGGATGCGGTTGCCCGCCCGTTGCACCGCGCCCTCGCCAGCGTTGTACGAGGCCACGGCCAGGTCCAGTTGGCCGGGAAACATGCGGATCAGGTCGCTAAGGTAGCGTGCGCCGATGCGGATATTGGTCTTGGGGTCAAACAGCTTTTGCTCGATGCTGAGTTTGGCATCGCCCACCAGCCCATAGCGCTCGGCCGTGGCCGGCATGACCTGCATCAGGCCGACAGCGCCCTTGGGCGACACCGCCGTGCTGTTAAAGCCCGACTCGGCCACGATCAGCGCTTGCAGCAGCTCGTAGTCCACGCTGAGCTTGGTGGAGGCATCGCGCAGATGGTGTTTCACCAGCTTGTAACTGGGCGAAACATCAAAAAAAGCCAGCAGCTTGGGCGGCGCGGTAGGCACAGCCACGGATCGGTCGGTGCTGGCTGCCTTCAGCCCTTGGGTGGTGTCAAAGCTCTCAAAGCCTTGGTAGAACAGCTCATAGCGCTCGTCCGTGCGCTCGGTGGCAAAGTGCGCCACGCCCTGCGGGTCGATGTAGCCCCACACATCGGCCAGGGCGACACGCTGCGTTATGAATAGCGCAATACCTATACAGAATATGCGCCAGAGGCCTTTTTTGTTCATAAATTAATTACACGTCTAGCTCGACAGTGTCGCCATGCAATTCCATCAGCTCCCGGCGGGAAGCAGCTTCGCCTTTGCCCATAAGCTTGGTGATCAGGTTTTCGGTCTGGGCGAAGTTAACACTGCCCAGTTGCACCGGCAAGAGGCGGCGGGTGTCGGGATTCAGGGTGGTGTCCCACAGCTGCTCGGCATTCATCTCGCCCAGGCCCTTGAAGCGGCTGATGCTCCAGGCGCCTTCGCGCACGCCTTCCTTGCGCAGTTTGTCCAGAATGGCACTGCGTTCACCTTCGTCTAGCGCATAGGCTTTGCTGGCCGGTTTTTTGCCCCGCGCAGGCGCGTCCACCCGGTACAGCGGCGGGCGGGCCACAAACACGTGGCCGGTTTCGATCAGCTTGGGGAAGTGGCGGAAGAACAGGGTCAGTAGCAGCACCTGGATGTGTGAGCCGTCCACGTCCGCGTCGCTGAGGATGCAAATCTTGCCGTAGCGCAGGCCGCTCAGGTCGGGCGTGTCGTTGGGGCCGTGCGGGTCTACACCAATGGCCACCGAGATGTCGTGGATTTCGGTGTTGGCAAACAGCCGGTCGCGCTCCACCTCCCAGGTGTTCAGCACCTTGCCGCGCAGGGGCAGGATGGCCTGGCTGGCTTTGTCGCGGCCCATTTTGGCGCTGCCGCCGGCAGAGTCGCCCTCGACCAGAAACACTTCGTTCTGCGCCAAATCTTTGCTTTCGCAATCGGTCAGCTTGCCGGGCAGCACGGCCACGCCGGAACCCTTGCGCTTTTCGACCTTTTGCCCGGCTTTTTGGCGCGACTGGGCGGCCTTAATCGCCAGTTCGGCCAGTTTTTTGCCGTAGTCCACGTGCTGGTTCAGCCACAGCTCCAGGGTGGGCCGCACAAAGCTGGACACCAGGCGCACCGCATCGCGGGAATTCAGCCGCTCTTTGATCTGGCCCTGGAACTGCGGGTCCAACACCTTGGCGCTGAGCACAAAGCTGGCGCGGGCAAACACGTCTTCGGGCAGTAGCTTTACGCCCTTGGGCAACAGCGAATGCAGCTCAATAAAGCTTTTGACCGCCGTGAACAGGCCGTCGCGCAGACCGGATTCGTGCGTGCCGCCCACGGTGGTGGGGATCAGGTTGACATAGCTCTCGCGCAGGGCCGCGCCGTCTTCGGTAAAGGCCACGCACCACTGCGCGCCCTCGCCTTCGGCAAAGGTGTCGTGGCCGCTGTCGGCAAAGCCTTCGCCTTCAAACAAAGGGATCACCGGCTCACCGTGCAGGTTTTGCGAGAGGTAGTCGCGCAGGCCGCCTTTGTAGAGCCAGGTTTGCACGTCCTTGGTTTTCTCGACCGCCAACGTCACCGTCACGCCGGGCATCAACACGGCTTTGCTGCGCAGCAAATGGGTTAGCTCGGCCATCGGCAGGGCCGAGGATTCAAAGTATTTGGGATCAGGCCAGACGCGCACGCTGGTGCCGGATTTGCGGTCACCGCCTTCGGCCTTGCGCACCTGCAAGGGCTCAACCACTTCGCCATCGGCAAACACCAGCCGGGCCACCGAGCCTTCGCGGTACGAAGTGGCCTCTAGCCGCAGCGCCAACGCATTGGTTACGCTGACCCCCACGCCGTGCAGGCCGCCCGAGAAGCTGTAGGCCCCGCCTTTGCCCTTGTCGAACTTGCCGCCCGCGTGCAGGCGGGTGAACACCAGCTCGATCACCGGGGCGTTTTCTTCCGGGTGCATGCCAAACGGAATGCCGCGCCCATCGTCTTCAATGCCGACCGAGCCATCGGCAAACAGCGTCACGCGGATTTTCTTGCCGTGGCCCGCCAGCGCTTCGTCGGCCGCGTTGTCCAGCACTTCCTGGATCACATGCAGGGGATTGTCGGTGCGGGTGTACATGCCCGGGCGCTGCTTGACGGGCTCCAGCCCCTTGAGGACGCGGATCGAGCTTTCAGAATAGGCGGGCGTAGCGAGAATTGCGGGGTTTTGGGTGGCCATATTTTCGGGATTGTAGAGCACTGGATGCAACCACAGCACTCCAAAGCCAGCGTGCCAAACTATGTACAGTAAAGCCATGCAAAGTTCCAAAACTCCTCTTTCACTGACCCAGTTGCTCATCTGTGGCGGTGCCATCGTTACCTTGTCTATGGGTATCCGCCACGGCTTTGGCCTGTGGTTGCAGCCCATCACCCAGGCGCAGGGCTGGACCCGCGAAACCTTTGCTTTTGCCATCGCCATCCAGAACCTGACTTGGGGCATCAGCGGCGTGTTTGCGGGCATGCTGGCCGACAAACTGGGCGCTTTCAAGGTGATGCTGGCCGGTGCGCTACTGTACGCGCTGGGCCTGGTCGGCATGGCGCACGCGCCCACGCCGCTGCTGTTTACCCTGAGCGCGGGCGTACAACTGGGCATGGCGCAAGCGGGCACCACCTACGCCGTGGTGTACGGGGTAATTGGGCGCAATGTGGCGGCCGAAAAGCGCTCGTGGGCGATGGGTATTGCCGCAGCGGCGGGCTCGTTTGGGCAGTTTTTGATGGTGCCGACCGAAGGGCTGCTGATCAGCGGGCTGGGCTGGCAGCAGGCGCTGGTGGTGCTGGGCGCAGCGGCCTTGCTGATCATGCCGCTGGCCTGGGGCCTGCGCGAACCCGGCTTTGGCGGTGCCCAGGCCGTCAAACGGGACCAGACGATTGGCGAGGCGCTCAAAGAAGCCTTCAAGTACCCCAGCTTCCAGCTGCTCATGGCGGGCTACTTTGTGTGCGGCTTCCAGGTGGTGTTTATCGGCGTGCACATGCCCAGTTATTTGCGCGACAAGGGCTTGTCGCCCCAGGTGGCCAGCTATGCACTGGCACTGATCGGCCTGTTTAATGTGTTTGGCACCTATGCGGCAGGCACGCTGGGGCAGCGGATGCAGAAGAAAACCATTTTGTCGTTCATCTACTTTGCGCGGGCGGTGGTCATCAGCATCTTTTTGCTGGCCCCGCTGTCACCCACCAGCGTGTATATTTTTGCCGCCGTGATGGGCCTGCTGTGGCTGTCTACCGTACCGCCCACCAACGCCGCGCTGGCGCAGATTTTTGGCATCCAGCACATGTCGATGCTGAGTGGATTTGTGTTTTTAAGCCACCAAGTGGGCTCGTTCATGGGGGTGTGGCTGGGCGGTTTCTTGTACGACCGCAACGGCAACTACAACCTGGTCTGGTACATCGCCATCGGCTTAGGCGTATTTGCCGGGCTGGTGAATCTGCCGGTCAAAGAGGCACCGATCCGCCGGGCAGCACCCCTGCCCCAGGGGGTCTGAAGGCATGGCCAAACCCCTTGTCTGGTGGTGTGTCGCCTTGGCGGCGCTGGCGGGGGTGTTTGCGCTGTACACCCGGCCCGAGTTCCTAGTCTCCTTGGCCGACCAGCTCTGGGCCTGTTTCTAAACAAAATAAGCCTCTAGCGCATATTGCACCTGCGCAACAAGCTATATTTTCAATAGCAAATAGCGTGTAGATGCCAAAAATTTCCTTGACGCGCCCTCGTTAGAATGGCGATTTTCCCGTTTGAGACTGCGGACATGACACCCATTACTGGCAGCATCGTGGCACTGGTGACACCGATGCTTGAAGACGGCAGCGTGGACTACCCCACCCTGCGCACCTTGATCGATTGGCATATTGCGGAGGGAACAGACTGCATCGGCGTGGTCGGCACCACCGGCGAATCGCCCACCGTCAGCATCGAAGAGCACTGCGAGATCATCCGCGTGGCGGTCGAGCAGGCCAAGGGCCGGGTGCCTATCATGGCGGGGTGCGGCGCCAACTCCACCTCCGAGGCCATCGAGCTCACCCGCTTCGCCAAAAAGGTAGGTGCCGACTGCCATTTGCAGGTCGTGCCCTACTACAACAAGCCCACCCAAGAAGGCCAATACCAGCACTTCAAGGCCATCGCCGAAGCGGTGGACTTGCCGATGGTGCTGTACAACGTGCCCGGCCGCACCGTGGCCGATATGCAGCTGGAGACCGTGCTGCGTCTGGCCCAGGTGCCTGGCATCGTCGGCATCAAGGAAGCCACTGGCAACATCGAGCGCGCCCAGTGGCTGATCCGCGACGTGCCCCAGGGCTTTGCCGTGTACTCGGGCGACGACCCCACCGCCGTGGCGCTCATGCTCTGCGGTGGCCAAGGCAACATCAGCGTCACCGCCAATATCGCGCCGCGCCTGATGCACGAACTGTGTATGGCCGCCATCGCGGGCAACGTGCAGCGCGCCATGCAGATCCAGCGCCAGCTCATGCCGGTACACAAGTACCTGTTTGTCGAAGCCAACCCGATCCCGGTGAAATGGGCAATGACTGAGCTCGGCCTGTGCGGCCCCACGCTGCGCCTGCCCATGACGCAGTTATCCGCCTCTTTCCACACCACGGTCAAAGATGCGCTGCGCAGCAGTGGTCTGATCTAACTCTTTAGGAACGCTACGTGAACCATATTGCAAAAGCTGGATTGAAAGTTGGAGTGCTGGGACTGACCTTGGCGCTGGGTGCCTGCTCGGTACTGCAAACCGAAAAAATCGACTACAAAAGCGCGGGCACCGTAGGCCCTGCGCTCGACGTGCCGCCCGACCTGTCGCAGCTCACCCGCGACTCCAAGTACGTCGTGCCCGGCGCGGCCATCACCGCCAGCAACTACAAAGTCGGCCAGGTTGCATCCGCTGCGCCCACCGCCGCCACCTCGCTGGGCGACATCCGCGTCGAACGTGCTGGCTCGCAGCGTTGGCTGGTGGTCAACCGCCCTGCGGACAGGCTGTGGGGCCCGGTGCGCGACTTCTGGCTACAAAACGGCTTCTTGCTGACCGAAGACAACGCCGGCCTGGGCATCATGGAAACCGACTGGGCCGAAAACCGCGCCAAGCTGCCGCAGGACATCATCCGCAGCACCATCGGCAAGGTATTCGAGTCGCTGTACTCCACCGGCGAACGCGACAAATACCGCACCCGCCTGGAACGCACCGCCACCGGCGGCACCGAAATCTACATCAGCCACCGGGGCATGATCGAGGTCTACACCAGCCAGGCCAAAGACCAGACCACCTGGCAGCCCCGCCCGATCGACCCCGAGCTGGAAGTCGAGTTTCTGCGCCGCCTGATGCTCCAGCTGGGTGCCAGCAACGAGCAAATCAAAACCGCTCTGCAACCCGAACTCGCCAAGGCCAACGCCCGCATTGCCACGATCAACAACCAGCCCGTGGTGCAAATGGACGACGGTTTTGACCGCGCCTGGCGCCGCGTGGGCCTGACACTAGACCGCACCGGCTTCACCGTAGAAGACCGCGACCGCAGCAAAGGTACCTACTTTGTGCGCTATGTGGCCCCGAACGCCACCAAAATCCAGCCCGGATTCTTCACCAAGCTGTTCAGCAAAGACAGCGTGTCGGCACCGCTGCAATACCGCATTGCCGTGGTCACAGAAGGCTCGACCACCACCGTCTCGGTGCTGAACGCCGCCGGCGTGCCAGAAGCCTCCGAGAACGCCAAGAAGATCGTCCAGATCATTGCGGACGACCTGAAATAAGCACCCTTCGGTTCAAGAGCCTGGGCAGCGGCAGTGCCGGTAACGGCACGGTCGTTGAAGCCCGCAGCGGGGCCCACACCACCCGCCTGCTGGTCGATTGCGGCTTTGGCCACAAGCAACTCGACCAGCGGCTGGCGCAGGCAGGGCTGGTGCCCGCGCAGATCGATGCCATCTTCATCACCCACGAGCACGGCGACCATGTAGGCTGCGCGCCGCAGTGGGCCGTGCGCCACCGTATTCCGGTGTGGATGAGCCACGGCACACACGCCGCCATCGCCTCCCCCGATTTGCCAGATTTAGACGGCCTGCTACGCATCGCCCGCGACACCGAAACCATAGACCTGGGCAAATTGCAACTCACGCCCTTCACCGTGCCGCACGATGCCCGCGAGCCGCTGCAACTGCGCTGTAGCCAGGGCGACGCACACCTGGGCATCCTGACCGACCTGGGCCACGCCACGCCGCACGTGCTGGCGCAGTTGATGGGCTGCCAGGCCCTGCTGCTGGAGTGCAACCACGACCCGGACCTGCTGGCCGCTTCGCGCTACCCGGCGTTTTTGAAGCAGCGCGTGGGCGGCCTGTACGGCCACCTGGCCAACCACGCCGCAGCCGAAATTGCCCAAGCTTTGGCACCGGGTGGTCTGCGCCGCATCATGGCGGCCCACTTGAGTGAACAGAACAACCGACCCGCCTTGGCGCTGGCCGCGCTGGCCGGGTCGCAAGGTTGTGCCGATGTCACACTGGGCGTGGCCCATGCGGCGTTGGGCTGCGACTGGGTAGAAGTATGAGTGTTTACCCTTGTTCATCGGGTAACATCGGCGGGTTCATTGGGGAGTAGCCTCCCACCGTTGCAATAACGGTGGGGCTTGCGTCAACATACTTAGCCATTCAGGCTATGGTGCAAGCGGTTTTTTCTTGGCAAGACCTTTGACCATATACCCTCGGATTGGCCAGGAGGGGATGTGGTCATTCGTCTCAGCACTGGCCTAGAAAGAAACCCATGGAAGCATTTCTCCTTTCCACAGGCATCGTCGCCCTCGCCGAAATTGGCGATAAAACCCAGCTGCTGGCCTTCATTTTGGCGGCCAAATTCAAAAAACCCTGGCCCATCATTGCCGCTATTTTGGTGGCCACCATTGCCAACCACGCCTTTGCCGGGGCCGTGGGGAGCTGGCTCACGTCCCAGGTGGGGCCGCAGACCTTGCGCTGGGTGCTGGGCGTATCGTTCATAGCCATGGCCGCCTGGACCCTGGTGCCCGACAAATTTGACGAAGAAGATGCCAAGCTGGCCCGTTACGGCGTATTCGGCACCACGCTGATCGCCTTCTTTCTGGCCGAAATGGGCGACAAAACCCAGTTTGCCACCATCGCCCTGGCGGCCAAGTACGACCACTTTGTGGCCGTGGTGGCGGGCACCACCCTGGGCATGATGCTGGCCAATGTGCCCGCCGTGCTGCTGGGCAACAGAATAGCCGAACGCCTGCCCACCCAAGTCGTGCACCGCATTGCCGCAGCTATCTTTCTGGCGATGGGAATATTGACCTTAATGGGCGTTGGCGCTGGCGTAGGCTTGTAACATAGCTACACAATCAGGAGCAAACATGCGGCATCCATTTCCCCCAGAAGACGCACACGACAGCGCTGCCCATAGGGCGATCAAAGCCGCTGCGGCATCCCAAAGCACCTGGGTCAGCGTGGCCGTCAACATCGCCCTGAGCAGCGTCCAGATCGTGGTGGGCGTGCTGGCCAAGTCCCAGGCCCTGATAGCAGACGGGGTGCATTCGCTGTCCGACCTGGTGGCCGACTTTGCCGTTTTGCTGGCGAACCAGCACAGCCGCAAAGATGCCGATACCGAACACCCTTACGGCCACCAGCGCTTTGAAACCGGGGCCTCGCTGGTGCTGGGCTTGCTGCTGCTGGCGGTGGGCGTGGGCATGGTCTGGTCGGCGGTCATCAAACTGGAACAGCCCACGCTGATCCCGAGCGTGCACCTGTCGGCCCTGTGGGTGGCACTGGCCGCGCTGGTGGCCAAGGAATGCCTGTTTCGTTATATGTTGCGGGTGGCAACGACGGTCAAATCGGGCATGCTGGTGGCCAACGCATGGCATGCCCGCTCCGACGCGGCATCGTCCCTGGTGGTGGCCTGCGGGATTGTCGGCAACCTGCTGGGCTACCCGCTGCTGGACCCGATTGCGGCGCTGATCGTCGGCTTGATGGTGGGCAAGATGGGCATATCGTTTGGCTGGGATGCACTGAATGATTTGATGGACCGGGGTGCCGGTACCGAAGAGGTGGCAGCCATCCACCGCACCATCGCCGACACCCCCGGGGTGCTGGGGGTGCACGGGCTCAAAACCCGCCGCATGGGCGACATGCTGGTGGCCGACGCGCACATCGTGGTGGCCGCCGACATCACCGTGGAAGCGGGCCACGGCATTGCAGTGGAAGCCCGCCGCCGGGTGCTGCAACAGCATGCGGTGCTGGAGCTGATGACCCACATCGACCCGGCGGACCGGCCCGACCTGGACCACCCCGGCGCGCTGGCATAATTCAGCCTCATTTAGGCCTCTGGCGCACATTCTTATTGCACCAGTAGCTATATTTTTAATAGTGGACACTCCAAGGAACACACATGGCTTTCACCACCACCGCCTCCGGCTTGCAATTTGAAGACACCATCCAGGGCTCGGGCGACGTGGCCACCAAAGGCAAAAGCGTCACCGTGCACTACACCGGCTGGCTGTACAACGACGGCGTGCAAGGCACCAAGTTCGACTCCAGCAAGGACCGCAAAGACCCCTTCGTGTTCTCGCTGGGCGCAGGCATGGTCATCAAAGGCTGGGACGAAGGCGTGGCCGGCATGCAAATTGGTGGCGCTCGCACGCTGATCATTCCCGCCGCCCTGGGCTATGGCGCACGCGGTGCAGGCGGCGCGATTCCGCCCAACGCCACCCTGAAATTTGACGTGGAACTGCTGGCCATCAAGGGCTGAAACTTCTTGGGGCGGGGCGCTGTGTCCCGCCGTGCCAGGCAGTTTTTTGCCAACCACCCCCTTGCAAAAAGGTGGGTGGGCCCCAGTTTGCAGAACTGGTTCACTCCACCCATCCCCCAGAATATGTCTGAACACACCCCCAACCCCGACCACCAGCCCCTGGACGGCATGTCCCCGGCTGAAGACCACGCCACCAGCGACGTGGAAGCGCTGGCCATCGCGCAGGCCGAACTGGCCGCACTGAAAGCCAAAAGCGCTGACTTGGCCGACCAATTTCTGCGCGCCAAGGCCGATGCCGAAAACGCCCGCCGCCGCGCCGAAGACGACATCGCCAAGGCCCGCAAGTTCAGCCTGGAAAGCTTTGCCGAAAGCCTGCTGCCCGTAGCCGACAGCCTGGAAGCCGGTTTGGCGATCAAAGACGGCACCGTTGCGCAGATCCGCGAAGGTGCCGAGGCCACCCTGCGCCAGCTCAAAAGCGCGCTGGAACGCAACAAAATTATCGAGATCGCCCCCGCTGCCGGCACCAAGTTTGACCCGCACCAGCACCAGGCCATCAGCGTTGTGCCCGCCGAGCAAGAAGCCAACACCGTGGTCAGCGTGCTGCAAAAAGGCTATTTGATATCGGAGCGCGTGCTGCGCCCGGCCCTGGTCACGGTCACCGCCCCCAAATAAACCTCTGGAAATTTAATCGCCCTACTCTTGAAGTGGCGACCCGTTATCCACACGTTAGACACATCCGGGCTTTGCTTAAAGCCCACACCACTTACACAAATCTAAGGAAAAAATCATGGGAAGAATCATTGGTATTGACTTGGGCACCACCAACAGCTGCGTATCCATCATGGAAGGCAATGTGCCCCGCGTGATTGAAAACGCCGAAGGCGCGCGCACCACCCCCTCCATCGTGGCCTACCAGGAAGACGGGGAAGTGCTGGTCGGTGCATCCGCCAAGCGCCAGGCCGTGACCAACCCGCGCAACACGCTGTACGCCGTAAAGCGTCTGATTGGCCGCAAGTTCGCTGAAAAAGAAGTCCAAAAAGACATCGACCTGATGCCTTACTCCATCGTGGCCGCCGACAACGGTGATGCCTGGGTGGAAGTGCGCGGCAACAAGATCTCGGCCCAGCAGGTCAGCGCCGACATTCTGCGCAAGATGAAGAAAACCGCTGAAGACTACCTGGGCGAAGCCGTCACCGAAGCCGTGATCACCGTGCCCGCGTACTTCAACGACGCACAGCGCCAAGCCACCAAAGACGCAGGCCGCATTGCCGGTTTGGACGTGAAGCGCATCATCAACGAGCCCACCGCAGCCGCCCTGGCCTTTGGCCTGGACAAGCACGAAAAGGGCGACCGCAAGATTGCCGTGTACGACTTGGGCGGCGGCACGTTCGACGTGTCCATTATTGAAATCGCCGATGTCGATGGCGAAAAGCAATTCGAAGTGCTGTCCACCAACGGAGACACCTTCCTGGGCGGCGAAGACTTCGACCAGCGCATCATCGACTTCATCATTACCGAGTTCAAGAAAGAATCCGGCGTTGATCTGTCCAAAGACGTGCTGGCCCTGCAACGCCTGAAAGAAGCCGCTGAAAAGGCCAAGATCGAGCTGTCCAACAGCGCATCGACCGACATCAACCTGCCCTACGTGACCGCCGATGCATCCGGCCCCAAGCACCTGAACATCAAGCTCAGCCGTGCCAAGCTGGAAGCCCTGGTCGAAGAGCTGATCGAGCGCACCATCGCCCCTTGCCGCACCGCCATCAAGGATGCGGGCGTAAAAGTCAGCGACATCCATGACGTGATTTTGGTCGGCGGCATGACCCGCATGCCCAAGGTGCAAGAAAAGGTGAAGGAATTCTTCGGCCAGGAACCCCGCAAGGACGTGAACCCCGACGAAGCCGTGGCGGTTGGCGCAGCCATCCAGGGCCAGGTGTTGAGCGGCGACCGCAAGGACGTGCTGCTGCTGGACGTGACCCCTCTGTCGCTGGGCATCGAAACCCTGGGCGGCGTGATGACCAAGATGATCGTCAAGAACACCACCATCCCGACCAAGTTTGCACAAACCTTCTCCACCGCGGACGACAACCAGCCCGCCGTGACCATCAAGGTGTTCCAGGGCGAGCGCGAAATCGCCAACGTCAACAAGCTGCTGGGTGAGTTCAACTTGGAGGGCATCCCACCGGCAGCGCGTGGTACGCCGCAAATCGAAGTGTCGTTCGACATTGACTCCAACGGCATCTTGCACGTCGGCGCCAAAGACAAGGGCACCGGCAAGGAAAACAAGGTCACCATCAAGGCCAACTCGGGCCTGTCGGAAGCCGAAATCCAGCAAATGGTGAAAGACGCCGAGCTCAACGCTGCCGACGACAAGAAGAAGCTGGAACTGGTGCAAGCCCGTAACCAGGGCGAAGCCAGCGTGCACAGCGTCAAGAAGAGCCTGACCGAGT
Source organism: Rhodoferax sp. LB1P47 (assembly GCF_056521445.1). Taxonomy (NCBI): domain Bacteria; kingdom Pseudomonadati; phylum Pseudomonadota; class Betaproteobacteria; order Burkholderiales; family Comamonadaceae; genus Rhodoferax; species Rhodoferax sp. LB1P47. The sequence goes on along the minus strand of NZ_JBWMAU010000016.1, from coordinate 2,311 downwards.
ACGGCGACAAGATCGAAGCGGCCGAAAAAGAAAGCATCGAAGCTGCCATCAAGTCGCTGGAAGAAGTGTTGAAGGGCGAAGACAAAGTCGCTATTGACGAGAAGAACACCGCCTTGATGACCGTCAGCCAGAAGCTGGGCGAAAAGATGTACGCCGACATGCAAGCCAAGCAAGCCGCCGACGAAGCTGGTGCGGCCGCCCCGGAAGCCGAAGCCGCCAAAGCTTCCGACGACAACGTCGTTGATGCCGAAGTGAAAGAAGTCAAAAAGGGCTAACTGAGAAGCCGCTGGCTGAATCAGACCCGCGCCGCGCCTGGATAGTCCCGTTTGGGACTTCCGGCGCGGCTTTTTGCGTACCGAGCTATCCGGCTCCCCCCCGATCTCCGTAGTGAGAAAGTGATTGCAGCATGAGCAAACGAGATTATTACGAAGCCCTCGGCGTTCCCAAAAACGCCTCCGAGGAAGAAATTAAAAAAGCCTATCGCAAACTGGCGATGAAGCACCACCCGGACCGCAACCAGGGCGATTCGGCCAAGGGTGCCGAAGAAAAGTTCAAAGAAATCAAGGAAGCCTACGAAATGCTGAGCGACGCGCAAAAACGCGCCGCCTACGACCAGCATGGCTTTGCCGGGGTTGACCCCAATATGCGCGGTGGCCCCGGAGCCGAAGGCTTTGCGGGCGGCGGCTTTGCCGAAGCCTTTGGCGATATTTTTGGCGACATGTTCGGCCAAAGCCGGGGCGGACGCGCCGGTGGTGGCCGCCAGGTGTTTCGGGGGGCCGACCTCAGCTACGCGATGGAAGTCACACTCGAAGAAGCCGCACGCGGCAAGGAAGCACAGATCCGCATCCCCACCTGGGAAGCCTGCGACACCTGCCACGGCAGCGGTGCCAAACCCGGCACCCAGGCCAAAACCTGCGGCACCTGCGCAGGCCAGGGCACGGTGCAAATGCGCCAAGGCTTCTTCAGCGTGCAGCAAACCTGCCCCACCTGCCGTGGCACGGGCAAGGTCATTCCCGACCCCTGCACCGTGTGCAGCGGCCAGGGCAAGGTCAAGAAGCAAAAAACCCTGGAAGTCAAAATCCCGGCCGGTATCGACGACGGCATGCGCATCCGCAGCGTGGGCAATGGCGAACCGGGCTCCAACGGCGGCCCCTCGGGCGACCTGTACATCGAGATCCGCACCAAAAAGCACGACATCTTCGAGCGCGACGGCGGCGACCTGCACTGCTCGGTGCCGGTGAGCTTCATCACCGCCGCCCTGGGTGGCGAGATCGAAGTGCCCACCCTGGCGGGCAAAGCCGCCATCGACATCCCCGAAGGTACGCAAGCGGGCAAACAGTTCCGCCTGCGTGGCAAGGGTATCAAGGGTGTACGCGACAGCGCCCCCGGCGATTTGTACTGCCACATCACGGTGGAAACGCCCGTCAAGCTCACCGAGCACCAGCGCAAGTTGATGCGCGAGCTCGACGATTCGTTCAAAAAGGGCGGCGGCAAGCATTCGCCCACGGGCGACAGCTGGACGGACAAGCTGAAAAAATTCTTCGCCTGACCTAGCACACCCCCAGGCTTGCCCACTGCGTGTGGCTGCTCCTACCCCCTTGCAGGGGGCAACAGCAGCAGTCTGGCAGAGCCAGTCCTGCGCTGTTCTGGAAGGGGCGTCGCTGCGCTTGCCTTTGCTAGTTTGAGAGTCCCTTGGTGTTTGCACCTTGGGGCTTTTTTTATGGGCGGCTGCTACTTTGTTGATAGCTACTTGCGCAGGTTATATATGCGCTGGAGGCACTTTTTGTTTAAAAATATGTGGGTGGGGTGAATGGGTATTCGTGGGCCGCTTATAGTGCTGGTTTTGCCCGCTGCAAGGATGCCCATGAAAACCAAAGCCGCCGTCGCCTGGAAAGCAGGCCAGCCTCTGACCATCGAAACCGTGGACCTGCAAGGCCCCAAATTCGGTGAAGTGCTGGTCGAAATCAAGGCCACCGGCATCTGCCACACCGACTACTACACGCTATCCGGTGCCGACCCCGAAGGCATCTTCCCCGCCATCCTCGGCCACGAAGGCGCGGGCATCGTGGTGGATGTCGGCCCGGGCGTGACCACCTTGCAAAAGGGCGACCACGTCATCCCCCTCTACACCCCCGAATGCCGCCAGTGCAAGTTCTGCCTGAGCCGCAAAACCAATTTGTGCCAGCTGATCCGCGGCACGCAAGGCAAGGGCCTGATGCCCGATGCCACCAGCCGCTTCAGCCTGGATGGCCAGCCCATCTTCCACTACATGGGCACATCAACCTTCAGCAACTACACCGTCGCTCCCGAG
>NZ_JBWMAU010000015.1:0-100645 GCF_056521445.1 Rhodoferax sp. LB1P47 | reverse complement strand
ATACATGGCTTTCGATGCACCTCAACCACGCAACCCGCTAAATCCCTTCGCTTCGTCTTGATTTTTGTCGCTGGCACATTGGCCGCTTGGTCATCCGCAGAATTGTGCAAGTGGCTCTATTTAATAGCTGCCTGCGCAATTAACATATGCGCCAGCGCCCTAAAACACAAGAAACCCACCCCACCCGCCCCAAGGCAAGCGAAGCGATGCCCCCTCTTGAACAGCGCAGGACTGGCTCCGCCAGACTGCTGCTATTGCCCCCTGCAAGGGGGTTGGCGAAAAGCGCTTGCGCTGTAGCCTGGGGGTGAGCCAGTCACTGCGCCGTCCAGCCCCCGTCGTTAGCCCAGGCCACGCCGCGCACATTGTCGGCAGCGGGCGAGCACATGAACACGGCCATGCCGCCGAGTTGCGCGGGCGTGGTGAATTGCAGCGACGGCTCCTTCTCGCCCAGCAGGTCTTTGGTGGCCTGGGCCACGGTAATGCCCTCTTTGGCAGAGCGGTCGTCGATCTGCTTTTGCACCAGCGGAGTCAGCACCCAGCCGGGGCAGATGGCGTTGACGGTGATGCCGGTGGTGGCCGTCTCCAGCGCCACGGCCTTGGTCAGGCCCACAATGCCGTGCTTAGCGGCCACATAGGCCGACTTGTTGGCAGAGGCCACCAGGCCGTGGGCCGAGGCCACGCTGATCACCCGGCCCCAGTTTTTGGCCCGCATACCGGGAATCACCAGCCGCGTGGCGTGGAAGGCGGCACTCAGGTTGATCGCGATGATGGAATCCCACTTCTCGATCGGGAAATCTTCAATCGGGGCCACATGCTGGATGCCCGCGTTGTTGACCAGAATGTCCACGCCGCCGAATTCGGCATCGGCGTAGGCCACCATGGCGGCGATCTCGGCGGGCTTGCTCATGTCCGCACCGCTGTAGCCCACTTTGACACCTAGCGCCGCTACCTCGGCCTGGGGGCCGGTGTGGTCGCCAAAACCGTTCAGGATGATGTTGGCACCCTGCTTGGCCAGCTCTAGCGCAATACCCAAGCCAATACCGCTGGTGGAGCCGGTGACGAGTGCAGTTTTTCCGTTCAGCATGAGCGTAATCCTATGGTTGAGAAAAATGAAACTGGGAAAACTATAGCGCCATGCGCCTCGCCAGGCTGCATACAAAGCATTGCTTTGCATTACTTCGCGCACCGCATGGCGAGTGTCTTGGGGACTATTGCAGTTTTTTTCAGGGGCTCCCCCATCACAGCGCCCGGATCGGCTTGTTGCGCCACACCAACCGGTAGTACGCGGTTTGCATGGCCAGCATGGCCACAAACGCTACCGGATAGGCGGCCCAAATGCCGTGCAGACCGTAGATGCCGCTCAACACCCAGGCCACCGGAATCTCCACCCCGGCTATCGCCAGCATGGTCAGCAGCGTGGGCACCAGCACCGTGCCGCTGGCCCGCATCAGGCCCGACAGCACCATCGACATGCCCATCACCACACTGCTCCACAGCATGGTGTGCAGCAGGGTCTGCGCCCTATCCACCACCTGCCCATCGGTGATGAACAACCCCAGAATGCTGCGCGAAAACACATAGCCCAGCAGCACCAGCGCGCCGGTCAGCAGCAGGTTCAGCCAGATGCCGGTGCGGGCAATCTGCCCCAGCGTATGGCCGCGCCCCGCACCAATCGCCTGGGCACCCAGGATCGACGCGGTGATGGCGATCGAGATGGCCGGGAACTGCACGTACGAGACGATCTGGTTCACCGCGCCATAGGCCGCCGTGGCCTGCGAACCAAAGCGGTTTACCAGAAACAGCACGGCGATTTCGGCAAGTTACTGGCAATCATCGGCACCAGAAACGCCAGGTACACCTTCCATAGCGGCTTGGGCCCAGGGGCGGAGGTTGCAGAAAGCGTGCGGCTCATGCCTGCCACGCCTCGGCCAGGATCTTGTGCAAATGGGCTTGCACGTCGACCGGCCAGTCGGCGATCCGTGCAACGAGCCCGGCTAGGTCATGGGCAAACAGCGCCCGGCTGGCCTCTTCAAAGCCCGGCAAGTGGCCCGCCATGGTGGACATAAATTTGTACGCCACCTCGGTAGTGCGTCGCAACTGGTCCTGGGCTTGCGACTGGCGCTGCGCCAGCTCGACCAATTTGCGCAATGCCACCGATGCGCCGCCGGGCTGGGTGGCCAGCCATTCCCAGTGGCGCGGCAGCAGAGTGACCTCGCGCGCCACCACGCCCAGCTTGGGTCGGCCGGGGCCACGGGGTGCGTCGGTGTCGGGTGAAGGTGCGTCCACGGCATCGGGCGGGGCCAGGGCATCCAGCGCTTGCGCCTGCCGTTCCAGCCGGGCCGTAAACACCTCCAGCGTGCCGCGCCAGTCCAGCTCAATGGTGTCGCTGCTGGCATCCGCAAAGACCAGCAAGGGCTGCGGTGCCGGGCTGTCTGCGGCCAGGTCGGCCACCGCTTTGGCACGCGGTGCCACATCGCGCAGCGTGCCTGTGGCGATACAGCGCTCGCCTTCAAAGGCGGTACAGAAGGTGTCCAACCAAGCCATAATTTTATCCGGGTTAAAAAGAATAGACGAATTCTACCCGGGTATAAAGTGGCCCATCATTAAATCCGGGTAAAAATATACCTACTTTTCACGCCGGACTGGTGCTATTTATAAGAAATAAGCCGCTAACGCTTACGATTCCAGCGCAAGTCGCTCTCAAAACAGTAGCAACTAGCCCAGTTGCCCCCAGGCTTTGTCCAGCCTTTTGACGCTGATGGGCTGCGGCGTCTTCAGCTCCTGCGCGAAGAAGCTGACGCGCAACTCTTCCAGCAGCCAGCGGAACTCTTGCATCCTTGCATCCGCCACGCCCTTGCGTTCGGCCACCAGCCGCCAGTAGCGCTGCTCTTGCGGGCGCAGTTCCAGCATACGGGCGGCATCGCGGGCCGGGTCGGCGCGGTATTTGTCCAGCCGGGCGGTGATGGCCTTGAGGTAGCGGGCGGTGTGCTGCAACGCGGGCCACGGGGTGGTGGCGAGGAAGCGCTTGGGCATCAACCGGGCGAGTTGCTGGGCCGCATCGGCCGTGGCCTCGGGGGCGTTCTTGGTGTCCTTGATCTTGCGGGCAGCGGTGCCGTACTCGGTCAGCACCGTCAGCGCCAGGCGGGCGACTTCAACGGCGATCAGGGTCAGGCGGCCCCGGCCTTCGTCGATGCGGCGCTTGAAGGCGAATTCATCGGTGGGCAGCGGGTCGAGCAGAAAGGCCCGGTCCAGCGCCACGTCGATGATTTGCGCCCGCAGCTCCTCTACCGTGCCGCCGCCCGAGCCGTCGGCGTTTTTACCCACCTGCATAAAGGTCACGGCCATTTTTTGCAGGTCGGGGATGTTCTTTTCCAGGTACTTCAGCGCGTCCTTGATTTGCAGCGAAAACAGGCGGCGCAGGCCCGCACGGTGCTTGGCGGCCGCTACTTCTGGCTCGTCGAAGACCTCGATGGTGACGGCATCCCCCGCGTCGATCAGGCCCGGGTAGCCGATCAGCGTCTGGCCGCCCTTCTGGATTTCCAGCAGCTCGGGCAGCTCACCAAACGTCCAGGCGGTATAGCGCTGGCCCACCGGGTTTACTACATTTTTAATAGCTGCTTGCGCAGGTGCTACCTGCGCTAGAGGCTTATTTTCCGTAAGAACTGGTTGTGCAGCGGCGTTGCTGGCCATCTTCAAACCCGCCAGCGCCTGGAAGGCCCCGCGTGCCTGCGCGCCCAGCTCGGCCTTCAGCGCGCCCAGATTCCGGCCCGTGCCCAACTGGCGGCCATGCTCGTCCACCACGCGGAAGTGCATGAACATGTGCGGACTCAGCATGTCGGCCTTGATATCGGCGCGGGCGATGTCCAACGAGGTGGCGGCGCGGACCAGCTTCAGCACCGCATCGACCAGTGTGCCGTGGCCGAATATCTCGGGCGTGTTCAGCGTCTCGGCCATCGTACGGGCGGTTTCGGGCAGCGGCACCAGGCGCGAGCGCGGGCGCTGGTGCAGGGTTTTGATGAGCGCCTGCACCTTGTCTTTCAGCATGCCGGGCACCAGCCATTCGCAGCGCTCGTCGTTTACCTGGTTCAGCACAAACAGCGGCACGGTGACGGTCAGGCCGTCTTTGGCATCGCCCAGCTCGTGCAGGTAGGTGGCGGCACAGTCCACGCCGCCCAGGCGGATGGTTTTGGGGAACGACTGGGTGGTGATGCCTGCGGCCTCGTGGCGCATCAGCTCCTCGCGGGTCAGCAGCAAGAGTTTGGGGTTGGCCTGCTGCGCGTCTTTGTACCAGCGCTCGAAGCTGGCACCGCCGTACACCTCGGCAGGCAACTGCTGGTCGTAGAAGGCGTAGATCAGCTCATCGTCCACCAGCACGTCCTGGCGGCGGGCCTTGTGCTCCAGGTCTTCCACCAGCTTGATGAGCTTGAGGTTGGCCTCCAGGAACGGATATTTGCAGTCCCACTGCCCGCCCACCAGGGCTTCGCGGATAAACACCTCGCGTGCGCCCACCGGGTCAAAGCGGCCAAAGTTGGTGCGGCGGCCGCTGTAGATGACGATGCCGTACAGCGTGGCCCGCTCCAGCGCGGTGACCTCGCCAGCCTTCTTTTCCCAGTGCGGGTCGAGCAGTTGCTTCTTGAGCAAATGGCCGGCCACCTGCTCCACCCACTGCGGCTCGATGGCGGCAATGCCGCGGCCAAACAGGCGCGTGGTTTCCACCAGCTCGGCCACCACGATCCAGCGGCCCGGTTTCTTGCGCAGGTGCGCGCCGGGGTGGCGATGGAACTTGATGCCGCGCGCGCCCAGGTACTCGGTCTGTGCCACCTCGTCGCCCTCGGTCTTCCAGCCGATATTGCCCAGCAGGCCGGACAGCATGGAGAGGTGGATTTGCTCGTAGCTGGCCGGGGCCGCGTTCAAGCGCCATTTGTGCTCGGCCACCACGGTGTGCAGCTGGCTGTAGATGTCGCGCCACTCGCGCACGCGGCGGATGTTGACGAAGTTTTGCCGTAGCAACTGCTCGTACTGGCGGTTGCTCAGCTTGTGTGAAGGGGGATTAATAGGGGTCAGAACCCCATTGTTTAATGGGGTTCTGACCCCTATTCTTTCGCCCCGTGCGTCGTTAATCCACTTCCACAAATTCAAATACCCGCTGAATTCACTGCGGTCGTCGTCGAACTTGGCGTGCGCCTGGTCGGCCTGGGCCTGCATGTCCATCGGGCGATCGCGCACGTCTTGCACGCTCAGGGCCGATGCAATCACCAGCACCTCGTCCAGCGCCTGCCGGTCGCGGGCTTCCAGAATCATGCGGCCCACGCGGGGGTCGAGCGGCAGCTTGGCGAGCTCCATGCCCATCGCCGTCAGCTCGTTGGCATCGTCCACCGCGCCCAGCTCGGCCAGCAGTTGGTAGCCGTCGGCAATGGCGCGGCTGGAGGGGCGCTCCAGAAACGGAAAGTCGTCCACCACGCCCAGGTGCAGCGACTTCATGCGCAAGATCACGCCAGCGAGCGAGCTGCGCAAAATTTCGGGGTCGGTAAAGCGCGGGCGGCCGTTGAAGTCTTGCTCGTCATACAGCCGGATGCAAATGCCGTTGGCCACCCGCCCGCAGCGCCCGGCGCGCTGGTTGGCAGAACTTTGGCTGACCGGCTCCACCAGCAGCTGTTCCACCTTGCTACGGAATGAATAGCGTTTGATGCGCGCTGTACCTGCGTCGATCACGTACCGGGTGCCTGGAACGGTCAGCGAAGTTTCGGCCACGTTGGTGGCCAGCACGATGCGGCGGTCGCCGTGGGTGTCAAAAATGCGGTCCTGCTCGGCCGGGCTCAGGCGGGCAAACAACGGCAGCACCTCAGCGCTGCGGTACAGCGGCTGGTGGCTTACATGCTTGCGCAGGTGGTCGGCGGCCTCGCGGATTTCGCGCTCGCCAGGCAAAAAGATCAGGATGTCGCCCGCGTTGTGCGGGTCGCGCCACAGCTCGTCCACGCCGTCGGCAATCGCCTCGTTCACCCCGTATTCGCGGCTTTCTTCAAACGGGCGGTAGCGCTGCTCCACCGGGAACATCCGCCCCGACACCATGATCACCGGCGCAGGGCCGTTGCGCGATTCAAAGTGCTTGGAGAACCGGTCTGCGTCAATCGTGGCGGAGGTGACGATCACCTTCAAATCCGGCCGGCGCGGCAAAATCTGGCGCAGGTAGCCCAGCAGAAAGTCGATATTCAGGCTGCGCTCGTGCGCCTCGTCGATGATCAGCGTGTCGTAGGCCTGCAGCAGCGGGTCGGTCTGGGTTTCGGCCAGCAAAATGCCGTCGGTCATCAGCTTGACGGAAGCATCGCGCCCCAGCCGGTCCTGGAAGCGCACCTTGAAACCCACCACGTCGCCCAGCGGGGTTTTGAGCTCCTCCGCAATCCGCTTGGCCACCGAACTGGCCGCTATCCGGCGTGGCTGGGTGTGGCCGATCAAATGCCCACGTGCGCCGGGGTGGTTCAGCTTGCCGCGCCCCATCGCTAGGGCGATTTTGGGCAGTTGGGTGGTTTTGCCGGAGCCGGTTTCACCGCAGACGATAACCACTTGGTGGGCCGCAATGGCCGCCATGATCTCGTCGCGCTTGGCGGAGACGGGCAGGGATTCAGGGAACTCGATTTTCAACATAGGGGGGGATTATCCGGGTGCGCTGTGGCGGCCGCCTCACCAAGACAGATTCCCATATGACAAGTCACAAAATTGACACCCATAGTCCCTAGCATCCATGCCTTGGGCCTTAGGTATATGGAAATAGCTTGAGGGGAGTTAGCAAAATAAGAAAGCTGCCTGCATGCGGATCGAAACGCGTTTATCCCTTTCATTGGCGTTTTGCCTCTGCCTTGGCTTGGCCATCTCTGCATACATTTCTTTCCAGCTGGAGTCTCGGCAGGCCAAAGAAGAAGTTCAGCAAAAAGCCGACATGCTGCTGGAAACAGGCTTGGCCATCCGGGCTTACACCACGGACGAAATCGCCCCCACGCTGCTGCGGCTGCAAGGCGACGCCGGATTCAATGTGCAGCAGGTGCCGTCTTTTTCTGCCCAAAATGCCATCCACCGGCTGGCCAAAAAATACCCCGATTACCAATACCGCGAGCCGTCACTCAACCCCACCAATGTCAAAGATCGCGCCAACGATTGGGAGGTGAGCCTGGTCCGCGAGTTTCAGTCGAAAGACACGCTGACCGAATTGAGCGGAGAAATCGGCGAAGGCCGCGACAAACGTTTTTACGTTGCACGCCCCATTCGGCTCAACAACCCGGCTTGCCTGCAATGCCATAGCACACCGGCAGCGGCGCCCGCCGCGATGGTGGCCAAGTACGGACCCGTGAATGGGTTCGGCTGGAAGCTGGGCGATGTGGCGGCACTCCAGGTGGTGGAAGTTCCAAGCCAGCCCGCCAAAGACAAGGCGCTGCGCAGCGTATTGGCAACCGTGGGCTCACTCGCCTGTGTATTTGTGCTTTCTGCGGCCGTCTTCCTGCTGCTGCTTCGCCGCCATGTGACCCACCCCCTTGAGCGTTTGACACAAACGGCCAACGCGATCAGCGTCGATGGACAGAACACCGAGCCGTTCGGATTGGCAGAGGGAGGGCAGTTCTCCGAACTCCATGAAGCCATCTTCCGGCTCAAAGCCAGTATTGACTCGGCGTTGAAACGCATAGCGGCCTTCAGCAAGCCAGACGACACTGCGGGCAAGTAAGCCATGTGGACATTGATTGTGATGGCGCTCGCCTCCATCTTATGGCTGGTGGTGTTTACCGCAGGTCCAGGGTCCGGGTCGATGCCCGATGCATTCAGTATCACCACGGTACGACTTGTCGCCACAGGCTTGACCGCGCTGGTTTCTGCACAGCTGCTACAGCGCCTGCTGAGTTATGTGTTGTTCAACTCACAGTCTGGGCGCGGTCAGGTTAGCTCGGATTTGATCCGATCTGTCATGAATGCCACGCTCTACCTCGTCACAGGCATGCTGTTTTTGCGCTACGGGCTGGGCCAAGACGTGACCAATGTGCTGGCCACTTCGGCACTACTGACCGTCATCATGGGATTGGCACTGCAACCCACCTTGGGCCACCTGTTCTCTGGCTTGTCGATTGAACTGGAGCGGCCTTTGCGGGTGGGTGATTACGTGCGCCGGGATGAGCTGGAAGGCCGTGTCGTGTCGCTCAGCTGGCGGTCGGTTTCACTGGAAACCGACCGAGGCACTTTCTTGATCATGCCCAATGCAGAGTTCACGAGCCGGTCGGTCGAGATCATTCGCGCCAGCCAAGCTTCACGGCACCAGATCATTTTCCATATGGACAGCAATTACTCGCCTAGCCAGGTGCACAAAATTGCCATGGAAGTATTGCGCAGCGACCTCTTCGGCATTGTGCAAACACCCGTGCCCAGCGTGATCATTCTGGGCACCGACCCGGCCACGGGAACCCTGCGGTTTGCAGCGCGGTTCTTTACCCGCAACTTTTTTGACCGCGCCCGCATTGGGTCTCTGTTCATGGAACGCCTGTGGTTTGCCCTTTCTCGGGAAGGACTCGTGTTCCCGCAACGCCCCCTGCTCGAATGGACCACAGAAAACTCCACGGGCCACTCCACCTTGCGAAACAGCGAGCCAAAAGGCGCATCGGCCATCGGTAACAACACCGCGCCGGGCGGTACACAGGCCACCCCATGGGGCTTACGCCCCGAAAGCGGCTTAGCCTTGCAGCAGCATGTACGGCGGCACATGGCAGAACTTCCAGCGGCTCTCCAAGACGCCCTCTTGGCCGGTGGCCGCATGGAGCTTTATGGCCCCGGCGAGCTTTGCAAACGCGGATTGGCGGGCTGCGTAGTCCAAGCGGCGCTTATCGAAGACCGCTTGCCCGACCCCAGCCACCGTATGCGGGACCTGGCTGTATTGCGCGCACACATGGCATCCGGCCCGGTGTCGGCATCCGAGTCGGTCCGCATGTCCCCGGAGAACTTCGACCTGTTTGTACACCGTGGCGCACTCGCTATGGGCCCTTTGGCGCACAGCCTGTGTCTGCGCATCGCCGCATGCACCGACGACCTCAGTCTGGCGCATGAAATCTTTGCCGATGCCATCCAAAATAGCGAGCGCAAAAAAACCTTCATGGAACAAGCCCCTCCACAGGCCAAGATACGCCTGGAAGAAGGCGCGTGGTTTGGCTGGTCCAGCATGCTCGCGCTGGAAGAAAAAACACATAGATGCCACGCCGCAGAGGAAAGCGCGGTTTTTGTCTGGACCGAGGCCGCCCTGCGGCAGATTTTGGTGCAAGCCTCTGCGCAAGACGTTCAGGCCTTCACCGTGTTTTTGCAAGAACGTAGCGTCGGCTGCCAAGCCCTGTTCAGCCAGCATCTCCACGCCTGGGTCGCATAGACCTTAGAACATATTCAGAGTCTTTTTGACGCCGCGCAGCAGCCTGCTTGGGATGCACAGCTGCGGAGCGCGCATGCGGGGGCGCCAGCGGGGCAGCAACCGCCTAGCCACAAGGGTTTTACCGTACTGGCGAGAGATTTACAAATTGATACAAATTACAATAAGATCAATGCACCTGCCACGCTCTCGGCCATCTTCAATGAAAAACATAATATGCAACTCAACGACATGAAAATTGGTGCCCGTCTGGGTACTGGCATTGCCCTGTCTGCGGGCCTGATAGCCGCCATGGTCTGGGTCGGCGCATCGAGCATGGGCAGCATCAAGGTCGCTCTGGACGAATCGACCAACGACCGTACGCCCAAGATCATTGCTGGCAAGAACATCAAAGACAATTTGCGCGAACGGGCCATCTTGACACGCAATATCGTGCTTTTGGAGGATGTCGCCGCCATCCAGAAAAACAGCGACCGCTTGACCGAGGTGCGGGCGAATTACGAAAAGCTCGACAAGCAGCTGAAGGACACCATCGACAGCGCTCAGGGAAAAGCCGCACTCACCAAGCTGGAAGACGCAGTGGCTGCACTGCGCGCACCGGGCGACAAGGTAGTTGAACTCGGCACCGCCAACAGCAACAGCGAAGCCACCGATGTGCTGCTGAACGTCGTGGCCCCGCTGCAAACCGCCGCCCTCACAGCCGCCGATGAACTGGTCAATATCCTGATTCAAAATGGACAAGCCGCACAAGCCCAAGCCCAAGAAGACTACAACGCAGCCATTACCCGGCTGATCGGCCTGGGCATTGCCGCTGTTGCGCTACTGAGTGTTTTGGGCTGGCTACTGGTGCGCTCCATCACCCGGCCACTGAAGCAGGCCGTAGCGGTATCACGGGCCGTGGCAGCGGGCGATCTGAGCCTGCAATTTGATGCTGCGGGCCACAACGAAACCGCCCAACTGCTACAAGCCCTGAAGGCCATGCAGGACAGCCTGGTCTCGGTGGTTGGCAACGTGCGCCAGAACGCCGAAGGCGTGGCCACGGCCAGCGCCCAGATTTCGCAGGGCAACAACGACCTGTCGGCACGCACCGAGCAACAGGCCAGCGCGCTGGAAGAAACCGCTGCCTCGATGGAAGAACTCTCCAGCACCGTCCAGCAAAACGCCGACAACGCCCGCCAAGCCAACCAGCTGGCACAAAGTGCATCTACCGTGGCGATTCGCGGCGGTGACGTGGTGGGCCAGGTGGTGCAGACCATGAAGGACATCAACGACAGCAGCAAAAGAATCGCCAACATCATCGGCGTGATCGACGGCATTGCCTTCCAGACCAATATTCTGGCGCTAAACGCAGCTGTAGAAGCGGCCCGGGCCGGTGAGCAAGGCCGGGGCTTTGCGGTGGTGGCCAGCGAAGTGCGCAGCCTGGCGCAGCGCAGCGCCGAAGCCGCCAAGGAAATCAAAAACCTGATCTCCGCCAGCGTCGAGCGGGTCGACCAAGGCACCGCCCTGGTCGACCAGGCCGGTGTCACCATGCAAGAAGTGGTCACCTCCATCCGCCGCGTGACCGACATCATGGGTGAAATCAGTGCCGCCAGTTCAGAGCAATCGGCAGGTATCAGCCAGGTGGGCGAAGCCGTTACCCAAATGGACCAGGCGACACAGCAAAATGCCGCCCTGGTCGAAGAAAGCGCCGCAGCAGCCGACAGCCTCAAAGGCCAGGCGCAACTGCTGGTGGATGCCGTGGCCGTGTTCAAACTGGCCTAGTCCGGGCCGCCCCGCCATCGCATTGCGCTTGGGCGGGGGTGGGCGAGGTTTCTGGGCGTACAGTGCAATTCCTAGCGCCGTAACCCGCGTGTTTTGCAACAACCAAGCCTCTTTGCGGCGATTTACGCCCTACTGGTGGTTGATCCGGCCTGTGAGTGGGCTGATCCGCCAGCGGCTGCTGGCGCGCATTAGAGACGCGGCACAGCGGCCTGCGACGGGCCGTCCAGGCGCAGCTTAAGCAGACTTTCATAGGGGAAACCAATAGCCCCCACCCTACGCCTACCTGCATGCATGGCGCTTGCAGCGCTGCTCTATTCTGCTGTGCAGGCGGCAGCACCGGTTTACAAGTGCGAAACCAACGGGGCTATCCAATACCAGCAGAGTCCATGCCCGTCGCATGCGGTACGAAAGCCACCCACGGTGGACGAACTAAATGCCGAGCGGCGGAAAAAATTGGCCGCGCCCAAAGAGTCCACGCAACCGGGTGCCTCGCCACAACCCGCTCCACCTTCCAAATGCGACGGTCGAACCATGTGCTCCCAGATGACTTCATGCGTGGAGGCTAAATACTTCTTGGCCAACTGCCCGGGTGTCAAGATGGATGGAAACCACGATGGCATTCCGTGTGAAATGCAGTGGTGCAGCCGCTGAGTTAACCCCCTGAGCTCCATCGTTAGCAATCGGTTAACGCCACGCGCAACTGCTCGCCCACCCCCTCTGGCACCGTACGCCCCACCCGCACTTCCGGTGTGCCATGCCAATCCGCGCACTGCTGAATGGCTTTAGCGATGGCCCGCACGGCCGCAGCATTCAGCTGCGCGCCCGGCTCCACAAACAGCCCCTTCACCTCAAACACCCCCTGCGCCCGGTGCGCCTTGGCGTCCAGCCGCCCGACCAGCGCGCCCCGGTGCAGGATGGGCAGCACGAAGTAGCCGTAGGTGCGTTTGGCCTCAGGCGTGTAGCACTCGATGCGGTAGTCAAAACCCCACAGGGTGGAGGCGCGTTCGCGGTCCCAGACCAGCGGATCGAAGGGCGACAGCAGCGTGGTGTGGGTGGCGCGCAGCTGGCCGTCTGCGGCTTTTTGCAACAACTCTGCGTGCTGGTGGTGTACATAGCCGGGGGCAGCCCAGCCTTGCACTGCTACCCGCTGCACCACGCCCGATAGCACCAGCGCATCCAGGTCGGCATCCTTGAGGCGCGGCTTTTGGCGGAAGTAGTCGTTGACCCAGCGGGCCTGGGAGATGCCCAGGGCGAGGATGGCTTTTTCTACAAAACCGGTGTGGACCTCGGCGGCAGCGGGCAGTGGCGCATCGGTTAGATGCGGATGCACGCGGTGCGCCAGGTCGTAGACGCGCTGGAAGCTGTCGCGCCGGGCCACCATCAGCTCGCCGCTGGCAAACAGGGCCTCTAACCAGCGTTTTTCGTCCTTGCGGTCCCACCAGCCGTTGCCGGTTTTGCCGTCTTTGCGGGCGAATTCGGAGGACTTGACCGGGCCGTTTGTGCCGATGTGGGCCAGCAGCGCGTCCAGATCGGTACGCTGGCGGGCCTGGGTGGCCAGGCCGTGCAGCAGACCCCAATGGCGGCGGGTGTGCTGGTTGTAGCTGCGGTGCAGCAGCAGGTCTTCCACCGGGGCAAAGCAGGCCTCGTGGGCCCAGGTTTCAAACAGTTGGCCGCTGGCCAGGGCCGCGTCCAGCCAAGCCTGCGGATACGTCCCCAGCCGCGAGAACAACACCAGATACGGGCTACGCGCCACCACGTGGATGGTGTCGATCTGCAAGAGCTGCATGCGCTGGATGCACTGGCGCAGGTCGTGCGGCGTGGCTTGGCGGCGCGGCGGGGTGAGCAGGCCCTGGGCGGCCAGGTGCAGGTTGCGGGCTTGGGTGAGGGTCAGCATGGCGAACAGTCTAGTATGCTATTCATTTAGTAGCTACTTGCGCATATGGAATATGCACTAGAACCCTAAAAAGCTTAAATTTTCACGCGCAGAAACACCTGCTTACCCCTTCCATTGCTGCACTGCAACAAGCCCTTTTATACTGCGGAAAACCCTTGCTTATGCCCTTACGATTCTCCTTTCGCCAACTGCTGCTGCTCGCCTTCGTACTGATGGCGCTGCTGCTGGGCGCGGTGTCGCTCAGCGGCTTGCAGGCGCTGCAAGGCGTGCTGGCCCAAAGCCGCGAGGCCGGGCAGCAAAGCGTGCAGCTGAACCTGTCCACCCGGGGCCTGGCCGAGCGCAGTACCGACATGGAGCGGGCGGCACGCCAGTATCTGGTGCTGGGTGACGACGCTTTGCGCCAGCGCTTTGACGATGCTGCCAACCAGGCGCAGGCGCTGCTGCTGCCGTTGGGCCAGTACCCGCCCACGGCCGCGCTGGCCCAGCAGTGGCTGGCCTCGGTGGTGCGGGTGCGCAGCCAACTGGCCGACGGGCGGCTGGCCGTGGCCACCCGGGGCGAGGCGGTGGCGGCCGAGTTCCGCACGCTAGACAGCATTTCGCGCGGGCTGGCCTTGCAGGTGCAGCAAAGCATTGCCGAGCACAACCAAGAGGTGCAAAACGCATTGGAGACGCAGCGCAACCGCCAGGTGCAGCAGGTGCTGGTGGCCATCGTGGCGGCGGCCGTGGCGGCGCTGGCTTTTGGGCTGTGGCTGACCCAGCCGCTGCGCCGCCTGGGCCGGGCCATCGTGGCGCTGGGCGAAGGGCGGTTGAACGCGCCGGTGGTGATTCGCGGCCCGTCTGACCTGGCCAGCTTGGGCCGCCAGCTCGACGGGTTGCGCCTGCGCCTGACCGAGCTGGACGAAGACAAGGCACGCTTTCTGCGCCACACCTCGCACGAGCTCAAAACCCCGCTGGCCGCACTGCGCGAAGGCGTGGCCCTGCTAAGCGAGGGCGTGGGCGGTGCACTGGGCGCGGAGCAGGCCGAGATCGTCGGCATCTTGCAGCACAACACCGGCGTATTGCAGCAGCAGATTGAAGACCTGCTGCGCTACAACGCCGCCGCCTTCGATGCCCGCCAGTTACAGCGCCGCCCTACCCTGCTGCACGGGCTGGTGCAAGACGTGGTGCAGGCCCAGCGCCTGAGCTGGCAGGCACGCGGCCTGGCGGTGGTGGTCGAGGGCGATGCCACGCTATGCCACCCGGTAGACCCGGAGCGGCTGGGCATGGCGCTGGGCAATCTGCTGTCCAACGCCATCCGGTTCAGCCCGGCGGGTGGGCGCATCCGCTGGTGGGTGGGTCTGCTAGGCCGTGGCGAAGACCAGCACATCGCCCTGCAAATCGACGACGACGGCCCCGGCATTGCCGCCGCCGACCGCGAACACATCTTCGACCCGTTTTACCGGGGCAGCCACCAGCCGCCGCCCCCCCCATCCGACAGCCCGGCCAACCCACCCCGTGGCAGCGGCATCGGCCTGGCCATCGTGCGCGAGCAAGTCGCCGCCCACGGTGGGCAGGTGCGGCTGCTGGCCCATGCCAATGGCGCCTGCTTTCGCCTAGTTTTCCCCCTGAACACCGCCCATGCCTAACTACTCTGTGCTCCTTCTGTGCCTGGCCGTGCTGGTCGGTTGCACCACGCCGCCACCGCCGACCAGCCGACCGCCCGAACCGCAGCCGATCGCGGCACCACCGCCGCCTCCCCCACCGGAGCCGCTACCCACACCACCGCCCCCACTGCTGCCGCCCGCCGAAGACCCCACCCCGCCGCGTTGCCCCGACCCCAAGCGGCTGGAAGAACTGGTGGCCCGCCAAGCCCAACAGCTGCGCGACAGCCAGCGCCGCATCGACTTGCTCAATGAAAAGCTCGAAGCCCTGGTGGCGATTGAACGCAGCCTGACCCCGCGCAGCAAAACACCATGAGCCGCGCCACGATTCTGGTGGTGGACGACGATGCCGACATGCTGCGCCTGCTGTCGCTGCGCCTGGGCGCGGCGGGCCACCAGGTCACCGCCGTGGCCAGTGCCGAAACCGCACTGACCCGGCTGGAAGTGCTGCGGCCGCAACTGGTGCTGAGCGATGTGCGCCTGCCCGGCATGGATGGCCTGGCCCTGTTCGACGCGGTGCAGGCCCGACTGCCCGGCCTGCCGGTGATTCTGCTGACCGCCCACGGCAGCATCCCCGACGCGGTGGATGCCACCGTGCGCGGGGTCTTCAGCTACCTGACCAAGCCGTTTGACGGGCAGGCGCTGCTGGCGGCGGTGGGCCGGGCGCTGGCGGTGTCGGCCACGGCGCGGCCGCTGCCGGGCTCGGCGGGCGAGGCATGGCGGGAGGACATCGTCAGCCGCTCTGCCGTGATGGACGAGGTGCTGGCCGAGGCCCGACTGGTCGCGCCCAGCGATGCGTCGGTGCTGATCCGGGGCGAAAGCGGCAGCGGCAAAGAGCTGCTGGCCCGCGCCATCCACCGCGCCAGCCCGCGCGCCCACGGCCCGTTTGTGGCGGTAAATTGCAGCGCCATCCCCGAGGCGCTGCTGGAGTCCGAGCTGTTTGGCCACGTCAAGGGCGCGTTCACCGGCGCGGTGGCGCACCACCGGGGCCTGTTCCAGAGCGCCCACGGCGGCAGCCTGTTTCTGGACGAAATTGGCGACATGCCGCCCGCCTTGCAGGTCAAGCTGCTGCGCGTGCTGCAAGAGCGCCAGGTGCGGCCGGTGGGGGCGCAGCAGTCGGTGGATGTGGATGTGCGCATCGTCTCGGCCACCCACCGCGATTTAGAGGCCGCGCTGGCCAGTGGCGACTTCCGCGAAGACCTGTACTACCGCCTCAACGTGGTCACCCTGACCCTGCCGCCGCTGGCCGAGCGGCGCGAAGACATCGCCCTGCTGGCCCAGCACTTTTTGCAGCGCCTGGCCAGCAAGTACCACAAGCCACTGAAAGGCTTTGCGCCCGATGCCCTGGGCCAGCTGTCTACCGCCGCCTGGCCGGGCAATGTGCGGCAGCTGCACAACGTGGTGGAGCAGGTCTGCGCGCTATGCACCACGCCGCTGGTGCCACTGGCCCTGGTGCAGCGGGCGCTGCGCGTGCCCACGGTAGAGGTGCTGGGCTTTACCGAGGCCCGCAACCGCTTCGAGCGCGACTACCTGGTGGGCCTGCTCAAACTCACCGATGGCCAGGTGGCCGATGCGGCCCGGCTGGCCGAGCGCAACCGCACCGAGTTCTACCGGCTGCTGCAAAAGCACGGGCTCACGCCGGGGCTGTTCCGGGGCGACAGCGGCCCCAGCGGCCCCGAGTCGCCAGCCAGCGACAGTTGATTTTTCTTTACACATCAAGCAGTTAGCGACTCCACCCGCGCCCCGCGAGCGGGGGCCGTCGCGGATCAGCGACGCTTTGGCGGCCGCCAGCGCCCGCCGCACAGGCCCTAAAACCGCTAAGCGTTTGATCTGTATGGGTTTTCCGTGATGGCCTAGGGTTTGCACTGAGTACGGGCATGCAACGCTTCATCCGTACCCTCACCGTGCTTACGCTGGCCGCCCCGCTGCTGGTGTTGGCTACCGACTTCGATACCTTGGGCGAACGCGCCCGCACGCTGGCAGCCCAGCCCTACCGCCCCGTGCCCAGCCGCACGCCGGAGGTGCTGCGCAAGCTCACCTACGACCAGATGCGCGACATCCGCTTCAAGCCCGAGCAGGCGGCTTGGCGGGCCGAGCAACTGCCGTTCGAGCTGATGTTTTTCCACCTGGGCAAGTACCAAACCGAGCCGGTGCGCCTGCATGAAACCACGCCGGAAGGTGAGCGCCCCTTCACCTTCAAC
Source organism: Rhodoferax sp. LB1P47 (assembly GCF_056521445.1). NCBI lineage: Bacteria > Pseudomonadati > Pseudomonadota > Betaproteobacteria > Burkholderiales > Comamonadaceae > Rhodoferax > Rhodoferax sp. LB1P47. The sequence goes on along the minus strand of NZ_JBWMAU010000015.1, from coordinate 83,764 downwards.
CCGCAAGATTTCAGCTACGGGGCCAACACGCTACAGCCCGCCACCTGGGGCGACATCGGCCACGCAGGTTTCCGCGTGCACTACCCGCTGAACAACCCGGCCTACAAAGACGAGCTGGTGGTGTTCCAGGGCGCCAGCTACTTCCGCGCCCTCAGCGCCGGGCTGCACTACGGCTTGTCGGCACGCGGTTTGGCGGTAGACACGGCGGGCGGCGGGGCGGAGGAATTCCCCCGCTTCACCGACTTCTGGATTGAGCGCCCGAAGACTGGAGCCACGGCGATGACCGTGCTGGTCCTGCTGGACTCGCCCCGCGTCTCCGGTGTCTACCGCTTCGAGATCGAACCCGGCAGCACGACGCGCATGACCGTCAAAGCCCGCCTGTACCTGCGCGATGCCCCCAACAACCCTATCCGCACCTTGGGGCTAGCCCCGCTGACCAGCATGTTCAGCTTTGGCGAAAACCAGCCCAGCCGCAGCGACTTTCGCCCCGAAGTGCACGACTCCGACGGCCTGATGCTGGCCAGCGGCGAGGGCGAATGGCTGTGGCGGCCACTGCAAAACCCGCGCCGCCCGCTGGTCACGTCCTTCACCACCCGCGCACCCAAAGGCTTTGGCCTGATGCAGCGCGACCGCAGCTTCGCCAGCTATGAAGACACCGAGGCGAGCTACGAGCGCCGCCCCTCGGCCTGGGTCACGCCGCTGGGCGACTGGGGCGCGGGCCGGGTCGAGCTGGTGCAACTGCCCACGCCGGATGAGACCCACGACAACATCGTCGCCTACTGGGTGCCCGCCGCCCTGCCCGCCCCCGGCCAGCCGCTGGACATTGCCTGGCGCGTGGACTGGCAAGGCGATGCCCAGCAACGCCCGCCGCAAGCCTGGGTGGCGCAAACCCGCGTCGGCCACAGCTTTGCCACGCTGGCGAAAAACGAGCAGCAGTACATCGTCGATTTCACCGGCCCGGCCCTGCCCAGCACGGGTGAATTGAAAGCCGTGGCCAGCGCCAACAGCAACGGCCGCATCACCGAACAAAACGTCTACCGCATCGAGTCCACCGGAGCCTGGCGCATGGCCCTGCGCGTGCAAACGCTGAACCCGGCGCAACCGGTGGAATTGCGCGCCTTTCTGACCGCCCCGACCACCGCTGGGCCCAACACGGTCAGCGAAACATGGACCTACATCCAGGCAGCACCATGAACCACACCCACACCCCCTCCGGCATGCCCCCCATCCAGCGCGGCTCCATGCGGGCGCAAGCTTGGCTCGGCCTGGTCGGTCGCCTGCGCGGCCAGCAGGCCCCGGCCGATGCGCCCTGGCGCACCAGCGCCGCCCAGCAGCCACCGCCCGCCTGGGAGGCGGCAGCCCAGCAGCGCCGCCATTGGCTGCTGTTCTGGATCGCCAGCGCCACCGTGTTTGCCACCGCCCTGCTGTGGCGGGCCCAGCCGGGGGCGGGCAGCGATGTGCTGCTGGCCGCGCAACTGGGTTTGTTTGCGCTGCTGTTCGCCTGGGTGTCGGCCGGTACCGTCACGGCGGTGATGGGCTTTTGGGTCACCCTGCGTGGCGACCCGCATGCGCTGTCGGCCCACAGTGCGGCGCACACCGTGCTGCCGCCGGATGCCCGCACGGCCGTCATCATGCCGATCTGCAATGAAGACGTGGCCACGGTGTTTGCCGGGCTGCGCGCCACCTGCGAGTCGCTCAGCAGCGCGGGCGCCGAGCGCTTGTTTGATGTGTTTGTGCTGTCGGACAGCAGCGACCCCGCCTTGCGCGCCGCCGAGCTCACCGCCTGGCAGGCCCTGCGCGAGCAGCTCGCGGGTACGGGCAGCACGCTGCGCGTGTACTACCGCTGGCGCCAGCACCGCACCCGCCGCAAGGCCGGTAACGTGGCCGATTTTTGCCGCCGCTGGGGCCGCAACTACCGCTACATGGTGGTGATGGATGCCGACAGCGTGATGGGCGGCGACACCCTGGTCACCCTGGCCCGGCTGATGGAAGCCCACCCCCGCGCCGGTATCTTGCAAACCGCCCCCCGCGCCTGCGGCCACGCCACCTTGCACGCCCGCGCCCAGCAGTTTGGCAGCCGCGTCACCGGGCGGCTGTTCACGGCGGGCATGCAGTTCTGGCAGCTGGGCGAGGCCCACTACTGGGGCCACAACGCCATCCTCCGCATCGCGCCCTTCATGCAGCACTGCGCCCTGGCCACCTTGCCGGGCAAGGGCGCGCTGGCGGGCGAAATCCTGTCGCACGACTTTGTCGAAGCCGCGCTGATGCGCCGTGCGGGCTATGAAGTCTGGCTGGTCAACGACCTGGAAGGCAGCTACGAGCAGCAACCGCCCCACCTGCTGGCCGAGCTGCAACGCGACCGCCGCTGGTGCCAGGGCAATCTGCAAAACGCCCGCCTGCTGACCGAACCCGGCCTGCGCCCTGTCCACCGCGCCATGCTGGCCACCGGAGCCATGTCCTACGTGTCGGCCCCGCTGTGGCTGCTGTACGTGGTGCTGGGCGCCGCGCTGTGGCTGCACGACAGCCAGATCCCGCTGTGGTCCAGCCGCAGCGTGGCCACGCTGTGGGCCTCCACTGCGCTGATGCTGGCCCTGCCCCGCGTGCTGGGCCTGGCGGCGGTGCTGCTGCGCGGTGAGCAAGCAGCCTTTGGTGGCAGCCTGAAACTGCTGGGCAGCACGGTGCTGGAGGCACTGATGTCCATGCTGCAAGCCCCCCTGCGCATGGCCGCGCACAGCCTGTTTGTGCTGGGGGCCCTGACAGGCTGGCGGCTGGAATGGACCTCGCCCCCGCGCGAAGCCAGCGACCTGCCCTGGGGCGATGCCGCCCAGCGCTTCGGCCCGCTGGGTATCGCCGTGGCCAGCCTGTTGGGCGCGGTGGCCTGGTTCGCCCCCGACTCGTTGCTGTGGCTGCTGCCTATGGGCCTGCCGCTGCTGCTGGCCGTGCCGTTTACCGTGCTGAGCAGCCGGGTAGGCCTGGGCCAGCGCCTGCAAAATGCCGGTTGGCTGCTGGTGCCGGAAGAAAGCCGTTCGCCCACGGTGCTGAAACAGGCTTGGCGCTATGCCCTTGCCGCCCAGACTCCCCGCGCCAACGCCACCCCTTGGCTGGCCGACCTGCCCCGCCTGGCCGCCCTGGCCCGCCAGGCCCTGGGCCCGCGCCACACCGGTCTGGGCCTGCGCGGCGAACAGCGCCGCCAGCGTGTGCTGCAACTCAGCCGCATGCACGGCGCAGTCACCAGCCCGGCCGAGCAGATGCGTTTCCTCAGCGAACCCCACAGCCTGCGCCTACTGCACGCCGCGCTGGCCGGGGATAGGATGCGCTAGATTGCTATATTTTTAATAGCTACTAGCGCATATTTAGTGTGCGCTAGCGGCCTAAAAAGCATGTAAACCTATAACCTGGGGGTATACAAATTCAGGCTGTTGCCCGGCCAGAGCCTGTAGCAGATTTGTGGTCGCCAACACGGCCATAGCGTGCCGGGTTTCAAAGGTGGCCGAGCCGGTGTGGGGCAACGCGGTCACCTTGGGGTGGGTGCGCAGGGGCGAATCCAGCGGCAGGGGTTCGGTGGCAAACACATCCAGCCCGGCGGCACGCAGCGTGCCGTGGTCGAGTGCGTGCAGCAAAGCGTCTTCTTGCACGATGGCACCCCGCGCGCCGTTGATGAAAATCGCCCCGGCCCGCATCAAACCAAACTCACGCGCTCCCATCAGCCCACGGGTCTCAGCCGACAAGGGGAGCACGGCGGCCACGATGTCGGAGCCGCGCAGCAATGCGTCCAGCGGGGTGTGGGCCACTTTGCCCAGCAGTGCCGGCTCTTTGCTGGCCACATCGACCGGGCTGCGGCTGTGGTACAGCACGGGCATGCCAAAGCCCAGCGCCGCACGCCGCGCCAGGGCCTGGCCGATGCGGCCAAAACCCAAGATACCCAAGGTTTTGCCGTGCACATCCCAGCCAAACAGGTCTTCACCGATGTTGCGCGTCCAGTGGCCGTTGCGCACATGGTTGGCCAATTCCACCGTGCGGCGGCTGCTGGCCATGATGAGTGAAAAAAGGGTGTCGGCCGTGGTTGCGGTCAGTACGCCCGGGGTGTGGCACAGCACAATGCCCCGCGCCGCCAGGGCGGGCAGGTCGTAGTTATCCACGCCCACCGAGATGCTGGAGATGACCTGCAGCCGGGGGGCGTGGGCCAGCAAGGCCGGGTCCACCGGGTAACTAGAGCCGATCATCCCGTCGGTATCGGCCAGCGCGGCGTGGAAGGCGGCGGCTTGCTCCGGCAGGCGCGGGTTGGCCACCGTTACATCGTGCAGGGCTTGCAGGCGCGCCAACTGGTCGGGCGGCAGCTCTCTAAAAACCAGTACCTTCTTCATGGTTCACATTCCTGCCAAAGTGAGTTCAGCCCGGGTGGGCAAGCCTTCGCTGTCGCCCAGCACCTGCACCGCCCGTGCGCCAATCCAGGCACCGCGCCGCACCGCCTCGGGCAGGCCCAGGCCATCGAGCAGCGCACTGACCACGCCCACCGCAAAGCCATCGCCCGCGCCCACGGTGTCCACCACCTGGGCGACGGGGAAGCCCGCCACATAGCCGCAACCCGCAGCGTCGTCAAAGTAAGCACCCTCGCTGCCCAACTTGACCACCACCCGTTGGGCGCCGCGCTGGCGGTAGAAGTGGGCGATGTCTTCGGGGCGGGTGGTGTGGGTCAGCAACCGCCCCTCCTCCAGTCCGGGCAGCACCCAGTCGGCACGCGTGGCCAGGTCGTTGATGGCGGCGCGCATGTGCTCGGTGGAGGCCCAGAGCCCGGGGCGCAGATTGGGGTCGAACGACACCGTGCGGCCCGCAGTGCGCATCAAGTCCATGCTTTTAACCGCTGCGGGCAAGGTGCTGGCCGAGACCCCGGCAAACACCCCCGTGGCGTGCAAGTGCCGGGCGCTAAGCAGCCAAGCTTCATCAATATCGGCCACACCCATATGGCTGGCGGCGGAGCCTTTGCGGTGCGATTCCACCAAGGGGTCGCGGCCATCTACCACCCGTTCCTTGAACTGGATGCCGGTGCGCTGCGACGCGTCAAGGACCACATGCGAGCAGTCGATGCCCTCAGACGACAGGGCGGCCAGCAGATAGCGGCCCATCGAGTCGGTGCCCAGGCGGCTGGCCCAGCCGACCTTGAAGCCCAGGCGCGCCAGGCCAATGGCGACATTGGTTTCGGCCCCGGCAGTGCGCTTGTGGAAGGCCGCCACCTGCTCCAGCGGGCCGGGCTGGTCGGCCACCAACAGCAGCATGGCTTCGCCAAAAGTGATTACGTCGAGTGCGTGGTCCATAGCTTTAGTGCGTCTGCGCCGTGTTGAGAATTTGCCCGAGGAAGTTGCGGGTGATCTCGTGTTGCGGGTGGTTAAAAAATTGCTGCGGCGGGGCCTGTTCCACGATTTTTCCGTTCGCCATAAAGATGACGCGGTCGGCCACGCTGCGCGCAAAACCCATTTCGTGGGTCACGCACAGCATGGTCATGCCGTCTTCGGCCAGGCCGATCATGGTGTCCAGCACCTCTTTCACCATCTCGGGGTCGAGTGCCGAGGTGGGTTCGTCAAACAGCATGATCTTGGGGGTCATGCACAGGGCACGGGCAATCGCCACCCGCTGCTGCTGCCCGCCCGAGAGCTGGCTGGGGTATTTGTGGGCCTGCTCGGGGATGCGCACCCGCGTCAGGTACTTCATGGCGATGGTTTCGGCCTCTTCCCGCCCCAAGCCGCGTGAGCGCATCGGCGCCAGGGTGCAGTTTTGCAGAATGGTCAGGTGTGGAAACAGGTTGAACTGCTGGAACACCATGCCCACTTCCTGCCGCACCGATTCCACGTTTTTACCGCCCGCCGTGAGGTCGATACCGTCCACCACGATGCGGCCCTGCTGCACCGTCTCCAGCCGGTTGATGCAGCGGATCAGGGTGGACTTACCCGAGCCCGAGGGGCCGCAAATCACAATCCGTTCCCCGGCCCGCACCTGGAGGTGGATGTCGGTAAGCACCTGGAACTGGCCATACCATTTGTTCATGGCTTCGATGCGGATGATGGGCTCTGCGCCGGTGGCATCCGGGCTGGGCGTGTGCAGGGTGTCGGTCATGGAAGCGCGTTTCTCGCTGGTTTATTGGAGCTTGGGCAGGTCGGTTTCCAGCCATTTGCGGTACAGCTTGTTGAGCTCGCCGTTGGCGGTGTTCTTGGCTACAAAGTCGTCCACGGTTTTCAGCAGCTCCGCCTGGCCGGGGCGCATGGCCACGGCCATGACCTGCTGGCGCAGCAAAAACTTGTTCTCAAAAGTATTGGCGGGGGCCCGCTTGTCGATCTGTGCGGCCACCGTGGTGGAGCAGCCGATGGCATCCACCTGGCCCGACATCAGGGCCTGCATGGCCGAGGCATCGTCGTCAAAGCGGCGGATTTCGGCGCCCTCGGGGGCCACGGCGGTCAGGGCCACGTCTTGCGTGCTGGCGCGGGCCACACCGACACGTTTGCCCTTCAAATCTGCGGCGGCCTTGATGCTGGCTTTCTTGTCGCCATACAGCACGATGCTGGCCGCCGCATAGGGTGCGGAGAACTGCACCTGCTTGGCGCGTTCCGGGGTGACGGCCAGCGAGGCGACCAGCAGGTCTACCTTGTTGGTGAGCAAAAAGGGAATGCGGTTGGGGCCGGTAACGGGCACCAGGGTGACCTTCACCCCCAGGTCTTTGCCCAGCAGGCGGGCCACGTCGGCGTCATAGCCGTCGGGCTGGTTGCTGCTGTTCATGGTGCCGTAGGGCGGAAAGTCCACCAGCATGCCAATGGTTAGCTCGCCTTTTTTCTTGACCTCGGCCAGGGTCTGTGCGCTGGCCTGTGGAGCCCACGCCGACAGGGTGGCGGCCATTGCCAGGGTCAGTGCGGCGGCGGTGAAGCTGCGGCGTTGCAGATGTTTAAGCATAGTGAAATCTCCGGTGGTTGCTGGGTAGAAGGAACGGGAAGAATCAGCGCGCCCGTGCGGCTGCGTGGCGACGCTCTAATTGCGCGGCCCAGAGCGACAAGGGCCAGCACAGCACAAAGTAAATGCCCGCCACGGCGCTGAAAACGATGAGCGGCTGAAAGGTGGCGTTGTTGATGATCTGGCCGGAGCGCGTGATCTCGGTGAAGCCAATGATGGCCGCCAGCGATGTGCCCTTGATGATTTGCACCATGTAGCCCACGGTGGGGGCCAGTGCAATCCGGCTGGCCTGCGGCAAGATGACATCCCGCATGCGCGACAGGTAGGGCAGGCTCAAGGCCTGCGCCGCCTCCCATTGCCCGCCCGGAATGGCCTGGATGCAACCGCGCCAGATTTCGCCCAGAAAGGCACTGCTGTTCAGCGTCAGAGCGACGCCCGCCGCGACCCAGGGGTTGATGTCCACACCCAGCACCGGAGCCCCAAAAAACACCAAAAACAGCTGCAACAGCAGCGGCGTACCCTGGAAAATCTGGATGAAAAGCCCCGATAGCCCACGCGCCACCGGGCTCTGGCTGGTCCGGCCCAGCGCCACCACCAGGCCGCCGATGCCACCGCCCACAAAGGCCATCATCGAGAGCGCCACGGTCCACTTGGCGGCTTCCAGAATGAACAAAAACTCGGACCAGCCAAAAGTACGCATTAACGGCCTACGGGGTAGTTAAGGGTGAGCCGGTACACCAGCCGAAACAAGGCGGAAAACGCCAGCGCCAGCGCCAGGTAAATGCCCGCCACGACGATGTAGATCTCAAAGCTGCGGAAGGTCTGCGATTGCAGGTTGGCCGCCACCGAGGTCAGGTCGTCCGCCGAAATCGCCGACACCACGCTGGAACTCAGCATTAGCAAGATGAACTGGCTGGTCAGCGCCGGGTACACCGTGCGCAGCGCGGGTTTCAAAATCACAAAGCGGAAGATTTCGCTGCGCTTGAGACTCAATGCCAGGCCGGCCTCAATCTGCCCCTTGGGGATGGATTCGATACCGGCGCGGATGATTTCCGTGGCGTAAGCCCCCAGGTTGACCACCATCGCGGTCAACGCGGCGGTATAGGCCGACCACCGCAGGCCCAGCGCGGGCAGGGCAAAAAAGAAAAAGAACAGCTGCACCAGAAACGGGGTGTTGCGGATCAGCTCAATGTAGATATTGATGAGCCAGCGCAAAGGGCGCGGCCCGGCGGTTTTGCCCCAGGCGCACACGATGGCCAGCAGCAAACCCAGCAACATGGACAGGATGGACAGCTGGATGGTGCTCAGGCTGCCTTTGACCAGCAGCGGCCAGGCTTTAAGTACATCACTGAATTGAAAGGTGTATTGCATGCGTTTTTAGAGTTTTACTGAAACCGGTTTCAGTGGATTATAAAAATGGGCTTGCAGCTACCGTAACTATGGGAAACCCTAGGCTTGAATCAAAGGCACGGAGGAGCCGCGTGGCACCAGGCGGCCCGACAGCAAAATCTGGCGCGGTGGCAGTGCTACGCCTTTCAGGCGCTCGATCAGGCAGTCGGCAGCAATCCGCCCCAGCTCATCGGTGGGCTGGGCAATGGTGCTCAAACCCGGCCCCACGTAGGGCGACCATTCGGTCTCGTCGAAGCCCACCAGGCCGATATCTGAACCTAACCGCCAGCCCAGTCGGGCCAAGGCCGCCACCACCCGCAAGGTGACCACCGCGTTGCTGGAGACCACGCCGGCCAGGCGCAGGTCCGCCCGTGCACGCAAGCTGCGCAGAGCCTGGTCCAGGCCATCCGGGTCATCGGCCACGGCTTCAAATGTGCTGCCGTGCAGCCCATCGCAGGTATCGGCAGACTCAGCCATGCAGTTGCGAAAAGCCCTCGCACGCTCCTCGCGGGAGCTCACTTCTTTGATGGGCTCGGACACAAACAGCAGCTCCCGGTACCCGGCAGCCACCAAATGCTCCACCCCCAAACGCACGGCCCCGGCGTTGTCCAGCGACACAAAATCCGACTGCATGCCCGGGTGGCGGCGGTCCACCAGCACCACGGGTTTGCCGAGGCCTGCCGCTTCGATGGAGGCCGTTGCATCCCGCCCCAGGGTGTTCAGAATGAAACCCTCCACCTGGTAGGCGGTCAGCGTCTCGATGGCTTCTTTTTCGCGCCCACCGTCATTACCCAGGTTGAACAGCATCAGCAGGTAACCGGCTTGCTGGCAGGCTTTTTCAGCACCGCGCAGCACCGCCACCGAAAAGGGGTTGGTGACATCCGCCACCACCAGCCCAATCAGCCGTGAGCGGCCGCGTTTGAGGGCTTGCGCCATAGGGCTGGGGCTGTAGGCAAGCGCGGCGATGGCCACTTCGACGCGGGTGGCAATGTCTTTGCTCAGCAGGGTGTCGCGGTGGTTTAGAAACCGGGAAACGGTGGCCTTGGAGACCCCGGCTGCGCGGGCCACATCGGCAATCGTGGCGCGCGCAGCAGTATTTTTAGAGGCGGATTTGGCAGGCATTTCAATGCAATAAATCGCAGTTTTAGAAAAGCCAACAGCATACCAATGAAATCGGTTTCAAACCATGACACCCCCCGTTGGAAGAGTACAAGGAAAAACCCTAGTGGCTGCTACACTTTTCCAACATCCACCTTACATCCACCCATAGCCCCGCACCGGCTACGCGCCCATGACCTCCGTTTTCAACTTCACCTTTGTGCCCTGGTTCCGCTCGGTCGCACCGTACATCCACAAGTTCCGCAACCAGACCTTTGTGGTGGGGATTGCGGGTGAGGCGATTGCGGCGGGCAAGCTGCCACATCTGGCACAAGACCTGGCCATGATCCAGAGCATGGGAGTCAAGATTGTGCTGGTGCACGGCTTTCGGCCGCAGGTGAACGAGCAGCTACTTGCCAAGGGCCATGTGCCCAAATATGCGAACGGCATCCGTATTACCGATGAGGTAGCCCTGGACTGCGCCCAAGAGGCCGCCGGCCAGCTGCGCTACGAGATCGAGGCGGCGTTCAGCCAGGGCCTGCCCAACACGCCGATGGCCGGGGCCACCATCCGGGTGATTTCGGGCAACTTCATCACCGCCCGGCCGGTGGGCATTGTGGACGGCATCGACTTTCAGCATTCGGGCGTGGTGCGCAAGGTGGATACCGGCGGCATCACCCGCGTGCTGGACATGGGGGCCATGCTGCTGCTGTCACCGTTTGGCTTTTCGCCCACCGGTGAGGCCTTCAACCTGACGATGGAAGAAGTCGCCACCTCAGTGGCCAGCGCCTTGCAGGCCGACAAGCTGATCTTTGTGACCGAGGTGCCCGGCATCCGCATGCGCCCGGACCAGCCCGAGAGCGAAGACAACCCTATCGACACCGAACTGCCCCTGGCCGTGGCCGAAAAGCTGCTGGCCGAGCTGCCCACCGCCAATCTGCCCACCGACACTGCGTTTTATTTGCAGCACTGCGTAAAAGCCTGCAAATCGGGCGTGGAACGCAGCCACATCATTCCGTTTGCGGTAGACGGCGCGATTTTGCTAGAGGTGTATGTGCACGACGGCATCGGCACGATGGTGGTGGACGAAAAACTAGAGAGCCTGCGCGAGGCGCTGGTGGACGACGTGGGCGGCATCCTGCAACTGATCGAGCCGTTCGAGAAAGACGGCACCCTGGTCAAGCGCAGCCGCACCGAGATTGAGCGCGATGCCGACCTGTACACCGTGGTGGAGCACGACGGCGTGATCTTCGCCTGCGCAGCGCTCTACCCCTACCCCGAGGCCCACACCGGCGAAATGGCAGCGCTGACCGTGTCGCCCCAGGTACAGGGCCAGGGCGATGGTGAAAAGGTGCTCAAGCGCATCGAGCAGCGCGCCCGTGCCGCCGGGCTGCAAAGCATTTTTGTACTGACCACGCGGACCATGCACTGGTTTATCAAGCGCGGCTTCGTGCAGGTAGACCCCGAGTGGCTGCCCGAAGCCCGCAAGCGCAAGTACAACTGGGACCGGAAGAGCCAGGTGCTGGTGAAAAAGCTTAGCTGAGGCGTTGCCCTGCATCCACCGGCAAGTCGATCTGCTCGGGGCTCAAGAACTGCTCGGCAAATTGGCGGTACACGCCCTGGCGCATAAATACGTCAAACAGATCGGGGTCGATGTGGCCGTTTTTGTTCAGGCGCACCAGAATCTCCAACGCCTTGGACAGCTTCATGCGCGGACGGTAGGGCCGGTCGGCGCTGGTCAGGGCCTCGAACAGATCGGCCAGGGCCAGCATGCGGGCTTGCAGCGACATCTGGTGCCGCGTCAGGCCCTTGGGGAAGCCGCTGCCATCCATGCGCTCCTGGCCCGCGCTGGCGTATTCGGGCACGTTTTTCAAGTGCTTAGGCCAGGGGACTTGCCCCAGCATGCTGTGGGTGGCGACCACGTGGTGGTTGACGATGCTGCGCTCCTGGGCGGTCAGGGTGCCGCGCAGGATGCTCAGGTTTTCCAGTTCGTTACTGCTTAAAAAAGGCTCTTGCACGCCGTCAGGGTTGCACCATTCGCGCTGCGTGCCGATGGCACGTACCTGGGCCAGTTGGGCATCGCCCATTACCTGCTGGGATTGGTTGACTTCGCGCAAAAACGCCCGGTCGGCATCGATGCGGGCCAGGGCCTCTTGGCATAGCTGCGCGGCGGCGGCTTCGGCGGCGGGGTCCACGCAGCTGCGCAGGGCCAGCTGCTGGCGCAGGGTGGCGATTTCGGCATCGCGCTTGAGCACTTCAAACCGGGTGCTGACAAGCTCAATGCGGTCAAACAGGGTTTGCAGCTTGGTGGCTTTGTCGGTCACGTGGACAGGCGTGGCGAGCTTGCCGCAGTCGTGCAGCAGGCCGGCGATTTTGAGCTCGTAGCGGTCGCGCTCGGTCATGTGGAAGTTGGCGTACGGCCCGTCGGTGGTGGCATCCACGGCGGCGGCCAGCATCATGGCGAGTGCAGGTACACGCTTGAAACGGTCGCGGGCGTAGGGCGATTTTTCGTCGATGGCGGTGTTGATCAGCTGCACAAACGACTCGAACAACGTCTCCATCTGGTTCACCAGCTGCCGGTTGCTCAGGGCAATGGCGGCCTGCGAGGCCAGCGACTCCACCAGGCGCTGGTCGGCCTCGGAGAAGGTGACGACCCGGTCCATGCCCGGCTCCAACGCGTTGATGAGTTGCAGCACACCGATGACTTCGCCCTCGAAGTTCTTCATCGGCACGGTCAGGAAGGACTGCGAGCGGTAGCCGGTGCGGGCATCGAAAGCCTTGGTGCCCGAGAAGTCGAAACCAGCCTCTACGTAGGCATCGGCAATGTTTACCGTGCGGTCGTGGATAGCAGCAAAGGTAGCCACCATGCTGTCGTTGAAAGCGCCCTCGGCGTTGATCAGTTGCAGTGGCGCAAAGTCAATCGGTTTGCCGCTGGTGCCACCCAAAAACAGTTTCAGGGACTTGGTGCGCATGGTCTCAAAGCGCAGCGCGCTGCCGTCTTCGGTCATGCGGTACACAGTGCCGCCATCGGCATGGGTGATGTTTTTGGCCGCTATCAGGATGCCTTCCAGCAGGCTAGGGAGATTGCGCTCTTTGGACAGCGCCACACCGATGGTATTGAGCTGATCGAGTCGGCTGAGCAGGTCGCCGACGAGGTCCTTCGCCATAATTGCACCGTCCTGAAAAGTGGGTAGAACTTACGTTACCCCCGGGCGAACAGGCAGACTGGGCATCCGTCCTGGTGGAGTTTGTACACGTTTGTAAACAGACGAGATTAACACCAAATTTGCCGAATAAAGTTCACAAGAATTGCCCACAATAATGGTAAACATGGGTCGGCAGCCGATGCAATTTTTGGCGTTAGACTGGTCTGGCTGCTATGAAAAATCATCCATGATGCCACCCGACGCCCCGCCAGACACCATCGAGGACCGCGCGCAGTGAGGTACCAAGAGACCAGTACCCCGCACCGTCCGCCATGGCGGGCAAGCCGACATACCCGTGAATGGTGCGTACTCTTGCTGGCGCTGGCACTGCTGGCCAGCGCTATGGGCTGGGAGCTTTACCGCAAGCATGGCAACAACCGGATGCGCGAGCAAACGCAGCTGCAAAACCAGGCCCGCGTGGTCGAGGAAAACCTGATCCGCCAGATGCAAGGTGTCAACAGTGCCATCACCGGCATCCGCTATGACATGTTCTACGGCGACCACGCAACAGATTCCAGCCACACCACGCGCCACCTGCAAATGCTGGCCGATGCCATGCCGGGCGTGCGGGCCATCACCGTGCTGGACCACAACGGCATCGTGGTGGGCGGCAACCGCAATTTCTTGCTGGGCAACGACTTCAGCACCCGGCCGTACTTCACGGTGCCACGGGTGCAGCCCGACTACGCAACGCTGTATGTATCGCAACCGTTCCTATCGGTGCTGAACATCTATGTATTGGGTGTCAGCAAGGCGGTATCCAACGATGCCGGGCAATTTGCGGGGGTGATTGCCGCCATTCTGGACCCCGACTATTTCGACATCGTGATGCGCTCGGTGGTTTACGCACCCGACATGGCCGTCAGCATTGCCCACGGTGATGGCAAGGTGTTTTTAGTGACCCCACCCGGCCAGAATGTGCAAGACCAGGACGAAAACCTGTCCGGCTCTTTTTTTCGCGCGCATGTGGATTCCGGCAGTGCAAGCAGCAATTTTGTAGGCCCGTCCACGCGCTCCGGCAGGGCCCGCATGGTTGCCATGCGCAACATCATTCCGACGGAATTGCGCATGAACAAGCCACTGACCATCGCGGTCAGCCGCGATCTGGCGGCGGTCGATGCCCCCTGGTGGACCGAAGCGCAGACGGCAGCCGGTGTGCTTGGGTTGATCTGTGTCGGTGCCAGCCTGGCCATGGCCTATGTACACAACCGCCGCCGGGCGCTCCAGCAAGCCCATGCCACGGCCCAGAAAGCGTTGCAAGAAACCGCTCGCCGCTTCGAGTTTGGGCTCAAAGGAGCCGATCTGGGCCTGTGGGACTGGCACCTGCCAGACGACACGCTCACCATCAATGAGCGCGAATGGCAGATGATGGGATTGACACCGCGCACCGAACCGCTGAAGGCGCTTTTCTGGCAAAGCCTGATCCACCCGCAAGACCTGTCCGCCGTGCGCGTGGCATTTTTATCCCACACCGAAGGCCACGCCCCCGTCTACAAGGTGGAGCACCGCATGCAGCACAGCGATGGCCACTGGGTCTGGGTGCTGAGCCACGCCATGGTGATTGAACGCAATGCAGAAGGCAAGGCGGTGCGCATGTTGGGCACGCACCTGGACATTTCAGAGCGCAAACAAGCCGAGGCCGAGTTGGCCGCTGCCACCGCCTTGCAGCGCCGCACGGGTGAAATCGCCAAAATCGGTGGCATACAGGTCGAGCTGCCCAGCCTGCAACAAACCTGGACCGCCGAGGTGTTCCACATCCACGACATGGCCGTGGGCACGCCGCCGCCATTTGACGAGGTGCTGAACGACTTCGCCCCCCACTCCCGTGCTGCCCTGCAAGCCGCAACCCGCGCCGCCATTGAACACGGAACCGCCTGGACGCTGGAGCTGGAAATGACCACCGCGCTGGGCCGCCACGCGTGGGTCCGCTCGAAAGGCGAAGCCGTGCTGCAAGACGGCGTGCCGGTACGCATCATGGGTACGCTGCAAGACATCACCGAGCGCATTCAGTTTCTAGCCGAGTTGCAACGCGCCAACGCGCAGCTCGCCCAGCTCACCATCACCGACGGCCTGACCGGTGTGGGCAACCGGCGCTCATTCGACCAAAGCCTGCTCTCCGAATGGATCCGCAGCGCGCGCCAAAAGCAGCCCCTGGCCCTGCTGATGATCGACATTGACCACTTCAAGCTCTACAACGACAGCTACGGCCACCAAGGCGGCGATGCCTGCCTGCGCGAGGTTGCCCGGCTACTAAACAACTGCGTCTACCGCCCCGGCGAACTGCTAATGCGCTACGGTGGCGAAGAATTTGCGATTTTGTTGCTGGACACCGACAGCATTGGCGCCTGCGTTGTTGCGCAGCGCTGCCTGGACAGCATCCAGCACGCAGGCCTGCCGCACAACGCCTCCCCAGTCAGCCGCTGCGTTAGCCTCAGCATCGGTGTCGCCAGCAGCATCCCCAGCCCAGAAGCGCGGCCTGAAGACCTGGTCGCCCAGGCCGATACCGCGCTTTACCAAGCAAAACACCAAGGCCGCGCCCGCTATGTGTGCGCATCCCAACAGCCATAAACACAGGCCCACAACCCGCCGAACCATGACCCCAACCCTCACATTACACACCGGTGAACTCATCGCCACCTTGGCCCCCAGCGTGGGCGGCTCCATTGCCAGCTTCTACAGCCAGCGCGGCAGCCAGCAACAGCACTGGCTGCGCCCCAACAACGCCCCCAACCCGGCCATGCCCTGGGCGATGGCCAGCTTCCCGCTGGTGCCCTACGCCAACCGCATCCGCGATGGCCGCAGCAGTTTTGGCCCGCGTCCGCTGAACCTGGCGGCCAACTACCCCGACTCGCAGCACGCCATCCACGGCACAGCCTGGCAACAGCCCTGGCAGGTGGTGGAGGTGGGTGCCGACCATGCCACCCTGGCGCTGGACAGCCCGCCCGGCAGCAACGGACATTGGCCCTACGCCTTCCGCGCAGAGCAGCGCTTCACGCTGGATGCACAGGCTGGTTTGACGGTGGCGCTGTCGGTCACCAACACCGACACGGTGGACCAGCCCGTGGGCCTGGGCCACCACCCCTACCTGCCGCACCGGGCCGGTACGCGCCTGACCACCAGCGTGCAAGCCATGTGGGGCGGCGATGCGGAGGTGATGCCCACCACACTGCAAACCCCGGCGTTTTTGGACACCCTGCGCAGCGGCATCACGCTGGACACGCTGGACCTGGACAACAACTTCACCGGCTGGATGCACACCGCCCGCGTCGATTGGCCCGACACCGGCACCGCCCTGGTGATGACCGCACAGGCCCCTTTCGACTACTTCGTGCTGTATTGCCCCAAAGGAGCCGACATGTTCTGCATCGAACCCGTGAGCAACTGCACCGACTGGATGAACCTGGCGCAAAAAGGCCAGAGCGATGTAGGCGGCCAACTGCTGCCCCCTGGTGCCACCCTGCACACCAGCATGGCGTTGCAGCCCCTGTGGCCCCAAAATTAATAGGGGTCAGACCCCTATTTTGCTATTTATTTAATAGCTACTAGCGCACATAAAATATGCGCTAGAGCCTGTTTTTATATAAATATATTCATCGCAGGATTCATGGGCTTGGCAACCAGTGCGCCCCGGTCAACTCCTCCGACACATCCCATAAGCGGGCTGCTGTGTCGGCATCCTGCCCAGGCCGGGCCACCTGGGCCCGGTGCGGCGGGCCTTTGAGTTCGGACCACCCACGCGGCCCGTAGTAGGCACCGGGCTGGGCTTGCGGGTCCACGGCGGCGAACAGCGTGGGCAAGGCGCCTTGCGCGGCTGAATGGCTGACCAGGGGCTGCACCCACCGGTTCAAGGTAGACAACACCGAACCCAGCTTCGGCCCATTGGCAATCAGCGCGGTGCGCGCAAAGCCCGGGTGGGCCGCGTAGCTATGCAGGCCCCAGCCCTCGCTCTGGCTGCGGCTCTGCAACTCCCCGCTGAACAGCAGCATCGCCAGCTTGGACTGCCCATACGCCGCCCAGGCTTTATAGCGCCCCTCCCACTGCAAATCACCAAACTGTATGGCCGCACGGCGGTGCGCAATGCTGCTGAGGTTGACCACCCGCGCCGCACCCTGGCACAGCAGCGGCAGCAGCCGGGCCGTCAAGGCGAAATGGCCCAGATAGTTGGTGCCGAACTGCAATTCAAAGCCGTCCACCGTGGTCTGGCGCTGCGGCGGCATCATCACCCCGGCGTTGTTGACCAGGATGTGGAGGGGCTGCGCCTCGGCCCGCAGCCGGTCGGCAAAGGTATAAATGGACACCAGGCTGGCCAAATCCAGCAGCTCAAACCGCACCCGTGCCTGGGGCAGCATGCGCAGGATGTGGCGCACGGCATCGGCGCCTTTTTTTACATTGCGCCCAGCCAAAATCACTTCCGCCCCCGCCCCCGCCAGGGCCAGCGCGGCCTCGAATCCCAGCCCGCCCACCCCGGTGACCACCGCCCGCTTGCCGTTTTGTGGCGGCATGTGTTGCACGGTCCAATCCATAAGCGCTCCTTTATGCGTGAGTAATCACGCAACTAAAATCAAAAAATGATCCAACCCACAACTTACCAACTGAACGCATGCCCGCCAAAAAGCTGCGCAGCGCTACAGCTTAGGGGATGGATAGTTACGGGGGTATTACTGCGTCGCTACGGCGTGCGACTGTACACAGGCAACGCCGTTCCACCACATCTCGAAGCCGATGCGCTGGTAGTGTTCTGCCCTATCCGGTTCTCGGGCCATAAAGGCCATGGTGACTTCGCCCAGGCGTGCCATGCACGACCAGATGAAGTCGACCGGGTAGTCGCGCAGCACTTGGTTGGCAATGCTGGTGCAGCAGACATGCTCAATGGAGACAAACAAGGCGGACACACTGGCGCGCGTCGCGTCGGTGATGGCGGTGGCGGTAACCAGTTGGTCCATCACCTGCTTTTTGGTCCGGTTGACCATACCCCAGCGGACATGGCTGTTCCAGATGTACTGCAACTGCTGGCGGATGGCCGCATGGTGCGGAAAGCCGCCCAGCAGGTTGTCGGCCATCTCGCGTTTGATGTGGAGGTACAGCGCGTTGACCAGCGCGTCCTTGGTTTTGAAATAGGTGAACAGCGTGCCCTCGGCCACCCCCGCCGCCTTGGAAATAGCCGAAGTAGGCGTAGCCGCCAGCCCGCGCTGCGCGATCAGCTGGATAGCGGCATCCAGGATGGCGGCGTGCTTGTCTTCGCTGCGGGGTCGGGCCATAAGGTCAAAATATTAATTGAGTGAATACTCAATTATAAGCAGGCTTACCGGCGCTGCGGTGTGCGGGCTAAAAACACCAATGCCAGTACCAAGATCAGCGCAAAGCAGACAAACGACCAGTTGGCAATCGAGCCGCCCAGAAAGGTCCAGTCCACCACGGTGCAGTCGCCGCCGCCCTTGAAGATCATGGGAATGGCACGCTTGAGGGGGAAGGTTTCGATCATGCCGTACAGGTCGCGACCGCAGGTGGCCACTGCCGGCGGATACCACTGCAAAAAGCTTTGGCGGGCCGCTACAAAGGCACCGAAGCCCGCGATCAGCAAGAGCACCACCACACCGCCAGTTTGCAAGCCTTTTCTGCCGCTAGCGCTTACAAAACCTGCGCTGATAGCTACCAAAACGAGAGCATACCGCTGCACGATGCACATCGGGCACGGCTCCAGCCCCACCACGTGCTGCAAGTACAAACCAAAGGCCAGCAGGCCGATACAACCCAGGCACACCAGCAGCCACACGCGGCGCGGGGCGGAATCTATCCAATTCAACAACATCCATAGCTTTCAAAAAATGGCCGCTATGGATGCAATCACATCACACGCCAGCGGCCTCTTCAATAAACACCTTGGCGCGGCGCGGTGTTACCACCAGCGTGTCGCCCTCGTTAACACCCAAGTCCCGGAACGCTTGCGCAGGCAGCTGCGCTTCGACCAGGTTGTCGTGGGTAGTATCACCCGCTTGGTTCGCATCCACGGGCGTAAGTTCCAACCGGGCGATGGGGCCAATCACCAAAGCGCGGGTCAGCGTGACCACCATGCCGCGTGGCTGCCCGGCATCGTCCAGGCCCTCGCCCTTGGCGTAGCGCTGCACGTCCAGGTCGTGGGGCCGCACATAGGCAAAGGCTTTGGCATCCTGCGCCTCGCCGTGCTCGGGGGCCTGGATCTTGACACCCTCCAGCTGCACCTCGCCCGCGTGGGCACGGCCGTGGAACAAGTTCACGTCGCCCAAAAAGCCATACACAAACGGGCTGGCCGGGTGGTCCCACACCTGTTGCGGCGAGCCAATTTGCTCGACCTTGCCCTGGTTCATTACCACCACACGGTCGGCTACCTCCAGCGCTTCTTCCTGGTCGTGGGTGACGAAGATGCTGGTCACGTTCAGCTCGTCGTGCAGGCGGCGCAGCCAGCGGCGCAGCTCTTTGCGCACCTTGGCATCCAGTGCGCCAAACGGTTCGTCGAGCAGCAGCACCTTGGGCTCCACCGCCAGGGCGCGGGCCAGGGCAATGCGCTGGCGCTGGCCACCCGACAGCTGCGACGGGTAGCGGTTCGCCAGCCAGTCGAGTTGCACCAGACCCAGCAGCTCGTGCACCTTGGCCTTGATGACAGCCTCGCTGGGGCGCTGGTTGCGGGGTTTGACGCGCAGGCCAAAGGCCACGTTTTCAAACACCGTCATGTGGCGAAACAGCGCGTAATGCTGGAACACAAAGCCCACCTGGCGCTCGCGCACATGCACGTCGGTGGTGTCTTCGCCCGAGAAATGGATACTGCCCGCGTCCGGCGTTTCCAGCCCGGCAATGATGCGTAAGAGAGTGGTTTTGCCGCAGCCCGAAGGGCCGAGCAAGGCGACCAATTCGCCAGATTCGATGTCCAGGCTCACGTCGCCCAAGGCGGTAAAGCTGCCGAATTGTTTGTGGATGTTGCGGATTTCAATGCTCATACAGCAGCTTTCAAAACTAAGGTGTGCGGTTCAGGCGGGGCTTCGGCAATGGCTTTGAGTTCGCGTTCAATGCGCCACTCGGATACCGACTTGATCACCAGGGTCACCAGCGCAAGAACAGCCAACAACGAGGCCACGGCAAACGCCGCCACCGACTGGTATTCGTTGTACAAAATCTCTACGTGCAGCGGCAAGGTGTTGGTCTGGCCACGGATGTGGCCGGAAACCACCGACACCGCGCCAAACTCGCCCATCGCCCGGGCGTTGGTCAAAATCACGCCGTACAGCAGGCCCCATTTGATGTTGGGCAGGGTGACATACCAAAAGGTCTGCCAGCCTGTCGCGCCCAGCACAATCGCCGCCTGTTCTTCGTCATTGCCCTGGGCCTGCATCAGTGGAATCAGCTCGCGGGCGATGAACGGAAAGGTCACAAACACGGTGGCCAGCACGATGCCGGGCACGGCAAAAATGATCTTCACGTCGTGCGCTTGCAGCCACGGCCCAAACCAGCCGTGCGCCCCAAACAGCAGCACATACACCAGCCCGGCCACTACCGGCGACACCGAAAACGGCAGGTCCACCAGCGTGGTCAAAAACGACTTGCCCCAGAACTCGTACTTGGCAATCGCCCAGGCCGCCGACACGCCAAACACCAGGTTCAGTGGCACGGCGATGGCTGTAGCCAGCAGCGTGAGCTTGATGGCATCCCAGGCATCGGGCTCTCGCAGGGCTTCAAAGTAGGCACCCGCGCCCTTGCGGAAGGCCTCGGTAAACACCGCCGCCAGTGGCAATACCAGGAACAAGAATAAGAACACCAAGGCAATGCCCAGCAGCGTATAGCGCACCCAGGCGGCTTCGGTGGTGCCCGCTTTGGCGCGGCGCACGGGTTTAGACAAGGCACTCATGCCGGGGCTCCTGCATGGCGGCGCTGCCAAGCCTGCAAGGCGTTGATCAGCAGCAGCAAAACGAATGAAATCACCAGCATCACCAAGGCCACGGCGGTGGCCCCCGCGTAGTCGTACTGCTCCAGCTTGCCGACGATGATCAGCGGCGTGATTTCCGACACCATCGGCATATTGCCCGCGATGAAGATCACCGAGCCGTACTCGCCAATGGCCCGGGCAAAGGCCATCGCAAAGCCGGTCAGCAATGCAGGCGCAATGTGCGGCAGGATCACGCGGGTGAAGATTTGCAGGCGGGTGGCGCCCAGCGAGGTGGCGGCTTCTTCCAGCTCTTTCTCAGCGTCTTCCAGCACCGGCTGCACCGTGCGCACCACAAAGGGCAGGCCAATGAAGATCAGCGCGATGACGATGCCCGCCGGGGTAAAGGCCAGCTTGATGCCCAGCGGCTCCAGGTACTGGCCGATCCAGCCATTACCGGCCAACAGCGCGGTGAGCGAGATCCCGGCCACGGCGGTGGGCAGCGCAAACGGCAAATCCACCAGCGCATCGACGATCTTTTTGCCCGGAAAGCTGTAGCGCACCAGCACCCAGGCCACCAGCAGGCCAAACACCAAGTTCACCAGCGCGGCAAACAGCGATGCGCCAAAGGTCAGGCGGTACGAGGCCATCACCCGGGGCCCGGTCACGGCGGCCACAAACTGGTCCCAGCTCAAATTAAAGGTGTTGAACACCAGGGTCGAGAGCGGAATCAGCACGATCACACACAGGTAAAACAGGGTGTAGCCCAGCGTGAGCCCAAAACCGGGCAACACCCGTTTGGCCCGGCCGGTTTTTACACGGGCCAGGGGGTTGAAAACCGCTGAACTCATTTAGCGCCTGGCGTGTAGATTTTGTCGAACTGGCCGCCGTCGTTGAAATGCACTTTTTGCGCCTCGCCCAGGCTGCCGAACAGCTCGTTCACGGTAAACAGCTGCACGGGTTTGAACACGCTGGCGTACTTCTTCAGGATGGCTTCATTGCGGGGGCGCAGCGCGTGCTTGGCGGCAATTTCTTGCGCTTCGTCGGAGTACAAATAGTCTAGGTATTCCTTGGCCAGGACCTGTGTGCCCTTTTTGGCCACGGTGCGTTCCACCACGGCCACCGGGTTCTCGGCCACCACGCTGATGCTGGGGTGGATGGCATCGACCTTGCCCGCGCCGAATTCGCGGTCGATGGACACCACTTCGGATTCAAACGTCACCAGCACGTCGCCGATGTTGCGCTGCAAAAAGGTGGTGGTGGCAGCACGCCCGCCCTGGGCCAGCACGGGCACGTTCTTGTACAGCTTGTTGACGAATTCGGCGGCCTGCGCGTCGCTGCCGCCCTTCTTCTTGGCATAGCCCCAGGCGGCCAGATAGGCGTAGCGGCCATTGCCGCCGGTTTTGGGGTTCACCACGATCACCTGCATGCCGGGCTTGACCAGATCGTCCCAATCCTTGATGCCCTTCGGGTTGCCGTTGCGCACCAGAAACAGCATGGTGGAGGTGGTGGGCGAGGCGTTGCCAGGGAATTTCTTGTTCCAGTCTTTGGCGACCACGCCCTTGTCGGCCAGGAAGTCGATGTCGGTGGAGGTGTTCATGGTCACCACATCGGCATCCAGCCCCTCGGCCACCGAGCGCGCAATGGCGCTGGAGCCGGCATGCGACTGGTCGATTTTTACGTCTTTGCCGGTGGTCTTCTTGATGTGGGCCACGAAGGCGGCGTTGTAGTCCTTGTAGAACTCGCGCGCTACGTCGTAAGAGCCGTTGAGCAGCGTGGTTTGCTGGGCGGAAGCGATGCCTCCAGCGGCTAGCAACACACCGGCCAACAGGCTACGGAGGGAAGATTTCGAGCGAAAAACAGAGGTAGGCATGCGGTCACCAGACAGTAAAAAAGTTAAATCCGATTGTCTGGCTTTCCGCTTACATATCAAACGACTGTTTTTTTGTTTGGTTAGCTGGATTTAGGAATATAGGAACCCGCCAGCCCCTGCGCAGCCAGCCACTCGGCCCAGTAGTCGATGCAGGCCCGAATCTTGGGCAGGCGGTGGCGCTCTTGCAGCATCACCGCGTAAATGGGGGTCAGCGGCCCAACAAAGTGGTCTTGCAGCACCGGCACCAGTGCACCGCTGCGCACCAGGGGCGCGGCCATCAGGTCGGTGAGCCGCGCAATGCCCACACCGTGCTGCACCAAGGCCGTCATCACCGCCGAATTATTCGAGCGGGTATGGTTGTGCGCCTGCCAAAGCGCAGCATTGCCCATTGGAGCCCACTGGTTGACCGCCAGGCTGACGCTGCTGGTGATGAGGTGGTGGTGCTTCAAATCATCGGGGTGCTGCGGCGTGCCGAACTGCGCCAAATAGGCCGGGGCCGCATACAAGGTGCGGCTGTGGCTGCCGATCTGGCGGGCCACCAGGCCGTCGCTGCCCGGGCTACCGGTGCGGATGGCCACGTCAATACCGTCCCGCGCCAGGTCCACCACCCGGTCGTCGGCGGCAATGTCCAGGTGCAACTTCGGGTGGCGCTGGTATAGCCCGGCCAAGCTGGGCGCAATGACCGATGCCGCCATCAAGGCGCTCACCCCCACCCGCACCCAGCCGCTGGGGCCGCTGATCTTGCCGCTGAGGGCGCTGTCCAGCTCGGCGGTGGTGTCCTGCATGCGCCGGGCGTAGGCCAAAAAGGTGTCGCCCTCGTCCGTCAGGCTCAGGCCGTGGGTGCTGCGGTGCAGTAGCCGCACGCGGCAAGCCGCCTCCAACCGGGTGAGTGCCCGGGTGAGCTGACTGACCGGCACACCACGCTCGCGGGCCGCCGCCGAGAGCGTGCCCAGCTCCGCAATGCGGATGAACAGAGCCAGGTCGTCAAGTTGGAGTTGCATGGCGGCCATTGTGGTTTGTTTTGCAATTAATGCAAAACCAATAGCCGAATTTTTCGGTTTCCGGCCTTTGCTTATCTCAATACAGTGGGTTACCACTCCACCAGATCCTCCCATGCCCTATCTGCACATCGTCCTCAACACACCCGCATCTGACAGAACCGCCCTCCAAGTCGCCCAGCGGCTGACCGACCTGACCGCCGACATCCTGGGGAAAAACCGCGCCTTGACGGCGGTACGCGTGGAGTTTGCCAACCCGCAACACTGGACCATAGGCGGCAGTTGCCTGGGCGACCTACCGCTGAACAGCTTTTATTTGGAAGCCAAGGTGACCGACGGCACGAATACGGCAGCGCAAAAAGCCCGCTTCATTGCCGAAGTGTTTGCCGCACTGGAAGGGATAGTGGGTCCGCTGGCCCCGGCCAGCTACACCGTGGTGCAAGAGGTGCCCGCCGATGCATGGGGTTACCAAGGCCAGACCCAGGCGGCGCGTGCGGCCTACCCGGTCACCGCACAGTGAGTACGCCCCCAGACGTATGGGTGGCACTCCACCGGCTCGCCGTAGTGCGGGCCCAGGCCCTGCGGCGCGAAGCAATGGACCAAGCTTGGCGCTGCACAGGCAAAACACTGGCCCGCGCCGGACGGGCCGTGTGGCGGGTTGTGTGGCGAAATCAACGCCGGTAGTCACGCCCTTCGCGGTCGCGCCAGTGCGGGCCGCCCCTACCATAGCGCCAGTCGGGCTGGGCATAAGGGCGCGGCACCACCAGCACCGGCGCAGGGGCGACCACCACCGCAGGCTCCACGTACACGCGTTGGCCATAGTCGCGGTGGCCGTAGGGTGCAACGACGCAGCCCGACACGGCGCAGGCCAACAACACCGTGGGAACCGCCAATTTGGCAACTTGCATGCAGAGACTCCAGAAAAGAAACAGTCGCTTTACAACGGGTGGGATCCTTTCTGGCCGACCTGCCGGGGTATGAAGTTCTGTAAAGCACCCACAAGCCAGGCGCCCGCCAAACATTGCTAAAGTCGCGCCCTGTCTTTTTCACCACAACAAGGTTCCCACATGGCACGCATGGTCCACTGCATCAAACTCGACAAAGAAGCCGAGGGTCTCGACTTCGCCCCCTACCCCGGCGACCTGGGCAAACGCCTGTGGGAAAACGTCAGCAAGGAAGCCTGGGCCGCCTGGCTCAAGCACCAAACCATGCTGGTGAATGAAAACCGCCTGAACCTGGCCGACCTGCGCGCCCGCCAATACCTGGCCCGCCAGATGGAAAACCACTTCTTCGGCAACGGCGCCGATGCGGCCCAGGGCTACGTGCCGCCTGCGGCCTGATCTTGCGTCGCACCTGCTGCACTGTCATCGGCGCGGGCCTGGCCGGAGCCGCCGTGGCGGCCAGCTTGGCCCGGCGCGGCTGGCAGGTGCAGGTGCTGGATGCGGCGGCACACCCGGCCGCCGGGGCCTCTAGCCTGCCCGCCGGGCTGCTGGCCCCGCTGGTATCCAAAGACGACAACATCGTCTCGCGCCTGTGCCGCAGCGGCGTAGCAGCCACCCTGCAACAAGCCCGTCTGCTCCTGCAAGAAGATGCCGACTGGCAACCCAGCGGCGTGCAAGAGCAGCGCATCGGCCCAACACCGTTAACACCTCTATGGCATGCCCATGCCGGGTGGATACAGCCTGCCCGGCTGGTGCAAGCTTGGTTACAGCACCCGCACATTGAATGGCAAGGCAACGCCCACGTGGCGGGCATCGAACCCACTCCCGAAGGTTGGCGGGTGCTGGATGCCGACGGCCAAAGCTTGGCGCAAGCGCCCCTGCTGGTGATTGCCGCCGGACTGGCCAGTGCGCCCTGGGTGCGCGCCGCCAGCGGAATTCAATTGCCATTGCAAGCCATACGCGGCCAGGTAACGATGGGCGAGCGCGGTGCGGCAGAGCTGCCCGCACTCCCGGCCTTCCCGGTGAATGGCCACGGCTGCTTTATCCCCAACATCCCCGGCCCCGCAGGCCGCCGCTGGATGCTGGGCGCCAGTTTTGAGCGCGACAGCGTGCACACGCACACCACCGCTGCCGACGACCAGGCCAATTTAGAACGCCTGCAAGTGCTGCTGCCCGCCACCGCTGCCGCCCTGCAAGCGCAGTTTGCGGCGGGCAAGGTGAGCGCCTGGGCCGGTGTGCGCTGCGCCGCCCGCGACCGGCTGCCCATCGTCGGCTGCGTCGCGCCGGGCCTGTGGGTCAGTACGGCGATGGGTTCGCGCGGGCTGACGTTTGCCTATCTGTGTGCGGAACTGCTGGCTGCGCAGTTGCATGGTGAACCGGTGGCGCTGGAGGCCAAGCTGGTCGCTGCGCTGAACGTACGCCGACTTGCTACAAAATAAGTAGCTACTCTCGCATATGGCATATGCGCCAGAGTGGTATTTTCTATAAATCCAGAATCAGGCCGCACCGAATCCATCGTCCGCCGCGATGATTGCGCCGTTCAAAAAGTGACTCTGCCCGCTGGCCAGCAGCACCAGCAGCGCGTCCAGGTCTTCGGGCTTGCCGATGCGTTTGCGCGGCAGCATTTGCACCAGCTTCTGGCCTTGCTCGGTTTCCCAGTGGTGGTGGTTGATCTCGGTGTCGATGTAGCCGGGGCAAATGGCGTTGACGTTGATGCCGTACTTGCCCCACTCCACCGCCATCGCCTTGGTCATCTGGATCACGGCGGCCTTGCTCATGCAGTACACACCGATCTGCGGCAGCACCTTGAGCCCGGCCATGCTGGCAATGTTGATGATGCGCCCGCCGGTAAAGCTGCCGGGGGCCGAGCCGTTGGCCCGGGCCAGCATGCGCTTGCCCACCGCCTGGGCCACAAAAAACGCGCCGCGCACATTGGTGTTGAACATGAAGTCGAACTCGTCTTCACCCACGTCTTGCAGCCGCTGGGCCACGCTGACACCCGAGTTGTTGACCAGGATGTCGATCGAACCCACCTCGGTCTCGGTGTGCGCCACGGCCGACTGGATGGACTCCAAGTCGGTTACATCCAGCTCCACCACGTGCGCATCGCCGCCGTCGCCGATGATCTGGGCGCGCAGCTCTTTGAGCTTTTCTACCCGGCGGCTGGCCAGCACCACCGCCGCCCCGGCCTGCGCCAAAGTGCGGGCAAACTGCGCACCCAAGCCGCCCGATGCCCCCGTAACCAGGGCCACCCGGCCCGAAAGATCCATGCTGTATGCCATGCTGTGAGTCTCCACGCGGTAGTTGATTGCCCATTGTGACAGTGCCCCCTCGCGCAGTCCGCATAAAATCGCGGCGATTTTGCCCCGCTTGTAACAGCGCTGTAACTGCCTCGGCAGACGCTCCCCACCCGAAAAGAACGACATGACAAACGAAGACATCCTGGCCCAGTTTGGCCCCCGTGAAGCGATGGAATACGACGTGGTCGTGGTCGGTGGCGGCCCCGCAGGCCTGTCCACCGCCATCCGCTTGAAACAGCTGGCGGCCGAGAAAGGAACGGACGTGTCGGTGGTGGTACTGGAAAAAGGCTCCGAGCCCGGTGCCCACATCCTCAGCGGCGCAATCATGGACCCCATCGCCCTGAACGAGCTGTTCCCCGACTGGAAAGCGATGGGCGCCCCCCTGAACCAACCGGTAACCGACGACGCGATGCTGTTTTTGGGTGAAAAATCTGCCTTCCGCACGCCCAACTTTTTGCTGCCCGGCTGCTTCCAAAATCACGGCAACTACATCGTCAGCCTGGGTGCGGTCACCAAGTGGCTGGGCGAGCAGGCCGAAGCCCTGGGTGTGGAAATTTTCCCCGGCTTCGCCGCCGCCGAAGTGCTGTACAACGCCGACGGTTCGGTGAAAGGCGTGGCCACCGGCAACATGGGCATCGGCAAAGAAGGCGAGCCCACCGCCGACTTCCAGATCGGCATGGAGCTGCTGGGCAAATACACCGTGTTTGCCGAGGGCGCACGCGGCCACCTGGGCAAGCAGCTCATCGCCAAGTACCAACTTGACGACGGCAAAGACCCGCAAACCTACGGCTTAGGCATCAAGGAAGTCTGGGAGATTGACCCCAAGCGCCACCAGCCCGGCTTTGTGATGCACACCGCCGGTTGGCCGATGGACAACAGCACCTACGGCGGCGCTTTTCTGTACCACATGGAGGGCAACAAGGTCACGCTGGGCTTCATCACCGGGCTGGACTACAGCAATCCCTACCTCAGCCCGTTTGAAGAATTCCAACGCTGGAAGACCCACCCGAACGTGCGCTGGTACCTGGAAGGCGATGCCGAGCACGGCGTAGCCCCCGCCAAGCGCCTGGGCTACGGTGCCCGTGCGATTGCGGCCGGTGGGCTGCAAAGCCTGCCCAAAACCGTGTTCCCCGGCGGCGCGCTGGTGGGCTGCGACGCAGGCTTTTTGAACGTGAGCCGCATCAAGGGCAGCCACGCCGCCATCAAAACCGGCATGCTGGCCGCAGAGGCCGCCTACGCCGCCATCACCACAGGCCGCCAGCACGACGAGCTCAGCGCCTACCCCGAGGCGTTTGAGAAAAGCTGGTTACACACCGAACTGCACAAGGCGCGCAACTTCAAAGCCTGGTTCAAAAAGGGCCTGGTCACCGCCACGCTGATGAACGGCATCGAGCAGTTCGCCCTGCGTGGCCACATCCCGTGGACGCTACGCCGCGACAAGCCCGACCACGCCTATTTGAAGCCCGCCGCGCAGTGCAAGCCCATCGTCTACCCCAAGCCCGACGGCAAGCTGACCTTCGACCGCCTCAGCAGCGTGTTCATCAGCAACACCAACCACGCAGAAAACCAGCCCGCGCATTTGACGTTGAAAGATGCCAGCGTGCCGGTCAGCATCAACCTGCACACCTACGCCGGACCCGAGGCGCGCTACTGCCCGGCCGGGGTGTATGAGTTTGTAAAAACCGATG
This sequence comes from Rhodoferax sp. LB1P47, assembly GCF_056521445.1. Taxonomy (NCBI): domain Bacteria; kingdom Pseudomonadati; phylum Pseudomonadota; class Betaproteobacteria; order Burkholderiales; family Comamonadaceae; genus Rhodoferax; species Rhodoferax sp. LB1P47. The sequence continues at coordinate 55,447 of NZ_JBWMAU010000015.1, read as the reverse complement.
CGGGCCAGGACCGCCTGCAAATCAACGCCCAAAACTGCGTGCACTGCAAAACCTGCGACATCAAAGACCCGACGCAAAACATTGTGTGGGTCACGCCTGAAGGCGGTGGCGGGCCGAATTACGCGGGCATGTAGTCTTGCCACGTAGTCTTTTGGGCCGTCCGCTTGTAGGCGACGGCCCCGTTGTTTGATCTGGCGCAACCACAGGTGCCTTTGCGCAGATAGACTCGCAAGAACACATCCAGGAGGCACCCTATGAAAATTCTTCTCGCCGTGGACGGCAGCGCCCACACCAAAAAAATGCTGGCCTATTTGGCCACGCACAGCGAGCTGTTTGCCGCCATCAACGACTACGTTGTGCTGACGGTGCAGCCCAGCATTCCGCCCCGGGTGCGCTCGGTGGTGGGCCAGGCGGTGGTAGACAACTACGCCCTTGAAGAGGCCGAGTTGGTGCTGGCCCCGGTTTCTGAGTTCTTGCTGCGCCACGACATCAATGCCAAAACCAGCTGGAAGATGGGCCCCGCCGGTGAAACCATCGCCAAGTTCGCCGAAGCCGAAAAATGCGACCTGCTGGTGATGGGCTCCCACGGCCACAGCGCGCTGGCCAATCTGGTGATGGGTTCGGTGGCCACACAGGTGCTGGCGCACTGCCATGTGCCCGTGTTGCTGGTACGTTAAAAAACAGGGCCTTTTTCAGGCCCTGAATCACAACTTAGCGCTTATTAAATAAGCGCATAATGCTCCTGTTTTTGATATCAAAAACAGGAGCATTTTTACGTTAGTGGCCGGCTGGGCCTGCGGCTGATTTCTTGCCAAACAGCGCCCCAATCTCGCCCACCACGCCCCGGCGGAACAGCAGCACGCAGACCACAAAGATCGCGCCCATGATCACCGTGACCCAGGAGCCCACCTTGTCGGCCAGCAGGTTCTCCAAGCTGACGATGGTGAAGGCCCCGGCCACAGGGCCAAGGATGGTGCCCAGGCCGCCTAGCAAGGTCATTAGCACCACCTGGCCCGAGGTGTGCCAGTGCACATCGGCCAGCGAGGCCAGCTGGAACACCAGCGACTTCATCGAACCCGCCAGCCCGGCCAGCGAGGCCGAGATCACGAACGCCAGCAGCTTGAAGCGGGCCACGTCGTAGCCCAGCGAAATGGCGCGCGGCTCGTTGTCGCGGATGGCTTTCAAGATCTGGCCAAACGGCGAATGGATGGTGCGGTGGATCAACCAGAACCCGGCCAAAAATACCGCAAACACGAAGAAATACATGGCAATGTTGTCGTTCAGATCGACCACCCCAAACAGCTTGCCGCGCGGAATGCCCTGCATGCCGTCTTCGCCGCCGGTGAACTTCATTTGCAGCGCCACAAAGTACACCAGCTGCGCCAGGCCCAGGGTGATCATGGCGAAGTAAATGCCCTCGCGCCGGATCGCCAGCAGGCCAAACAGCGCCCCCAGCAGACCGCCAAACGCGGCCCCGGCCAGCAGGCCCAGCTCGGGCGAGAGGCCCAGGTCGCGGCACAGGTAACCGGTGATGTAGGCCGATCCGCCAAAAAACGCCGCGTGCCCAAACGACAGCAGCCCGGCAAAGCCCAGCAGCAGGTTGAAGGCGCAGGCAAACAGCGCAAAGCACAGCAGCTTCATCAAAAACGTGGGGTACAGCACAAAGGGCGCGATGCAGCCCACCACGATCAGCACGGCAAACAAGGCAACAGTGCGTTGGCGTTCAGTCATAGCATTCATTCCATTCCTTCAGGCTTGTTTGCCGAACAGGCCTGCGGGTTTGACCAGCAGCACCAACACCATCACCACAAAAATCACCACCGCCGAGGCTTCGGGGTAGAACACCTTGGTCAGCCCCTCCACCACGCCCAGGCCCAGCCCGGTGACGATGGAGCCGAAAATCGAGCCCATGCCGCCAATCACCACCACCGCAAACACCACGATGATCAGGTTGGAGCCCATCACCGGGTTCACCTGCATGATGGGCGCGGCCAGCACCCCGGCAAACGCCGCCAGCCCAGCGCCTACGGCGTAGGTGGCCGTGAGCAGCACAGGCACGTTGATGCCCAGGGCCTGCACCAGGTCGGGCCTCTGGGTAGCGGCCCGCAAGGTGGCCCCCAGGCTGGTGCGCTCGATGGCGTACCAGGCGCTGAAACACACGGTCATGGCCGCCACCACCACCCAAGCCCGGTAGATGGGCAGGTACATGAAGCCCAGGTTCATGCCGCCCTGCAGCAGCTCGGGCACCTCGTAGGATTCGCCAGACACGCCGAAATAGTTTTTGAACACACCCTCGGCCATCAGCGCCAGCCCGAAGGTGAGCAGCAGGCCGTACAGGTGGTCTAGCTTGTAGAGCTGCTTGAGCATGGTGCGCTCGATCACCACGGCCACCGCCCCCACCACCAGCGGCGACAAAATCAGCGCCCACCAGTAGCCAATGCCCAGCCAGGTAAAGCCCATCCAGGCGACGAACGCTCCCACCATGTACTGCGCGCCGTGGGCGAAGTTGATGATGTTGAGCAGTCCAAAAATGATGGCCAGCCCCAGGCTCAGGATGGCATAGAACGAGCCGTTGATCAGCCCCAGCAGCAGCTGGCCGAAAAACGCGGGGGACGGTATGCCGAAGATTTCCATGGAGGGGTCTCGTGGGGGTGGCGGATGTTGCTCCCTCCCCCTTCGGGGGAGGGCTGGGGTGGGGGCTGGTTGCTATGCGCGGAGGGCCCCCATTCCAACCTTCCCCCGGAGGGGGAAGGGGCAAGACAGGGTTACTTCTTAATCAACGGGCAGCGCGATGCCGACAGCGGCTGGAACGCCTCGGCCGCCGGAATCACCGCCTTCACCTTGTAGTAGTCCCATGGCGTTTTGGATTCGGCCGGGGTCTTGACCTGCATCAGGTACATGTCGTGCACCATGCGGCCATCGTCGCGGATGGTGCCGTTCTTGGCGAAGAAGTCGTTTACCGGGGTTTTCTTCATCTGCGCCATCACCTTGGCGGTGTCGTCACTGTTGATGGCCTTGACGGCTTTCAGGTAGTGCATGGTGGACGAGTACTGGCCTGCCTGCACCATAGTGGGCATACGCTTGTGTTGGGCAAAGAAGCGCTTCGACCAAGCACGGGTTTCATCATTCAAGTCCCAGTAAAAACCTTCGGTGAGGTACATGTTCTGGGTGGTTTTGAGGCCCAGCGAATGGATGTCGGTGATGAACATCAGCAGGCCCGCGAGCTGCTGCTTGCCGGTGATGCCGAATTCGGCGGCCTGCTTGATCGAGTTGATGGTGTCGCCACCCGCATTGGCCAGGCCAATGATCTGCGCACCCGAAGACTGCGCTTTCAGCAGAAAGGACGAAAAGTCCGACGTGGGGAACGGATGCCGCACGCCACCCACCACTTCGCCGCCGCTGGACTTGACGACATCCGACGCGTCTTTTTCCAGCGCATGGCCAAAGGCGTAGTCGGCGGTCAGGAAGAACCATTTTTTGCCGCCCGCCTTGGTCACGGCCTTGGCTGTGCCGTTGGCCACCGCATAGGTGTCGTAGGCCCAGTGCACGGTGACATCGTTGCAGGCTTCGTTGGTAATGGCGGTGGAGCCCGCGCCGTTGACCAGCACGATGCGGTTCTTTTCCTTGCCGATTTTTTGTACCGCCAGCGCGGTGGAGGACGTGACCAGCTCGGTCACCACATCGACCTTGTCACGTTCAATCCATTCGCGGGCCTTGTTGCTGGAGATATCGCCCTTGTTCTGGTGGTCGGCCGAGACCATTTCGATCTTGAAGCTGGGCTTCTCTAAGGCCACAAAGTCGTCGATGGCCATCTTGGTGGCGATGATGGTGCCGGTGCCTGCCAGGTCCGAATAGGTGCCCGACAGGTCGGTCAGCACGCCGATTTTGACGATGCCATCGGACACCTGGGCCTGGACGGCGGTGGCCAGCACCAGGGATAGGGCAACGGCTTGGGCAAGAGGTTTGAGTTTGAGTTTCATGGATGTCTCCTCGGTCAAAAGTAAATATGGAATCAAACCCCTAGCAGGGCTTGCATGGCGCTGGTCTTCTCTGCCAGCTCATCTTTCTGGACCACCATAGCCACCTGGCCATGCTCCAACACGTAATGCCGGTCCGCCAACGGGGCGGCAAAGCGAAAGTTTTGCTCCACCAGCACGATGGTGTAGCCCCGGGTTTTCAGCAGTCGGATCACCTCGCCCAGTTTTTTGACGATCACCGGGGCCAGGCCTTCGGTGATCTCGTCGAGCAGCAGGGTTTTGGCGCCGGTGCGCAGAATCCGCGCCATCGCCAGCATTTGCTGTTCACCGCCCGACAAGCGCGTGCCGGGGCTATTGCGCCGCTCTAGCAGGTTGGGAAACAAGGTGTAGATCTCGTCCAGCGTCATGCCGCCGGGGGCCACGATGGGCGGCAGCAGCAGGTTTTCTTCGGTGGACAGGCCCGCGAAGATGCCGCGCTCTTCCGGGCAAAAGCCCACGCCCATGCGGGCAATACGGTGCGGGGCCAGGCCGGTGATTTCTTGCCCGTTGAACTGGATGGAGCCGGTGCGCTTACCCACCAGGCCCAAAATCGCCTTCAAGGTGGTGGAGCGGCCCGCGCCGTTGCGGCCCAGCAGGGTGACCAACTCGCCGGTGTTCACATGCAGGTCGATGCCGTGCAGGATGTGCGATTCGCCGTAGAAGGCGTGCAGGCCGCTCAGACGTAAGACTTCTTTGCTCATGCTTCCACTCCCACATAGGCTTCCAACACGCGCGGGTCTTGCGATACGGTGGCGTAATTGCCCTCGGCCAGAATGCTGCCGCGCTGCAACACAGTGATGGTGTCGCACAGCGACTCGACCACCGACAGGTTGTGCTCCACCATCAGAATGGTGCGGTTTTTGGATACTTTGCGGATCAGCTCTACCACCCGGCCCACGTCTTCATGGCCCATGCCCTGGGTGGGCTCGTCCAGCAGCATCAGCTCGGGGTCGAGTGCCAGCGTGGTGGCGATCTCCAGGGCACGTTTGCGGCCATAGGGCATCTCCACCGCTACGGTGTCGGCAAAACTGCGCAGATCGACCTCTTCCAGCAGGGCCATAGCGCGGTCGTTCAGCGCATCCAGCCGCTTTACCGACGACCAGAAGTTGAACGAATCCCCGCGCTTGCGCTGCAAGGCCACACGCACGTTTTCCATGGCCGTGAGGTGGCCAAAGGTGGCCGATATCTGGAACGAGCGCACCATGCCCCGGCGTGCCACCTGGATGGGGGTCTCGCGGGTGATGTCGATGCCGTTGAACTGGATCTGCCCCTGGGTGGGCTGGATGAACTTGGTCAGCAGGTTGAACACCGTTGTCTTGCCCGCGCCGTTGGGGCCAATCAGCGCGTGGATGCTGCCGCGCTGCACCTTCAGATCGACCTTGGAGACGGCGGCAAAGCCGAGGAACTCTTTGGTCAACCCTTGGGTTTGCAAAATGGTGTCATTCGCCATGCGGTTCCTTGTTTTGTGTCTGTACACGCAGTACGAATTTTTGGATTTTCCCGGTCGATGTCTTGGGCAGCGGCCCAAACACCACCCGTTTGGGCACTTTGAAGCGGGCCAGGTGCGTGCGGCAAAACGCGATGATGTCTTCCTCGGTGGCCTGCACATCGGGCTTGAGTTCGACAAACGCGCAAGGAACCTCGCCCCACTTAACGTCCTGCTGGGCCACCACGGCGGCCAGCATCACGGCGGGGTGGCGGTGCAGCACGTCTTCCACCTCGATGCTGGAGATGTTTTCGCCGCCCGAGATGATCACGTCCTTGCTGCGGTCTTTGATTTGGGCGTAACCGTCGGGGTGCAACACCGCCAGGTCGCCGGTGTGGAACCAGCCACCCGCAAAGGCCTCGGCGGTGGCGGCAGGGTTCTTCAGGTAACCCTTCATGACGATGTTGCCGCGAAAGAAGATTTCGCCCATCGTCACGCCGTCGGCGGGCACGGGGAGCAGCGTCTCAGAATCCAGCACGGCCATTGCTTCTTGCAGCGGGTAGGCCACGCCTTGGCGGGCGTTGAGGCGGGCGCGTTCTTCGGCCGGCAATGTCGCCCAGGCATCTTGCTGGGCGCATACCGCTGCCGGGCCGTACACCTCGGTCAGGCCGTAGACGTGGGTGATGCGGATGCCGATGTGCTCGCAGCCCTCGATCACGGCAGCAGGCGGCGCGGCCCCGGCGATCAGGCCCTGCACGGTGTGCGTGATGCCCTGGCGCAGGTTGGCGGGCGCATGCACCAGCATGCTGTAGACGATGGGCGCGCCGCACAGGTGGGTAATAACGTGTTCGCGGATCAGCGGAAAGATGAGTACGGGATCGACCCGGCGCAGGCATACGCTGGTGCCCGCCACCAGGGCCAGAGTCCAGGGAAAGCACCAGCCATTGCAGTGGAACATGGGCAGCGTCCACAGGTACACCGCGTGGTGCGGCAACTGCCACGAAAGAACATTGTTGGCCGCGTTCAAATACGCGCCCCGGTGGTGGGTGACCACGCCCTTGGGGTTGCCGGTGGTGCCCGAGGTGTAGTTCAGGGCGATGGCATCCCACTCGTCGGCGGGCAGTTGCCAGACGAATTGCGGGTCGCCTTGGGCGATGAAGGCCTCGTAGTCCACATCACCCAGTGCCTTGCCGGGTGGGGCCAGGTCGTCTTCGACCTCAATCACAAAGGGGCGCTTATCACCCAGCAGGGCCAGCGCCTTCTCCACCACGCTGGCAAATTCGCGGTCGGTCAGCAGCACCGTGGCCTCGCCGTGTTGCAGCATGAAGGCGATGGCTTCGGCATCTAGCCGGGTGTTCAGGGTGTTGAGCACTGCGCCCGCCATCGGCACGCCAAAGTGCGCTTCCAGCATGGCGGGCACATTGGGCAGCATGACGGCCACCGTGTCGCCGACGCCCACACCACGGGCTTGCAGGGCGCTGGCGAGTTGGCGACAGCGGGTGTAGGTGGTGGCCCAGGTTTGGCGGCGCTCGCCGTAGATGACGGCCAACCGCTCGGGGTAGATGTGGGCTGTGCGGGCAATAGTGCTCAGCGGCGACAGCGCCACAAAATTGGCGGGGGTTTTGTCCAAACCGTGCTGGTATGGATGGGTGCTGCGCATGCTAGGCCTCCGTTTCCTGTCTGCCGTGGGTTGGCGACAAGCTTATTTGTTGACTGGATTATGGGCAGGGTTTTTTACAAGTTACTGACAGGTTACGGTCAACCCTGTTGGGACTTTCCCGAGGGTCTACATTTATAAAAAATAAGCCTCTAGCGCATACTCCACATGCGCTAGCAGCTACATAAAAAGGAGCAAATCACTTCAGCGCGCGCAGCCGCCGGTGCTTGGCAAAAAACGCCCACAGCAAGGCGCTGGCATCCGGCCCCAGGCTGTCGTTGAAGCGCAGCGCGCCGTCGCCACCGCTCCAGGCGTGGTCTAGCCCGGCGATGCGGCAGACCGACACGATGGGCTTGCGGCCGACCCGGTAGTCCTGCGTCTGGAAGGCGTGGCGCGGGCTGCGGCCTTTGGGCCGGGCGGGGGTGTGGGTGGTGACGGGCGACTGATCGGCCAGGCCGTTGAGCAGGCACATCTGCCGCGCCACCTGCTGCTGGTTGACGATGCGCACCACTTTATCGGCCTCGCCGTGCAGGATGATGGCGGGCATGCGCGGAAAGCCACCGCCGTCCACGGTGGCCTGTACTGCCTGCGCCACGTGGGTGCCGCCGCCGGTTTGCATGGCCCCAAAGGCCGTCATGCGGCTATCTGCCGTGCCAAACACCGGGCCGGAATGCAGGCCCACGGCAGCAATGCGAAAGGGGTAGCGCAGCGCGATGGTCTGGGCCAGCGCCGCCCCGGCGGAGATGCCCGCTAGGTACACCCGGCTCGCGTCCAGCTCCAGCTTGGCCACCACCTGGGTAAGCATGCCCGCCACCAACCCGGCCTCGCCGCCGCCATGTTGGGTGGCGCGCTGGTACCACTGCCAGCAGCGGTGGGCATCGATCGTCAGCAGTTGCTGTGGGTACAGCACCGCAAAGCCTTTGCGCTGGGCCAAGGCGTTCATGCGGCTGCCCTGGGCGAACTCGGGCGCGGTTTGGGTGCAGCCGTGCAGCATGACCACCAGCGGCAAAGGTTTGAGGGCCTGCGCCTTGTCGCGAAACGGCAGGTAGAGCCAGTAGGTCATGCGCTGGCCGTTGGGCGCGGCAAAGAAGGAGCGGGTCCAGCTGCCGGGCAAGGCGGCGGGCGGCGCGGGCTTGGCGGCAGGTTTGGAGGCTGGCTTGGCCCTGGATTTTGGGGCGGCTTTGGCTGCGGGCTTGGCCTTAGGCTTGGGCGGCTTGAATTTAGGTTTCGGCGGGGCAAGGGCCTGTTTTACCGCAGCTTTGGTGGCCTTTTTGGTGGCCGTCGTGAAACTGCGCACCAGCTTGTTTTGCTGTGCCTTGGCGATACGGGTCAGGCTTTTCAACCATAGGCTACTGAGACTTTTTGCCATGGTTGTGGTCCGTTCGGGTTAATCGCGGTCGGGGGCGATGGCTTCGGCGTAATCGTACAGGGCACCCAGAATCTCTTCGCCCCGCTCGTCTGCCGTTTCAGACAAGGTGTCGATCTCGGCAAACAGGCCTTCGATGGTGCGGGCACCGCCCTCGCCGTCAAACAGGCGGGCGGCGCGGTGGGCCTCCCAGCGGGCGGCCTCCTCCGGTGTCAACGTGGCGGGGAAGTTGCGGGCACGGTAGCGAAACAGCAGCTCGCCCAGGCGGGGATCGTCGAAGTGGGCCCGGGCATCGGTCAATTTTTCGGGTGACAAGGCACGCAAATCGTTAAGGCGGTGGCGGTCGTCATTACCCACAAAGCCGCCGTACAGGTCTTCGTCCACATCCATGGGTTCCAGCGCCGGGCGGCTGAAGACTTCGGGCCAGATGGCGCTCATGTCGGGCAGCGCACGCACCTGTGCCGCGTGGGCACGCAAGGTGTCGCCCACCAGGCCCCAGCGCTCGGCCAGCGCGGGCGACAGGGTTTTCAGGTTGGCCACCACCATCGGCGACTTATTCAGGTGGATGGTTTTGATGGGCAGGCGGGCCAGCCCTTCGGGCAAATCTTCGGCCTTGCTGAACAGGCGCAGACGGATGTCGGCCGCGTTCATCTGGCCCAGCTCTGCCGGGCTGTGGGCCAAGTCCCAAGCGATCAGCTCGTTTTTGTTGTTTGGGTGCATGGCCAACGGCCACATCAGGGCCAGGCAGCCTTGCTGCGCGGGAAACATGCCGGAAATGTGCAAAAACGGCTTGGCCGTTTGTACCGTGGTGGGCAGGCCCAGCTCGGCGGCCACGCGGTCTTTTGTGTGCAGGCCCAGGCAGAAGTCGAACAGGCGCGGCTGGGCGGTGCGGATGAGGCGCGCCAGAGCGATGGTGGCACGCACGTCAGACAAGGCATCGTGCGCGGCCTCGTGCAGCAGGCCGTTGGCGGCACTGAGATCGGTTAATTTGAAGCTGGGGCTGCCGTCGGGCTTGGTGGGCCACTGGATGCCGTCGGGGCGCAGGGCGTAGGCGGTGCGCACCACGTCCAGCAGGTCCCAGCGGCCACAGCCGTTTTGCCATTCACGGGCGTAGGGGTCAATCAGGTTGCGCCAAAACATGAAGCGCGTGATCTCGTCGTCGAAGCGGATGGTGTTGTAGCCCACGCCGATGGTGCCGGGCTGGCTGAAGGCTTGCTCAATCTGGCTGGCAAACGCGGCTTCGGGCACGCCGCGTTGCATGCAGATTTGCGGGGTGATGCCGGTGATCAGGCAAGACTGCGGGTCGGGCAGAAAGTCGGGTGCGGGCTGGCAGTACAGCATCATCGGCGCACCGATCTCGTTCAGCTCGGCATCGGTGCGGATGGCGGCAAACTGGGCCGGGCGGTCCCGCCGGGGATTGGCACCAAAGGTTTCGTAGTCGTGCCAGAGGAAACTACTGAAGCTGTGGTCTGCCATGTGCTTGCTTACCGTTTGCCCAGGGCGACATCCACGCCCCGGTTGGCCAGCGCATCGGCGCGCTCGTTGCCGGGGTGGCCAGCGTGGCCCTTGACCCAGCGCCAGTCAATCTTGTGGCCGGCGGTGTTGACCAGCGCGTCCAGGCGCTGCCACAGGTCTACGTTTTTCACGGGTTCTTTGGAGGCGGTGGTCCAGCCGCGTGCCTTCCAGCCCTTGAGCCATTCGGTCATGCCCTTGAGCACGTACTGGCTGTCGATGTACAGGGTAATGCTGCAAGGCTGCTTCAAGGCGCTCAAGCCCTCGATTACGGCCATCATTTCCATGCGGTTGTTCGTGGTGGCCAGCTCGCCACCAAACAGTTCTTTCTCGGTGCCGCTCCAGGTCAGCAAAGCGCCCCAGCCGCCTGGGCCAGGATTGCCTTTGCAGGCACCGTCGGTATACATATCAATATGGTTCAAAACAGCTCTCTAGATGCAAATAGGCTACGTTTTTACCAGATACGTTGACCCGAATGTGTCTGTTCGGCATTGGATGGGGTCGGCGCTTGCACCGCAGGTGCTCCCGCCAGGATCTTGGCTTGCAACAACTTGCATAGCTCGGGGTGCGCTGTACCCGAATCCATGCACGTTAGCTTGGGGGCTAGCGCCCAAGCTAACAGCAGAGCTTGCTACATAAATAGGACTTATGCAGCACCCCTGTGTCGCCTGCTGGCACACACGGGGAACTTGCGTGGGCCCTAAAAATTTAATTTTTTGTGCTGGCAAGCGGCCTTGGATCAACATGTTACGATTCGTAAAATCTAAATACAAATCATTCTCACTTGTAATTACACGCGGTAATCAAAGGTGGATGCGGCACAAAAAATTCATCGTAAAGGAGTTAGCAGTCATGGAATACCTTCGCAACACAACGGCGACGAAAGCATCTAAACCCCAATGGATGCAGGTGCCGCGCCAGCGTCTGCTGGTAACGGCTATCCAGGCGGCTTTGATCGGGGCGCTACCAGCCACCATTTGGGCACAAACTTCCGCCGAGGCAACGCAAGCCCCTGCCGTGCAGACGCTGAAACCGGTGGAAGTAAGGGCTGAAAAAGAGGCCGCGAACCGCCAGCCCGGTGCCAGCACCACCGTAGATGGCGAGCAGCTGGAGCGGGCCAACAGCATGGAAGACGTGGTGCGCTACCAGCCGCTGGTGTCTGCGCCTGGCGTTGCCACGGGTGCCAGCCGCAACAAAAACAGTTTCGATCGCAGCGGCACCACGGGTTACAACATTCGTGGGGTGGAGGGCAATCGCATTGGATTGGACATTGATGGCGTAGAGATGCCCAGCGCCGCCTCGCGGCCCTATGTGGGCCGCGTGGGTGTCAATACTTTTGGGGTTGGCCGCGACTTTATCGACCCGGAGATGTACATAGCAGCCGAAATCGACTCAGGCACCACCTCAGCACGCCGCAATGCAGGTGGAATTGGCGGTGCCGTAGGGTTTCGGACCAAGGCCCCGGAGTACTACCTGAAGGATGGGAAAACGTCTTACTTCAACACCAAGCTGGGCTACGACACGGCAAACCGCTCCCGCAATGAAAGCGTCACAGCAGCCGCAAGCTCGGGCCCCTGGGACGGACTGCTCGCTTATTCGCGGCGTGATGGCCATGCCACTAGCAACAACAGCGAGAGTGTCAAAAGCTACCAAAACGACTGGAGTTCGGATGCGCTGCTGCTAAAAGGCGGCCTGCAAGTAGATGCAGAAAACCGCCTGGTACTGTCCGCAGACCTGTACCAGCGCAAAAACAAAAGTGTGTTCGATGGCTGGAACACTGCCAACACCGCCATCAGTGAAAACTCCAAACAGGACGGAACCACCGATCGCAATACCTTCCAACTGAGCCACAAATGGGCGCCTGCGAAGGCGTTTGTCGATCGGATCGATACCCGGTTGTACTTCCAGGATGCAAGCACCAACGATGTGACGGACACCACCACCTTATCAAGCGGTTCAACCGTCCGCAATGTGTCGGGCACCAAGACGAAAAGCTGGGGCCTGTCTACTGCGGCCGACAAGCGCATAGACAACCACCTGCTGAGTGCGGGCTTCAACGCTTCCATCGAGAAAGCTGAGCGCCCCTGGGCCGTCACAGGCTACATGAAGCCCCAGCCAGACACCACGACCAACCGCACAGGCCTCTTCCTGCAAGACGAGATCACTTTCACGGCCGCTGGCAAACGTTTGGCCCTCACACCCGCCATCCGCGTGGACCGGGTGGAAACCGAGTCGCGCAATCTACAAGATTTTGTGTCTGGCGCACTGACCTTGGCCGAAGCCACCAAGCTCTATGGCAGCCCGGCATCCAGCACCATCGTGAGCCCCAGCCTGGCCCTGGTATATGACCTGACCCCGCAATTCAGTGCCTATGCGCAGTACAAACACGGTGGACGTGCGCCGTCCACGGGCGAGGTATTCGGCTCCTGGAACATGAACTCCAGCTACAGCGCAACCCAGTACGCACTGATCGGTAACCACGATCTCAAGAAGGAAACCAGCGACACCATCGACATCGGCCTGAAAGGTGCCCCCGCTGAAGGCATCACACTGAATACCTCGGTCTTCTATAGCAAGTACAAAGACTTTATTGCCTATACGCGCTACACACGGGCGGCCAACCCGTCCATGTTCACCAATGTGCCGAGCAATCTCTCCATCATCTACCAGGCGGAGAACCGGGACGAAGCCACCATTTACGGGTTTGATGTCAGCACCCGACTGGAGCACGGTGTCTGGTCGCCAGGGCTACAGGGCTTCTACAGCACCTGGGCATTGGGCGTGAGCAACGGCAGCTCCAAGTCCTATTACCAAGGCGATAAAAAGGTCGATCTAGACAGCATTCCACCCACCAAAGCGGTGATTGGTGCGGGCTACGATGCTCCGCAAAAGGCATGGGGCCTCAATTTGTTCGGTACCTTTGCGACATCCAAGCAAGCCACCGCAACCAATCGCGACAGCTACTCCAATACTGCGGGCACCAGCGTAACGGACTCCACCACACAGCTATTCAATGTACCGGGGTATGCCGTCTTCGATCTGGCCGGTTACTGGCAAATCAACAAGACATGGCGCATGAGCGCCGGGGTCTACAACCTGGGCAACAAACGCTACTGGGACTATGCCAGCACCCGCAGCCTACAGCCCTCGGTCGCGCGTGACCAGCGAGATATCGAACTGCTAACCAACTCAGGGCGCACCTACGCACTCTCGGTGTCAGCCACCTTCTGAAAGCCCGGGTGCACACCCGCCCCAGCCGAGAGATTACGCATCCCGGTGCGTATCCCGGCTGGCACGCTTCTGGGCCACCGGAACCGGCGCGTTCGCCAGGGCTTTGGAAGCCTTCCAGGGCGGCCCCAACAAACGCATACCGCGCACCCGTTTGACAGCAACCACAAAGTACACCGAACCCAAAATCGGCCAGGTACGCTCCCCAATGGGGTCCATCCAGGCAAACCGTTGCAACCAGGCGGCACTGCGCACGGCGGGTCGATAACAACCAAACTGCACCGATTCGACCTCAAAACCAAGCAAACGCAGCCAATCCCGCAAGCGCCAATAGCCGATCATGTCGCCCAGTTCGGGCAAATACCGCTCGCCCAGGCCAAAACGGTCGGCCAGCCGGGCACGCTGCTGGCGTATTCCCCACAGACTCAAGGGATTCAGGCCCGAGATGACCACCCGGCCTTCAGGCACCAACACGCGCTCCACCTCGCGCAGGGTGGCGTGGGGGTCGGGGCTGAGTTCCAGCGCGTGGGGTAGCAAAAGCAAATCAAGGCTGTTTTCTGAGAACGGCAGGGCCGCAAAGTCGCACGCAAAGCTAGGCGCAAAAGCGGGCGTGGCGGGTGTATGCATGGCCAGCCAGCGGTGCGGCATGCGGTTATTCTGCAAGCCCGGCAACTCTGGCAACCCGAGCTGGAGCGCGTGGTAGCCAAACATATCTGCCACGGCGGCGTCGAAACGGCTGCGCTCCCAGTCCAGCAGATACCGGCCCGGCGGGGTCTGTAGCCAATCATGCAAACCTATAATTCGATCGCCCATGAACTTGCTTGCCCTGCCTGCTTTTGCCGATAACTACATCTGGATGGTGCACGATGGACAGCGTGCGCTGGTGGTGGACCCGGGCGATGCAGAGCCGGTGTTTCACGCGCTGCAACACCACGGTTTGCAGCTGGAAGCCATTTTAGTCACCCACCACCACGCCGACCATGTGCGCGGCGTGGACGCATTGCGCGAAGCCACCGGGGCCGCCGTGTACGGTCCGGCCCGTGAACGCATCCCCGCGCCGCTGCACCCACTCCGCCAGGGCGACCGCATCGCCGCGCTGGGCATTGCGTTTGAGGTGCTCGACGTGCCGGGCCACACCGCCGGGCACATTGCCTACTTTGCGCCCGACTGGATGGGCGCACCCCTGCTGTTTTGCGGCGACACCCTGTTTTCAGGCGGCTGTGGGCGCTTGTTTGAAGGCACGCCCGCGCAAATGCTGGCATCTTTGAGCGCCTTGGCCGCCCTGCCCGGTAACACCCGGGTATGCTGCACCCACGAATACACCCTGGGCAACCTTAAATTTGCCTGCATGGTGGAACCAGACAACGCCGCACTGGCTCAATACCAGACCGAGTGCGTCGCCAAGCGTGAGGCCGGTGTGCCAACGCTGCCAAGCAGCATCGCACTGGAGCTTCAAATCAACCCCTTTTTGCGCACCCGCGAAGTGGCCGTTCAACAAGCGGCCCACGCGTTCGATGCATCCACCCTCGACGAAGCCAGCGTTTTAGGCGCACTTCGCACCTGGAAAAACCAGTTTTAATGAAATTTATCCACTTTGCCAGTCTGTCCGCCCTGTTGTGGCTTACAGGCTGCGCCACCGTCGGGCCCCAGCCCGGTGCGGTGGCCCCCACCGATCTGCCGCCAACACTGCCCACACCCGTACTCCAGCCCGCACAGCCACCGCACACTGCGGTGTACCCGCGTGGCACGCTACAGCCCATCACCGCCGCCGAAGCCGCTTCACGCGGTGTGGCGCAACTCAAAGCACCCGCCGACCTGTGGGAGCGCATCCGCCGGGGCTTTGCCATGCCCAACCTGCAAAGCGATCTGGTGCTGGACCGCGAGCAGTGGTACGCCACCCGCCCGGACTACATCCAGCGTATGACCGAACGCTCCAGCAAATACCTGTTCCACGTGGTGGAAGAGCTGGAGCGCCGGGGCATGCCGACCGAACTGGCCCTGCTGCCCTATATCGAGAGCGCCTTCAACCCGCAGGCTGTCTCCAGCGCCAAGGCCGCAGGCATGTGGCAATTTATGCCCGCCACCGGCAATTACTTCGAGCTAAAGCAAAACATCTTCCGCGACGACCGGCGTGACGTACTGGCCTCGACCCGCGCCGCCCTGGACTACCTGCAAAAGCTCTACGGCATGTTTGGCGACTGGCAACTTGCACTGGCGGCCTACAACTGGGGCGAAGGCAGCGTCAGCCGGGCCATTGCCCGCAACCAAAAGGCCGGGCTGGGCATTACCTATTCCGAGCTCAACATGCCCAATGAGACCCGGCTGTACGTGCCCAAGCTGCAAGCGGTAAAGAACATCATCGCCAACCCCGACATGTTCCGCACCGAGCTGCCGCTGATTGAAAACCACCCCTACTTCCAAAGTGTGGACATCTCGCGTGACATCGACGTGGCGCTGGCCGCCAAGCTGGCCAATGTGAAGCTGGACGACTTCAAGGCACTCAACCCCTCTGCCCACCGCAATGTGATCCTGGCCGCAGGCACGCCGCAAATCTTGCTGCCCTGGGACAACGCCACCGTCTTTACCCGCAACTTCGATGCCTACACCCAAGGCCAGTACGCCAGCTGGACCGCCTGGACCGCGCCCAGCACCATGAGCGTGAGCGCCGCCGCACAGCAGGTGGGCATGAGCGAATACGACCTGCGCAGCGTCAACAACATCCCGCCGCGCATGCTGATCAAGGCCGGCTCGGCCCTCATCGTGCCGCGCTCGGCCAGCATGCGCGACGTCAGTGGGCATGTGGCCGACAACGCGCAACTCAGCCTGTCCCCCGAGATCGTGAACCGCAAAACCTCGGTCAAGGCAGGCAAGCGCGACACTGTCGCCAGCATCGCCAAGCGTTTTGGGGTCAGCGCCAGCGACGTGGCCGACTGGAACGACACCAAGGCCAGCGCCGTCTTGAAAGCTGGGCAGCAAGTGGTGCTGTATTTACCGGTACGCATCGCCCAAGCCCGCAGCACCGAGCGCGCCAGTGCGCCGACCAGCGCACGAAAAAAGGGGCAACCGACGCTCCCCGCCAAGGCCAGTGCAAGCAGCAAAACGGTGAAACCCGTAAAAACTGTTGCCCCTAGCCAAAAGAAAAAACCCTAAGAACCTGCCAGCAAATCAGGCTCGGTAGCGTTCTTTGGCCCGCCGGGCAAAATCATTGGTATAGGTTTTAGCCAGGTCGATTTTGGCTGTCTTGACGACGGAGTCAAAACGGCCCAAGGCCGTCAGGGCCGTTTTAGGGCCCTCTTCGGGCACCAAGCCATCGGGTGAAATGGCCTCGCGGGCCTTGTTGAAGGCGGCCAGATAGGCGGCACGGTCGCCCAGAAAATAGCTCTCGGGCACGATTTTGACAATGTCGCTCGGCCCGGCGGTTTGCAGCCATTTCAGTGCGTGCACGATGGCGTTTGCCAGCGCCTGCACAGTGCGGGGGTTTTTTTGAACAAATGCCAAGGGGGCATACAGGCAGGCGGAAGGCATGCTGCCGCCAAACAGGTCTAGCGTCCCCTTGAGCGTGCGGGTGTCCGTGACGATTTTGATCTCGCCCTTTTGTTCCAGCATGCCCATCACCGGGTCGGTGTTGCAAAGGGCATCAATCTGGCCCGAGCGTAAGGCCCACAAAGCACCTCCGGCAGAACCCACGCTGACAAACTGGGCCTCGCCAAGCCCGACACCGGCACGCGCTAACACCACATTGGCGACCATGTGCGAGGGGGCATTCAACGCCGCCACGCCAATTGTTTTACCCCGAAGATCGGCCACCCCTCGGTACTCCGGCAGGTTGCGAATAGACACGCCGAAGGCAATTTGTGGTGCCCTGCCCTGCAACACAAACGACTGGTACAGCGGCCCCCTGGGCTGGCTGTAGATGGTGTTTTCAAATGGCCCGGCAAAAATATCGGCCGCACTACCCGGCAAGATGAGGGGTGAACGGGCCCCACCGATCGAGTCGCTGATCTCCAGCTCCAGCCCCTCGGCCTTGAAATAGCCCAACTGGTCGGCAATCGTTAACGGCAGGTGGTAGAGCGCCGCCTCGCCATCCACTGCCAACGCCAAACGGGGTTTTTCCAGCTTATTCTGGGCCCGTGTGGATGTCGCTATACCACCAGCGGCGACAAGGGCCGCCGCCATAAAGGAGCGGCGTGGAAGTGGGTAGGTAGACATGCGGGTGGACTTTGCCGCAGCTTAAGGCTCATGCATTTGTTACACATTGGGAACATCCCCGTGCGGGTTTGTCCGTAACACCTTGACCTACGGGTTAACGCCTATCCACAAATGCATGGGCGATGGTGCCCAAATCGACATATTCCAGCTCGCTGCCCACCGGCACGCCGCGTGCCAGTCGCGTGACCTGTAAGCCCCGCGCCTTGAGGGCTACGCTGATGACGTGGGCCGTGGCCTCGCCCTCGGCGGTGAAATTGGTGGCCAAAATCACCTCTTGCACCACGCCGTTGCTGGCGCGGTCGATGAGTTTTTGCAGACCGATGTCTTTGGGCCCCACCCCGTCCAGCGGGCTGATCTTGCCCATCAGCACAAAGTACAAACCCTTGAAGGCCGCCGTGCGCTCCACCGCCGACTGGTCGGCCGGGTTTTCCACCACGCACAGCTTGGACGCGTCCCGCGTTTCGTCCTGGCAGGTGTCGCAGATGGCCTCTTCGGTAAAGGTATGGCACAGCGTGCAGTGCTTGACGTTGCCCGCCGCCTGCGCCAAGGCCTGTGAAAGCATCTGCGCGCCCTCGCGGTCGTGCTGGAGCAGGTGAAACGCCATGCGCGAGGCCGACTTCACCCCCACGCCAGGCAAACGGCGCAAACCCTGGATCAGGGCGTTCAAGGCACTGGAATCAGACATGCAGCACCTGCACGCAGGATGCTACATTTTTAATAGCTACCTCCGCACGTTCTATATGCGCTAGCGGCCTAAAAAGCATAAATATGATTAGAAGGGGAATTTCATGCCACCGGGCAGGCCGGGCATGCCAGCCGTCAACTTGCCCATTTTTGCCTGGCTGGCATCTTCTGCCTTGCGCACTGCGTCATTGAAAGCGGCGGCGACCAGGTCTTCCAGCATGTCTTTGTCATCGGCCAGCAGGCTGGGGTCGATGGTGATGCGCTTCACGTCGTGCTTGCAGGTCATCAGCACCTTGACCAAGCCTGCGCCGGATTCACCGGTGACTTCGATGAAAGCCAGTTCGTCCTGGGCTTTTTTCATGTTGTCTTGCATCGACTGGGCCTGCTTCATGAGGCCGGCGAGTTGTCCTTTATTGAACATGGTTTTTCCTAGTTAAGTAATTGAAATTAAAGGGGTTTTAGCGTACCGGGCACGATCTTCGCACCAAAATCTCGCATCAGGGATTGCACCAGCGGATCGCCCAGGACGATCTCTTCGGCGATGCGTTGTTTTTCATTCGCTGCCGCCGCATTGCGCTTGGCCGGGCTGTCGGCCACGCTGCCAATTTCGATGTCCAGCGTGGCGTTGGGGGTTACCGTCTCCAGGGCCACGCGCAGGCGCTCGCGGCTCATGGGCTGGCTCAGGGATTCGCGCTCGATGCGCAGCCGCCAATGGCTGCCGTCCACCGCCACCAGTTGCGACTGCAAAGCCAGTTCGCGCACCAGCCCGCCCACGGCATCTGCCGCCACCAGTTGCTGCACCGTGGCGTGCCAGTAGTCGCCATCTACCGTGTGCACGGGGGGCGTGGCAACCGGAACGGGGCGGGCTTGCAGGCGTTCGCTGGGTTCGGCCTGCACGCGCACGGGCAATACCTGCACGGTGGGCTGGGCAGGCACAGGGGCGGCGACAGGAGCAGGTACAGGTACTGCAATGGCTGGCGGCGCAGCCTGGGGCGCTAGGGGCTTGGCAGCCGCAACCGGCGCAGGCAGCGGTAAAGCCGCCCGAATGGGTTCATTCAGAGTTTTTTTTTCAGCCGACTGGCGCACCGCGCTGCCGGGCTTGAAGGCCAGCAGGCGCAGCAGCACCATCGTCAAGGCGGCGTACTCATCAGGCGCCAGGCCCAGTTCGGCACGGCCATGCAGGCACAGGCTGTAGAGCAACTGGGTTTCGTCGGCGGGCATGGCTGTGGCCAAACGGGCGGTATCGGCGGCCTCGGGGTCGGTCTCATCCACGGGCATGCCGGGCACGGCCTGGAGCACGGCCATGCGTTGCAGCACGTTGGTCATCTCTTCCAGCGTGGAGGCGGCGCTCAGGCCGTTCAGGCGCAGGGCCTCGGCGGTATCCACCACGGTTTTTCCGTCGCCCTGGGCCAGCGCGTCGATCAGGCGGAACACGTAGCTGCGGTCCACGCTGCCCAGCATCTGGCGCACGGTGGCCTCAACCAATTGGCCATTGCCAAAAGCAATGGCTTGGTCCGTCAAGGACAAGCCATCGCGCATCGAGCCCCGTGCGGCGCGCGACAGCAGGCGCAGCGCCCCGGTATCGGCCGGCACGCCCTCGGTGGCCAGCACCTGGGTCAGGTGCGACAGCACGGTTTCCGGGGCCATAGGGCGCAGGTTGAATTGCAGGCAGCGCGACAACACGGTGACCGGCACTTTTTGCGGGTCGGTGGTGGCCAGCACAAACTTCAGATACTCGGGTGGCTCTTCCAGGGTTTTCAGCATCGCGTTGAACGCGGTGTTGGTCAGCATGTGCACTTCGTCGATCATGAAGACCTTGAAGCGGCCCTGCACCGGCTTGTACACCGCCTGCTCCAGCAGGGCCTGCACTTCGTCCACCCCCCGGTTGGAGGCGGCATCCAGCTCGGTGTAATCGACAAACCGGCCACTATCAATAGCAGAGCATGCTGCGCAGACTCCACAAGGGCTGGCGGTGATTCCACCTGTGCCATCTACGCCCTGGCAGTTGAGCGATTTGGCCAGAATGCGCGACACGGTGGTTTTGCCCACGCCGCGCGTACCCGTGAACAGATACGCATGGTGCAGGCGCTGGGTGGTCAGGGCGTTGCTGAGGGCTTGCACCACGTGCTCCTGCCCCACCATTTCAGAGAAATTACGCGGACGGTACTTGCGGGCGAGCACGAGATAAGACATACGGGGATTCTAAAGGGCTGGACGGCCCCTTTTGGGGCGGGGCTAGCCCTCGATCAGGATCGCCCGAAAGTCGTTTACGTTGGTTAAGGTCGGCCCGGTTACCACCGAGTCGCCCAGCGCCTGGAAGAAGCTGTGCGTGTCGTTGTTGTCCAGGCTGTTGCGCGGGTTGGTGCCCAGCCGCCCGCCTTTGAGGCTGGAGAGGTGGCGACGCACGCAGTTCATCTCGGAAATGCTGGCTCCGCTGTGCAGCAGCGCGGTGTTGTCGGCCAGCTTGTCGGCCAGCGTCAGACCGGTCACCCGCTGGCGGATGCGCTCTGCCGCTTGCAGCCCGGCGGCATCTGGCACCGGGTGGGCGGCCTGCACAATTTCAATCCGCTGGCACGGCAGCTCGTAGCCGTAGCGGTGATGACCAGGCCCTCCAGCGGGCCGCTCCAGTGGTTTTCCAGCGCCCGCGCCATTGCGGCCGAGGCTTTGCCCGCGCGATGGCGATGGTGCGGCCAGTGGGAGTGCTTGGCGGCGGCGGCAGGCACAACGCGGGCTGGGCGGCGGCTACGACTGCGTCGAACATGCGGCGCAGAAGTGCATTAAAGTCGTGTATTTGCTTCTTATTTCATAGCTGTAGCCGCATATTCCATATGCGCTACAGGCTATTTTTACTTAAAAACTCCAGACAAGCTCAACGGTCGAGCGCGGGCCGTTTGGGGTCGAACTTCCAGCCGGGGATCAGGCTTTGCATGGCCATTGCGTCGTCGCGTGCGCCCAGGCCGTGCTGTTTGTAGAGCTGGTGGGCTTTTTCGACTTCGGCCATGTCCAGTTCCACACCCAGGCCGGGCTTTTTGGGCACCTGCACCATGCCGCCCTGGATTTGCAGCGGCTCTTTGGTCAGGCGCTGGCCGTCTTGCCAGATCCAGTGGGTGTCGATGGCGGTAACACGGCCCGGCGCAGCAGCCCCCACGTGGGTGAACATGGCCAGCGACACATCAAAGTGGTTGTTGGAGTGCGAGCCCCAGGTCAGGCCCCAGTCGCGGCAGGTCTGCGCCACCCGCACCGAGCCCGCCATGGTCCAAAAATGCGGGTCGGCCAGCGGAATATCGACCGACTGCAAAGACAGCGCATGGCTGAGTTGGCGCCAGTCGGTGGCGACCATGTTGGTGGCCGTGGGCAGGCCGGTGGCACGGCGGAACTCGGCCATCACCTCGCGGCCCGAGAAGCCGTCTTCGGCACCGCACGGGTCTTCGGCATAGGCCACCACGCCGCGCATGTCGCGCATCAAACGGATTGCGTCTTTCAACAGCCAGCCGCCGTTCGGGTCCAATGTGACGCGGGCCTCGGGGAAACGGGCATGCAGCGCGTGCATGGATTCGATCTCTGCCTCGCCGCGCAGCACGCCGCCCTTGAGCTTGAAGTCGTTGAAGCCATAGCGCTCGCGGGCGGCCTCCGCCAGCCGCACCACGGATTCGGGGGTCATCGCGGCCTCGTGGCGCAGGCGGAACCAGTCGTTGTCGGCACCAGGGTCGGTGGCGTAAGGCAAGTCGGTTTGGGTGCGGTCGCCCACGTAGAACAAATAGCCCAGCATCTCTACCGCGTCGCGCTGCTGGCCCTCGCCCAGCAAGGCGGCCACCGGCACGTCGAGGTGCTGGCCCAGCAAATCCAGCAAAGCGGATTCGATGGCGGTGACGGCGTGGATGGTGGTGCGCAAATCGAATGTTTGCAGCCCGCGCCCGCCGGTATCGCGGTCGGCAAACTGCTGTTGCACCTGTTGCAACACCCGCTGGTGGGAGCCGATGGGCTGGCCGACCACCAAGGCGGCGGCATCTTCCAGCGTTTGGCGGATTTTTTCGCCACCGGGCACTTCGCCCACGCCGGTGCGGCCAGCGCTGTCGGTCAGGACCAGCAGGTTGCGGGTAAAAAACGGGCTGTGCGCGCCGCTGAGGTTGAGCAGCATGCTGTCGCGGCCGGCCACTGGAATAGCGCGCAGAGCAGTGATGACGGGGGTGGAATGGGTGGTCATGGAATGTGCTTTCGAAATGGGGATGGGCTTAGTCGGCGGTAATCTTGCCAGCCTCGATCACGCGCTTCCAACGGGCAAACTCGCTGGCCTGGAAGACGGCAAACTGCTCTGGCGTGTTGGCGATGGTTTCAAACCCCAGCGCACCAAACTGCTGCTTGATGACCGGATCGGCCAGCGCGGCCACGATGGCGGCGTGCAGCTTGCTGCGCACATCGGCAGGCAAACCCTTGGGTGCGACCACCGCCTGCCAAGAGTAGACCTCGACGTTTTTCACGCCCCCCTCGGCCATAGTGGGCACCTCGGGCAACACTTCAGAGCGCTTGGCGCTGGTGACGGCCAGGGCGCGCAGCTTGCCACCCTTGATCTGCGACAGCACCGCATTGATGTTCTGGAACGACGCATCCACCTGCCCGCCCAGCAGGTCTGATATTGCCGGTGCGCCGCCCTTGTACGGAATGTGCAGGCCGCTGGTACCGGTTTGCTGCCAGAACAGCTCCACGGTGAGGTGGTCACTGGAGCCGTTGCCCGAGGAGGCAAAGGTCATCTTGCCGGGGTTGGCCTTTTGGAAGGCCACTACATCGGCCAGCGATTTATGCGGCGAATTGGCGGGCACCACCAGCACATTGGGGGCCTGTACCGCCACGGTGATGGTGTCAAAGTCTTTCAACGCGTCGTATTGCACGCCCTTGATCAGGTGCGGGGCAATTGCCAGAGGGCCCAGCGAGGTCACCAGCAAGGTGTAGCCATCGGGCAGCGCACGTTTGACAAAGGTGGCGCCAATGGTGCCGGTGGCTCCGGCCTTGTTGTCCACGATGACGGTTTGCTTGAACTTCTCGGTGAGCCGGGGGCTCAAGGCACGGGCCACCGAGTCGGTGGAACCGCCTGCCGGGAACGGCACCACCAGGGTGACGGTTTTCTCGGGCCATGCTTGGGCATAGGCACCTACCGTGGCGGCCAGACCGAGGAATGCAGATGCGAGTAATTTTTTCATACGGACATGGGTGAAAGTAAAGTCATATGGTAGCGCTACCAAGCCCCCAAAACAAGGTCCAAAAACTAGGGGTAAACACGGGTCAGGCGCTCTCGCGCTGGATAATGGAGAAGCCGATATCCACCACCGGTTGCGCCACGGGCCGGCCTTCAATCCGGTCCACCAGGTACTGCGCGGCGGTGCGGCCAATGGCCTGGGCATCGATATGCACGGTGGTCAAGGCCGGGTGCAGGTCGGCAGCAAAGGCAAGGTCTCCAAAGCCCACCACCGCCAACTGCTGCGGCACCGCAACCCCGCGTGCCTGCGCCTCGGTGACCACGCCCAGCGCCAGCAGGTCAGAGCTACAAAACACCGCATCCAGATCGGGCACGCTGCCCAGCAGCTCCGCCAAGGCGGTGCGGCCACTACGCATGGTGGTGGGTGCAGGCACCGACACCACTGTGACCGGGCGTAAACCCGCTGCCAGTGCGGCCGCCTGGAAAGCCGCATGGCGGCGCATTGAGCGCTCGTCGTCCCCGGCCACCACGGCCAGGCGGGTGTGGCCCCTGGAAATCAAAAATGCCACCACCGCCTGCCCCACTGCCTCGTGCGAAAAGCCCACCAGCATGTCCAGTGGCGTAGGCGTGTAGTCCCAGGTTTCCACCACCGGAATACCTGCCGCCAGCAGGCGCTTGCGCCCCTCGGGCGAATGCAGAATGCCGGTCAACACAATGCCGTCTGGGCGGCGGCCCAGGATGGCATCGAGCAGCGCGTCTTCGCGCGAATCGGCATAGCCGCTCTGGCCCAAAATCAGCTGGTAGCCACAGGCATCCAGCGCTTCGGTCAGCGACTGCACCGTTTGCAAAAACACCGGCCCCGAGATGGTGGGCACCACCGCCGCCACCAACCGGCTGCGCGCCGATGCCAGTCCGCCCGCCAAACGGTTGGGCACGTAGCCGGTCTGCGCAACCGCCTCGGAAACCTTGCGCAACACCTCGGGCGACACCTGCCCCGGCGTATTCAGCGCCCGCGACGCGGTGATGGGGGCCACCCCGGCCAGCTTGGCGACCGCGTGCAAAGTAACAGCACCGCTGCCCCGGCGGGCGCGTTTTGTAGGGGTGACAGGATTCATCGCCCGATTCTAGGAGCCCACGCATCCTCGCTTACAATTCGCCCTGACGGACCTTCCCGCATGGTGAAGCGGCCAACCGGGTCAGGTGGGGAACCAAGCAGCCCTAACTGTGGAGCCAGTGCCGGGGTAAGGTTCGTCAACTAATTCACCAAAAAGTCAATGCTGACTCGGACTTAGGCTACTACGCCAGCCCCAGCATCTCGACTGTGTACTTTGACTGTGCACCTACAGCCCCCGCCTAGAGTCCGCCAATAAACCAACAGAGCGCGGATATCAATCGGCATACAGGTGTCCATTGGATACTCGCGCCGCCTCACTCTGTCGTTGAACACCTGCCTGGCCCGCGCTGGCCTTACGCGCCGCCTGTAACTTATAATCCACAAAATATTTGAACTTCAAGACTATCTGGCCAAGGATGGACATGATCCTTATGCACAGTGGTTGATGAAGTTACCGACAGGCAAGCCAGAGCCCGGGTGGTGGTGCGCGTCAACCGCATGGCCGCTGGAAACTTTGGCGACTGCAAGCCCGTAGGTGATGGAGTCTGGGAACTGCGCATAGATTGGGGGCCAGGCTACCGGGTGTACTACGCACAAGCAGGCAAGCGATTGATCTTGCTGCTGATGGGTGGAGACAAACGCAAGCAACAGGCGGACATTACCGCAGCACTCAGCTACTGGACAGACTGGCAACAGCGAAGGAAGACCCCATGACGACCACGCAAGCAACCCCCAAGGCCCCCATCAGCCGCTCAAACGATGCCATGATGGTCGAAATGCTCAAGGAAGACCCCGAGTTTGCCAATGAATATTTAGCCGCAGCGTTAGATGAAGCGGATGCACCCGATGGACAGGCGGCACTCTTGACCGCCCTACGCCATATTGCAGAGGCCCAAGGCATGGCGGCTGTAGCTGAAAGGGCAGGCATCCCCCGTGAGAGCCTCTACCGCGCCTTATCTCCCCGTGGGAATCCCACCATCAAGACCCTGCTGGCGGTACTGGCGGCGGCAGGGCTGCACCTGGGTGTGACCCGGTCAACGATGCCAGGGCAGGCAGTTACGCGGTAGCACCAAGGCCTCTCCCCCAAAAAATCACTCGTCCACTTGCGCCATAGCTATCGCTAGCGCGGGGCCGACGTTGTCTTGGCCGCGCTCGGCATTTTTGCTGGCGATGGACGGTAGCCACAGTTCGATCACGCCGGGGGTGGCTTTCAGGGCTTCGGGCAGGTTGCGTATCCATAGCTGGTCGGGGGCACCGGGCAGCACCCAGGGGGCACCGAGGTACTGCGACAAGGCTTTGGCGCAGGCTTGGCTGTGCGTTGGCGCACCCGGGGCCGTGGAATTGACCCGGTCGTGCAGCACAAAGGTGGGCTTGGGCCAGGGTTCGGGGCGGCGCTGCTGGCGCAGGTCGGCGCGGCGCACCACGTTTTCTACCGGGGCCACCTGCACGGTTGCGCTGACCTGCAGGTTCAAGGTGTCGCGCAGCAGATTGGCTGCCGCCAAAGACACCGGGTCGTAGACCTGGATGTACAGCGTGGTTTTGCCGGTGCAGGCCTGCGCTACGGCTTGGGCCTTGGGATCGGGCGCAGCAGAGGGCGTGGGCGGCACCGGTTGCACCGGCGGCGGCGCATAGCCCGGCCCGGGGCTGGGTGGGGCCACCGACAGGTTGAACAAGGCCATCGCGCCCAGTGCATCCCATTTTTTGGCCAGGGCAGTTTGCAAATTTTGGCTGGCGCGGGCCTGGTCTGTGGGGCTGGCACCGTTGACCCAGTAGCCCATAGCGCTGCTGAGGATGGTGGGCTTTTTGACCAGGTTGCACAGGTCTTGCACGCGCTGCTGGACGGCGTTGCTACAGACCAAATAGTTTTCCAGCCGGGCGCACTGGCCGGTGATTTGCTCCACCAGCCGCTCCACGCCCGAGGCATCGACCCGGCGCATGGCGGGGCTGTCGCGGCGGCCCATCAGGTCTTCGGTCTGGGTCAGCATGTGTTGGGGCAGCTTGGGGCAGGCTTCTTCCAGGGTGTCGAGCTTTTCCGACACCTTGGTGTAGAGCTGGCTGGTGTCGCTTTGCAGGTCGGTGCTTTTGCGCTGCAACTGGTCTTGCACCTGCCACAGGGACACCACCAGCGTGCCCGAAGCCCCCAGGCCCAGTGTGGTGCCGATGGCGGTGGCCCGCACGCCGCGCCGCCACAGGGGTTCAGCCCCTTGGTTGGCCGCCGTTTTGATGCCACTGAGCCGCGCCGCCACCTGGATGCCGTGGTGCGCCGGGCTGCGCCAGCCGGGCAGCAGGGACAGCCAGTCGTCGGTCAGCGCGCGGCCAAAGTCCTCGCCCAGGCGGTGGTAGCTTTCCCACTGGGCTTCGTCAAACGACTGGTCGGCGGTGGATTCGTGTGGAAAGCTGGGGTGCTTTTGTTTGTAGGCCAGCAGGTCTACGTCTAGCGCGTCGTGCATGTTGGGTTTGACCACCAGAAGCGTGCCCTCGGGGCGGTGCGGGTTGCCGCCGGGGCCAGGGCGGGCCCGGTAACGGATGCGGGCCAGCAGCACACCCCGGCAAGAGTGGTTGTCTTGCATGTCTTCGGGCGACAGCACGGTGACCTCGCGGCGCTCGTGGCTGAACAGCCGGGTCAGCACCCGCGTGGCCTCGGCGTGGCTGTAGAAGTCAATCTCGGCGCCGAAGTCGATGCGGGCCTTGCGAACCAGGTTTTCCAGGTCGCCAAACTCGTAATCGGCATCGCAACTGGCATCGGACAGGATGATGAAGTCCAGCTCGCGCTTGAGCAGGGCGTAGACCCCGGTGTTCTCAAAATGCCCGCCGTCGGACAAGTACCACCAGGGCCGCTCCATGCCGTAGAAAGTAGCCAGCGCCTCGTTGACCAGCATCATCGGTTTGGGGCACCAGCGCCAGCCAAACCGACTGCCCCACTTCAAGGCCGGGCTGACCACCGGGGCACGCATCCAGTGCCCCAGGCGCACGCCCAGCAGGTACAGCAGCAGCGCCAGCCCGCGCGAGGTGTAGGCCCCGGCACCGGGCGATGCCGCCGCGCCCGACACCGCCACCCAGCGGCCCAGGGTGCCCGCATCCTGGTCGCCGTGCAGGGAGATAAATTTATCGGGCCCCACCTCAAAGCCGCGCCAACTGGCGGTCACGGCAGCGCCTTTGCGGTCGGCGTTGTACAGGCCGCTGCGGTAGTCGCGGGTCTGGTTCAGGCAGGTGTTGACCAGGTGGATGGGGCCGCCTTGCCGCTCTGGGGCGTAGCTGCTCAGATGCTGGTCGTCGCCCTCCATCACCTTGGTTACGTCTGAGCGCGGCAGGTCCGGCTGGTCCATATGCCGCTTTGTGTTGCCTGCGGCCAGATAGGCCCTGGACAAGCGGGCGCGGTAAAAGCTGTGCAAAGACGAGGTGTTGGCCATTTGCGCGTTGGCCGCCGTCAGGCCCAGCCAGGTCAACCCGGCCAGCAGCAGCAGCCCGGCCCGCAGCAACGCAGGCACATCCACAAACACCCCGAACGGGTTGAGCGAAAACACAAACCATTGCACCAGCACCAACCAACCCAGACCCAGAAACAGACACACCAGCAGGCTGGCGATATTGACCAGCCGGGGCGCCCAGTCCTGCCCTTGCTTGCTGGTCTCGGCGGCCATTTGTTGCAGCGGCTGGACCAGGTTGCGCAGCACCAGCAGCACAAAGCCGCCCGCGCCCAGCCCGCCCCAGAGCCACGACGGCGTGCCGCCATGCGGGTCGTCCAAGGCGGCCAGCCACTCACCCAGCAGCCACCAGCTCACCAGGTCCAACACGCCACAGGCCAGCAGCAGCAGCGCCACCACCAGTACCCCGCGCAGCCAGCCGGTCAGGGTATTGCGGATTTGCGCCACCATCAGCGAATGCGCATCGGTGGGCCAGCGCCACTGCCACCACTGCACGCCCGCGTAGCCCACGGTCAGCGACAGCATGCCCAGCGCGCAGGCATTCAGCCAGCCCGGCCCGTCGCGCACCGCCTGCACCAGGCCCAGCGTCAAGAGGCTGCCCCACAACAGCACCGTACACAGCCCGGCCACCAGCACAAACAAGGCATCGCGCAGGCCGATACGGTGGCGCACCCGGCTCTTGTCGCCCCCTGCATCGCGCGCGGCCCAGTACCCGGCGATCAGGCCCGGCACGCTGGCCACCGCCACGCTCAACGCCAGCACCCACCACGGCGTATGCCAGGCCGCCCAGCCGCCCAGCACCTGCCAGCGGTGCTGCACCAGGTGGGGGGCCACTACCAGCAGGCCCAGAAAGATGCAGGCAAACATCAGCTCGGTATGGATCGCCAGCCAGGCCCGCAGGTAGGTGGCGATGGCCGTGCCGGTGTCGCGCGAGCCCGACGGGTTCAGGTAGCGGCCATTGCGGCGCAGCCAGCCCAGCACCGGCGAGGCGCTGTCGGCCATCAGCGCCTGCGCCTTCTGGATGCCGTAGCTATCGACCAGCCGCCCCCACATGGCCCCGATGTAGCCACCGCCCGACACGGTGGACATATAGTCCAGCCGCCCCAGCAGGCCATCGCGGGCCAAGCCGCACGGCGGGCTGCCACCGGCGCAGCGGTTTTGTGCCAACCCGCGCATCAGCCCCAGCGCAAAGGTGGCGCTGCGCACCCCGCCGCCCGACAAGGCCAGGCCGACCCGGGGCAGATCGCGCTCGCTGGCATCGGCCGCGCAGGGTGTGCCGTCGGGCTTGGCCTGTTCCAGCACCCGCCGCCTGCGCGCGGCCAGGGCCTCTTTTTCAGCGGCGCGGAGCAACT
The DNA here is from genome assembly GCF_056521445.1 of Rhodoferax sp. LB1P47. NCBI lineage: Bacteria > Pseudomonadati > Pseudomonadota > Betaproteobacteria > Burkholderiales > Comamonadaceae > Rhodoferax > Rhodoferax sp. LB1P47. The sequence goes on along the minus strand of NZ_JBWMAU010000015.1, from coordinate 26,267 downwards.
CGAAACTGTCGGGTGGCGGAGCGGGGTGCATGGCGTTTTCCTGGAAAAACCGAAGTGAAAACATTCTGGCCCTGCCTGCCCCGCCACGCATCCCCCCAATGCATTACAAATTTGCGCGGGTAATTGCTATATTTTTAATAGCTACTTACGCATGTTTTATATGCGCTAGAGGCCTAAAACACCATATATACCCACCCCCTCCTGTTGGGTGCAAATTGATGTCCGTCACGCCCCCAGCACCACCACCCGCCCCATCGCCGCAATGGTTTGCGGACGGTGGGCGATGACGATGCGGGTCATCTCCAGCTGCTGGATGGCCTGGTTCACCAGGCTCTCCGTCTCGGTATCCAGGTGGCTGGTGGCCTCGTCCAGCAGCAAAATCTGGGGCTGTTTGTAGAGTGCCCGCGCCAGTACCACCCGCTGGCGTTGCCCGCCCGACAAGGCACTGCCCATGTCGCCCACCAAGGTGTTGTAGCCCATAGGCATGCGCACAATGGCACTGTGTACCGCCGCCATCTGGGCCACGGCCTCGATGCGCGCATGGTTGATCTGCGGGTCAAACAAGGCGATGTTTTCGGCTACCGACCCGGCAAACAGGCGGTCGTCTTGCATCACCACGCCAACCATGTCGCGGTATGCCTGCAAGCCCAGTTGCTTGAGCGGCACACCGCCCACCAGCACCTCGCCCTCCTCCGGCTTTAGCTGGCCCAGCATGATTTTGAGCAGCGTGGTTTTGCCGCAGCCCGACGGCCCGGTAATGGCCACCGACTCGCCCGCTGCAATCAACAGGTTGAGGTCTTTCAGCACCCAGGGCTCGTCTGCGGCATAGCGAAAGCGCACGTTGCGCAGTTCGATGGAGGCGGGCAGACCGCCGGGACCATCTGCCTGTTCCTGTCCCCGGTACGCATCCACCCCCAAACGCGGCTCGGGCCGGGTCAGCACAATGTCGGCCAGCCGCTCGGTTTGCAGGCCCAGCATTTTGAAAGCCAGCGCCTGGTCTACCAAGGCCATCGCCCGGCCCACAAACTGCCCTTTGTAGGCCAAAAACGCCACCAGCATGCCCACCGACAAGCGCCCCTCTAGCGCCAGTTGCGCACCCAGGTACAGCACCGCCGCGTTCTCCAGCGTCACCAGCACCCCATTCAGGGCGTTGAACGACACGGTTTGCCGCTGCACCGCCAAACCGGCGTTGGTGCTTTCTACGGCCAGGTTCATGTAGCGGCGCAGGCGGTCTGGCTCGCGGTTAAACAGCTTCAGCACCTGCACCCCGCGAATGCTCTCCATAAAGTAGCTTTGCTGGCGGGCCGACCGCACAATTTGCTCGCCGCTGGCCTGGCGCAGCACACCGTAACGCAGCACCCGCACCAGCGCGTACACCAGCACCGCCGCCCCCGCCACGGCAGACAACAGCGGGCTGTAGACCAGCATCACGCCCAGCGTCACCACCGCCATGATGCCGTCAATCACCGCGCCCACCATGCCCGCCGTCAGGGTTTGTTGCAGGCTGTTGATGCTGCCAAAGCGCGACACCACATCGCCCAGGTGGCGCTTCTCAAACCACAGCATGGGCAGGCGCAACAGGTGGGCAAAGGTGTTGCTCACCCATTGCAGGTTCAGCGTGGTGGTCAGGTGCATCAGCACCCAGGCCCGCACCCAGCCCGCTGCCACCTGAAAGCAGCCCACCAGCACCAGGCCCGCCACCAGCACGGCCAGCAAATCGGCATCGCCCGATACCAGTACGTCGTCAATCACCCATTGCGAAAAGAACGGCAATACCAGGCCAAACACCTCCAGCGCCGCCGCCAGCGCAAACACCTGCACCAGCGACCGGCCCAGGCCCTGCACCTTGTCCAGCATTGCGCCCAAGCGCAGTTGTTGGCGTTCTGTTTTAGGCCGAAACGCCACGCCCGGCGTGAGCTCTAGCGCCACCCCGGTAAACGAACGGCTGGCCTCATCAAACCCCAGGCTGCGCTGGCCACGGGCCGGGTCCAGGATGTCAATGCGCTCCCGCCCCACCCGTTGCAGCACCACAAAGTGCTTCAAGTCCCAGTGCAGGATGCAGGGCAGGCTTAACTTGTCCAAGGCGTGCAACTCCAGCCGCACCGGGCGGGTGTGCAACCCCAAGGCCGCCGCAATCTTCATCAACTGCGCCAGCGTGGCCCCTTTGAGCGACACCGCATGCTGGGCCCGCAGGCTGGCCAGGTCCGTGCGGTAGCCGTGGTAGCCCGCCACCATCGCCAACGATGCCAGCCCGCACTCGGTGGCCTCGGTCTGCAAAATCAGCTGGAGCTTGCGGGTGAAGCCGAATTGCAGGCGGTCGAACCAGCCGCTCACAGCAAATTGCCCGAGATCGAAAACACCGGTTCAAACACCCATTCCAGCAGGGTGCGGGTGTCTAAAACCAGGTTCGCATCAAAGCCCATGCCCGACTGCAAGGGCTCCTCGCGGCCATAGGCGGTGACGGTTTTTTTGGGCAGCGACAGGCTGGCGATGTAGTACAGCTCACCCGGCGCATTGGCGGGCGAAGGAGCGGGTGGATAAGGCAAATCGCTGCCCACCACCGCCACCCTGGAGAGTTTGACCACCTGCGCCGCCTGGCTGCCAAATTTTTGGTACGGAAACGCCTGGAACTGCAATAGCGCTTTTGAGCCCACCCGCACAAAACCGGCAGCCCGCGCAGGCAGGTACACATCGGCCTGCAACTCGGAGCCGGCCGGAATCAGGTTCAGCACCGGCTGCCCGGCCCCCACCAGCTTGCCTACGTCGGTCAGGATGGCGGTGACCACCCCGGCCTGCGGGGCTTTGAGCAAGAGCTCGCGGCGGGATTCGTTTTCGATGCCGTCTTGCGCCAAGCTGGCCAGATTACGCTGAACGGCAGCCAGCTCATTGGCCAGCTTGGGCGGCAAGGCGGCAAGGTCGGCCTGGGTCGTGCCCACCTCGCGCAGCAGGCTGGTGCGGCTGCGGCGGATGGACTCCAGCGCCGCCAGCTCGGTCAAACCGTCTTGCTCTTTTTGCTGCAAGGCCATTTCAGACAAAAATTTCTCGGCAAATAGCTTGCGCTGGTTGACCAGCATTTGCTCAGTGAGCGCCAAGCGTTTTTGCTGTAGCACCAGCGCCGCATCCACCTGGGCCAGCTCGGCATGCAGATTGGCCAGCCGGGCGGTCAGCGCCTTGCCTTGCTGGGCGTACAGGTCTTGGGTTTTTAGCGCGTCTTGCTGCAACGAGGCGCGGCGCAGGGCCAATTGCTTTTCCACCTCGGCAGAAGCACCACCCGCTGCCGTGGCGCGCTCGGAATTCAGCACCGCCAGCACATCGCCCGCTGCCACGCTCTGCCCCTCATGCACAGCCATGCGCACCACGATGCCCGCCTGTGCCGGGGTGACTTTGATAACCCCGGTGTTGGGCACGATGGTGCCGCTCGCCCGGATTTTTCGGGTGTACTCCCCCCACACCAGGTAGGCCAGCAGGCTCACCGCCAACACCGCAAAGCCCAGCGCCAGCACGGCGTGCGACACCGGTTTGCTCAACACCAGCTCACCCAGCCACGCGTCTTGCCGGGCGGTGAAGACTTCTTGGCGGAAGAGTTTGGAGGCGATGGGGGGTGGGTTTTCGGACATAGGTTTGACTGGAATGGCTCAACGTTATTTGTGGCGCTTGCCTAGTTTTTCTTTAACCCATTGCCAGCAGAGTTGGCCGTAGGGACTTGCACCGAATACCACGGCGGTAACAGCAGGTAGGTCGTTCCACTGAGGCATGGACTGCCCTGTGGCGCAATAGTGGCTCAACATAAAAGGCAACTCACAAACTAGGAGTAAAATAATTATTTCCATAAATCAAATCATTGAAAATGAAATATTCTTTCAATTTTATAATCACCATTTTTTCTTAGTTTATTTATAAGCCCATCATCACCAGCCAGATGTGCAATTCCAACATAAATAGCGACCGCTTCCCCACGCTCATTTAGAAGATTTAATATTTTAGGCATCCACGCCAAATTTCTCGGAATCAAATTACATTGAAGTGTAATATCACTACCCGGGTAATCCCTCAACCAAACGTTAAAAATATCATCCAAAGAGCTATCACGCTCAAAAAATTTATCCTGAAACGATGTTCTTCTACTGGACTCCCAAAAATTATTAAAATTAAAAAAAGATAATCCAGAAATTAAATATTTTTTAGAAAAAATTTTTGTATTACATTTTTCATTCCAAACATCATCCACGGCCCAATCCTCTTCCAAAAAATTAATTTTTTCATCATTATTTTTAAATATCCTTAAAGACAATCCCGGAACAATTGAGAGCTTCTTACTTAAAGGCGATCGACCTCCTATATACGCAAAATAAGAAAGGCCTGATAATTTCAAATAAGCCATTCCAGCACTTTGCAAATTTAATTCTTTTAATTCCTTATTTTTTAACAGAATTTTTTCTTCAGTCGAATACCTGGTTTTATCCAATAAACCAGATATAACCCGATCAATCTCAATCCACAACTCCGAACCCACAACATCAGACAATTTCCCCCCATGGAAATAGGGACTTGGAACAACAGCTTTCGCTTCAGTAAATATTTTTGAGGAATTTTTATAAACATCAAAACCCAAATCAAAATCCAAATCACCTTCATTTACATCATTAAAAACATGCATTTCACCCACCAAATATACGACCCGCCCGACTCCAGTTATTTTCCAAACCCATGCCGCAGGTTTTTTTTCAACAAAATAATCAGAATTATTTGAATATGAAAATCCAGTAAAACAAACCAAAAATATATAAAAAATTATTTTAACCATAGCTTAATTAACAATTTACACCGAGAGTTTCGAATACATCTCGGTGCAGGTTTCGACATAACTTACGTCACGTTCAATACCCTGACTGACAAATAGTCAGCAGTTACCAAACTATGCATGGCCTTCAGTTGCGATATTGCACATACCCGTAGCAAGAGCGCCTGCAAGACCAGTAGCAAGGGCTCCCACTCCAGTAGTAGCAACTGCGGCTCCTGTAACAACACCCACTAAAGTACACCCCAAGCTGGCTTCTATTTCAGCCCTTTGTGCAGCGTCCGTCTCAGCCCTTTGTGCAGCGTCCGCAGCCACTCCAGCCGCAACGCCAGCATCCGCTGCTGCCTGCGCCGCAGCCGATTCCGCCGCAGAAACACCGGTATCGGCATCTGTTGTATCCGACGCATCAGATTCACCAGAATCACTGGACTCCCCCATCCCCCCAGAGTCACCGGAATCCCCTGCGTCACCCGAATCCCCAGAATCCCCACCGCTGTCCCCACCACTATCACCGCCCCCATCACCTCCATCGCCGCCACCGTCATCACCCCCTGACACCAGCGCCAGCTCATGCGGCTCTAGTTCGCGGTAGCCCCAGTAATCGGTTGCCGTCGTAGCTGCCACCGATGCCGCTTGTAAAATCTTTTCCATGCGTTTCTCCAACTAAAACACTGCCCCTACGGCAGCTGTACGCGGGGCCAAGACCCATTCTTGGCCCCGCAGCCACGTAACGGGTTGCCGCCCGGTACATGGCTTCTCCAAGCGGTTGAAAGCCTCTTTCAACCGCTCTTTTTTTCATACCGCAAACCCGTCCGCATCCAGCATGCCAATTGCCTGCACCAGCACCGCGTGCGACACCGGTTTGCTCAACACCAGCTCGCCCAGCCACGCGTCTTGCCGGGCGGTGAAGACTTCTTGACGGAAGAGTTTGGAGGCGATGGGGGGGGTGGGTTTTCGGACATGGGTTTGACTGGAATGGCTCAACATTCTTTGTGGCGGTTGCCTAGCTTTTCTTTAACCCATTGAGCACAGATTTGGCCGTAGGGGCTTGCCCCGAACGACACCGCAACAGCAGTAGGCAGGTCGTTCCACTGGGGCATGGATTGCCCGGTGGCGATGAAATGGCAAAGCATTAAAGTAAATTCACAAACAACTACCAAACTAATAAATTTAAAAATCATATTATTGAATTTTCAACAAAATTCATCGCATCATTCATAAATTTTCTCGCCAGAATAAAGTTAATTGTTTCTTTATAATCAATCAAATCAATAACTTCACCATCAACCGAGTACACATCGGCATCAGGCAACGCGATTAAGAATGGCGAATGCGTTGCAATAATAAACTGAGCACCACTTCTTGATAGCTGCAAAATTCTTCGCATTAATGCGAATTGACTCATTAGCGACAAACCACTTTCAGGCTCATCTAGAATATAAATTCCTTTTGAATTAAATCTATTCAATACCAAGGATAGCAACGATTCCCCACGTGATTGCTGATGAAGAGACTTTCCGCCATAGCTATCTCGTATAAATGGAGAGCCAGCAGGCTGCTCATCAAGCGAATCCATTTCAGATGCAAAATTATAAAAACTTTCAGACCTGAAGAAGAATCCTTCTCCGGACCATCCAACCCCCTTTCCCAATCGTAAAACCTCATTTAATCGCGAATGCGTTATTTTTGTTTTAAATTTAAAACTTCTACCCCCTCCTTCAGCATTAAACCCCAAAGAAATAGCAATCGCCTCAAGAAAAGTTGACTTTCCTCTTCCATTTTCACCAGTAAAAAAAATTATATTTTTATTAAAATTAAGTTTTTCAAAATTAATTAACCAACCAATCTCAAGAACATAACTCTCAAGCAAAACATCTTCTTTCTTAACAAACTCAATGCTCTGCAAATAATTTCGTCTTATTTTAACCATGTGATCCTTGAAATAAAATCGACCCTCAGGCTTTGAGAGTCGATTTTTAGCAACTACTCAATATTACTTGGCTTCAAATCGGGATACTCACTCCACACAGGAAGCATTACCTCACGCAATTGAACAACGACCCCTCCGATTTTATATTTAACATCAGCAGCCTGCGCCTCATCCATTTGAGTTGATATTTCGTTAAATACTATTGTTGTCGCATTCAACACACACTCCGCAAAATTAGTCATCGATATAGCAGAATTTTTATTCATTTAACAGCCCCTTAAATTATTAATATCTAATATCCGTACGATGAGATACAGGAGTTAACACAATTAAAGAAAGAGAATCCATAATCTTGCGTCGGTAAAGAAGTTGTAGAGCAAGTTGCCCTACACATGGCTGCAACTTCACTTTTTGACAAAGATGCAACAGACTCATTTTCCGCCATTGCTGCCGCATCCGCAGCCTTCCCAGCCGCCACCCCAGCATCCGCTGCTGCCTGCGCCGCAGCCGATTCCGCCGCAGAAACACCGGTATCGGCATCTGTCGTATCCGACGCATCAGATTCACCCGCATCACTTGACTCCCCCATACCACCCGAATCCCCAGAATCCCCACCGCTGTCCCCACCACTATCACCGCCCCCATCGCCTCCATCGCCGCCACCGTCATCACCCCCTGACACCAGCGCCAGCTCATGCGGCTCTAGTTCGCGGTAGCCCCAGTAATCGGTTGCCGTCGTAGCTGCCACCGATGCCGCTTGTAAAATCTTTTCCATGCGTTGCTCCAACTAAAACACTGCCCCTACGGCAGCTGTACGCGGGGCCAAGACCCATTCTTGGCTCCGCAGCCACGTACCGGGTTGCCGCCCGGTACGTGGCTTCTCCAAGCGGTTGAAAGCCTCTTTCAACCGCTCTTTTTTTCATACCGCAAACCCGTCCGCATCCAGCATGCCAATTGCCTGCGCGTGGCGGCTGAGGTGGGGAAATTTGTAGAGCGTGCGCTGCTCGACCAGGTTGGCGCATTCCAGCGCCAGCAGCGCACTTTGCAGCGCGGTGGGATGGTCCAAGCTTTGCAGAGGTGCCTGGCCGTCAATGTGCGGCCACACAAACTGGCCACTGCGCAACGAGGTTTCAAACAGCGTGGGGCGTGGCAGGTGGGCGAATAGCCAGACCAGGGTTTCAGCGGGCTCGCCAATCAGGCGGATGACGCAGGCACGCTCGGTTTTGGCCACGCTGGCCGTGGCAAACACCTGCGTGCCGTAGACCGAATGGAACAGCCCCGCCAGTTGCAGTGGGCGGGCGGCGCCCCAGCGCACCAGTATGTGGTGTACGCCGGTTAAATGCGCCCACAGGGTGTGGCCGCTGTGGGCGGTGTGCCGGGTTCGCGCTGCTGTAAAAAAGCGGTGTGCGCGGGGTCTATGGCACTGCGGGCAAGTGTGTCAAGCATGGGGTTCTGCGTCCATTTCGGCACCGGGAGCGCGGGTTTTGAACATCAGCGTGACGCGCAGCGCCGGGCACAGGCGGGTCACGGCACGGGCGCTGTGGACGATGGTGCCGTCAAACACCACGGCCCGGCCGGGGCGGGGCAACACGGCGTGGGCGATGTCGCCCAGATCATTGATGAAGACGGTTTCCCCGGCCCATTCGGGCTTCCACTGGGGGTTGATGTAGAAGATGGTGGTGATGTTGCCGGGCTTGCGGCTGTCGGTGTGGGGGTAGCCTTCGATGCCGAAGGTGTGGGCATTGGCATAGCAACGCACCAGGGCATGGCCGGGCAGCAGGCGGGTTTGCAGCTGGGTCCATAGTGCGGCGATGGGGGCTAGCGCGGGGTTGGCCAGCAGCTGGCTGGCCAGGTCGGTTTGGTTGTTGCTGCCCGCGCCCAGAAAGTCGTGGTTCCAGTGGCTGAACGGAACTTCGGCGTTCTTTTTGTTGCTTTGCCAGCCAAAGGTCCAGGTGACCTGGCTTTGGAAATAGGCCTGCAGGGCGGCCAAGGCATCTTGGGTTAAAAAGTTGTCGTGTTGCGCAAATCGCTCCATGCATCTCGCTCCATTGGGGGTATTGCGCAGATGGTAGAAGCGGGGTGCTCGAAAAAATATAGCCCGATTGGGCTAATTGACAACCGGGCGAAGTTGGGTTGGCAGCGCATAGTTACAGCCCACCAAAGCCACTGACCAGCTCGGTACGGCTGCTGACGTCAAACTTGCGCAGCATGGCGCTGATCTGGTTTTTGACGGTGTGGTCGCTTTTGCCTAGTTGCTTGGCGATTTCTTTGGTGGTCTTGCCTTGCTTTAGCAGGGCCAGAATGGCTTCTTCGACTCTGGTCAATCCAGGGCCTTTATGGGTTTGGCTGGCCGCATACCAGCTGCTCAGTGCCGTATGCAAGGGCCGCATGACGGCACGCCGCCAGCCAAGGGCCTGGGATTCCAGCCCCGGATCGACGTTGTAAAAGGTAGCGGCGGTCAACACCGTGTCGTCGCCTTCGCCTGCCGCATAACCAAAGACCAGTGAATTGCGCCAACCGGCCTGCACATAGTGGGCATACCAGTCTGGGTGGGTGCGCCCCCAAGCAGCATCCCGGATGGGGTCGAAAAAATGCGGTTGGTCGGGGGCCTGGAGCAAGCGCACCAACATGGGGGTGCTTAGATTGTTACCGGGGCGCTCCAGGGGTTCCAGATAAGCGTCGGGCACATCGACGCTGCACCGCTGTAGCGCCGTAAAGCCACCCGAATGCCGCACCAACTGCCCGCACAACAAGGCTTGGTGCGGCAGCACGCCGCGCAACACGCCACGGGCCCAGTCTTGGAAAATCTCCATACTCTGCACCCGGCGGGCACTGGCGGCTAGGGCATCCGCAGTCAATTCAAAACGGTCTCGGGGCATGCAGTGGCTTCCTTGGCGCTATTTCAGTGCGCGGATTGTGGAATAGCCGCCTAGAAAATACATCCACCATATTGAGAACGAATCGCAACCATAGTACACAAAAACGCCAGTAGCTATATTTTCAATAGCTACCAGCGCAAGCAGAATATGCGCTAGCGGCCTAAAAAGCTTAAAGCCCCCTGCCCCGCCCTAGCCCCGCTGGCCATACAGGCGGTGAGCAGGTAGCCACCGGTGGGGGCCTCCCAGTCCAGCATCTCACCGGCGGCAAACACGCCGGGCAGCGGCTGCAACATCAGGTCGTCGGTCAATGCCTCGAAGGCAATGCCTCCGGCGCTGCTGATGGCTTCATCGATGGGACGGGTGGCAACCAGACGGATCGGCAGCGCCTTGATGGCGATGGCCAGCGCGGCGGGGTTCTGGAACGCGGCTTTGTCGAGCAGTTCGTGCAGGATGCCGGCTTTGATGCCTTCCAGTCCGAGGCGGCTTTTCAGGTGGCTGGACAGCGAGCGGGTGCCGCGCGGATGGGCCACGTCGGCCAGCACCCGCTCGGGGGTTTTGTCGGGCAGCAGGTCCAGCAGCACGGTGGCGTGGCCGTGCAGGGCGATCTCGTCGCGCACCAGATTCGATACCGCGTAGACCAGGCTGCCTTCGATGCCGCTGGTGGTGGCCACAAATTCGCCCTGGCGGCGGAAGCTGTCGCCCTGGCTATTGGTGAACGACAGCGCCACGGTTTTGAACGGCTGGCCGGCAAAGCGGCTGCTGAAATGTTCGGTCCAGGCCGCCACATCGAAGCCGCAGTTGGCGGGCTGCAAGGGCACCACCGGCACCTGGGCCGCTTGCAGCAAAGGCATCCACGCGCCATCCGACCCGAGCCGCGCCCAGCTACCGCCGCCCAGCGCCAGCACCACCACGTCGGCGGTTATCTGCACAGGGCCCTTGGGCGTGTCAAAAGTCCAGGTATTGCCCTCCAGCCCGACCCAGCGGTGGCGCATGTGGAACTGCACCCCGGCCACCCGCAGGCGGTGCAGCCAGGCGCGTAACAACGGGGCAGATTTCATGTCAGTCGGAAACACCCGGCCTGAACTGCCTACAAAAGTGTCCACGCCCAGCTCCTTGGCCCAGTCGCGCAGTTGCGCCGCGCCCAGGTCTTGCAGCCAAGGGCTGACCTGTTCCTGGCGGGTGCCGTAGCGTGTGGCGAAGAGTTCGGGCGGCTCGGAGTGGGTGAGGTTGAGCCCACCCTTGCCCGCGAGCAGGAATTTGCGGCCCACCGAAGGCATGGCATCGCATAGCTGCACCGACACCCCCGCCTTGGCCAGCACTTCCGCCGCCATCAAGCCCGCAGGCCCCCCGCCAATGACCAGCGCGGTGCTGCCTTGGGGTTTTTGTTCTTTTTGCATGGTTTCTTTCAAAATTACAGGTTTTGCCACAACTCAGCTCCCAATGTTCAGCCAGAACGGATGCAAGCCAGAGATGCCGTAGAACCGGCTTTGCCGGGCCACTGGCATCGCCCCCAGCAAGGGGGTTGGCGAAAAGCGCTTGCGCTGTAGCCTGGGGGTGTGAGTAGTTACCGGGTTTTATGTGAGGGGGCGAGGATACAAGGCCCGTGCGGTGTTGCGCCAAAGCCCTGCAAATGCTTTTTTTGACATGGACATCTACATTCCACTTTGCTGCATCTTCCAGCGCTGAAACTCCGATGCCCGCACGCCGTAACGCGCCAGCACACCCTCGTGTACGCGGCTCAGTTCGGCAATCACCACGGCCGATAGGGCGGCTTGGTCGGCGGGCGGGGCCTGGGTGTGGACGGCGTGGGCGATCAGGTCCAGCGCGTCCTGCTCGGGCGACAGCAGGATCTGGCGCACGCAGTTTTTGATCACGTCGCGGTAGGCCAGGCGCACCGGATCGGGCTGGGCCAGGTCGCGTTTCAGGGATACATATTCTTGGGTGGAGCGCTGGTAGGCCCACACAAACACGTCGCGCAGCAGCTCTACGCGGGTCATCTCGTACACCCCCAGAATCCCCAGGCTGTAGGCGGATCTGGGCACTTCCAGAAAGGTCAGCGGGCACAGGTTGGCGCGCAGCAGCGGCAAATTGGCCGCCAGCCGCGAGGTGCGCTTGTTGATGTCGGCAAACGGCTGCAAATACGGCAGATGCACCATCGCAAAAAACGCCTGCTCGAACGGGTCGTGGATCTGCACCAGCTTGCCCAGCACGGCATCAAACAGCTCGCCTAGCAGCGCCGGGTGGTCCAGCGGGCGGTATACGCTTTGGCCGATCTCCACCGCGTGGTCGCGCAGGCGGCCCTCGTGGCTGGGGTCGGGCAGCAGGTTTTCGGCCAGTGCGCTGTGCAGGTTGAACAGGGTGTAGCGGTCGAAATTGGCGCTATCAATGTTGTCTAGCAGCAGCTCGATGGCGGCCTTGTGGTTCAGGATCATCTGGGTTTCCAGCCCCGCCTTGCCGTCGGCCGCCTGCCCCTGCTCCAGCAGCGCCCGGGTGTCCAGCCGCGTGTAGGTGTTGCCCTCCAGGTGGCTAGAGGCCCACGACAGGTCGATCAGCAGCCGGTTCAGCACCGCCCGCCCGTAAGTGCCCGCAGGCTCGGTGCCGCGCCCAGTCGCCCCCATATTGCGCAGTTGCCGCCGCAGCGGCTCGGACAGATAGGCCGTGTGGTTGGGCTGGTAGCTGTCCAGAAAATCGCGCTGGTAGCCCACCGGCTTGCGCGCCAACACGCTTTGCTGCACGTAGGCCAGCACCTCACGGCTGTCGGCCGACAAAGGGATGCTGGCGGGGAAATCATCCCGCCCACCGGCCTCACGCGCCACCAGTGGCGGCATAGGCAAGAAATCGCGCCAACCGGATTTTGGCGCGATATCTGGCGCTATTACTGGCGCGACTTCTGGCGCGATTTTTGGCGCCAACTTGGCCACCACATACCGCCGCGCCCGCGCCGCCCCCACCGGCGTGAGCACGCCCTGCGCCACCTGCAATTGCAGCCAACGCTGGGCAGATCGCCGGGCGACATCGGGGAATGCGGCTAATAACTCGCCCAGCGACAGACCTTGGGGGGCCGATGCGATGCGGGGCAGGAAACGAGAGTCGGGGGTGGTCATGGCGCGATTATGGCGCGATTACAGGAATTGCGCCAGCCCTGTAAAGAGGCGCAAAACGCTTTGCTACAAAATAAGTAGCTACTCCCGCACACCCCACCTGCGCTATCGACCACTTTCATTCAAACCCTCACTCCCCATCGAGCAACCCCTCCTTCACCGCCAGCCGGACCAGCCCGGTGATGTCGCTCACCCCCAGCTTGGCCATCACCCGCGAGCGGTAGGTTTCGACGGTTTTGGCGGACAAGTTCAGGGTGTGGGCGATGCTGCTGCTGGGCTGGCCGCGCACCACCAGGTTCAGCACCTGCCGCTCGCGCTGCGACAGGGTGTGCAGCGGCTCGGGCGGCGCGCTGGGGTCGGCGGGCAATAGCGCCTCTTGTGCTATGCGTTCGATGGCGGCGCTCCAGTAGTGTTGGCCGCAGCAGGCATGGCGCAGGGCGGTGATCACCTCGGCCCCCGACGCACCCTTGAGCACGTAGCCCATCGCGCCCATGCGCACGGCATCCATCACCTGGCGGGGCTGGGCCATCATGCTGAGCACGACGACGCGGCTGGGGATTTTGCGGCGTTGCAGCTCGGCCAGCAGTTCGTGGCCCGAGCGCTCGCCCAGCGACAAATCCAGCAGCACGCAGTCGGGCGGAGCCCGCACGATGTCGTGCAGGGCGGTGGGCAGGTCGCCGCTTTCACCCACCACGTTAAAGCCCGACGGCTCCAGCAACGCGCGCAGGCCCTCGCGCAGGATGGCGTGGTCATCGACCAAATACACAGAATCTGTCATGGGGAATAGCTCAGTTCGATGATGGTGCCGCGTTCGTTGTCGGCACTGCGGGCACTCAGGTGGGCACCGATGGCTTGGGAGCGTTCGCGCATGCCCACCAGGCCCAGGTGGCCGGGTTTCAGGGCCTGACCGATGGGGCCCAGGCCGATACCGTCGTCTTGCACCAGCAGGCGCAGGCCCAGCGTACCCAGGGGTTCAATACCCACGGTGAGGTGCTGGCAGCGGGCATGGCACAGGGCGTTGGCAATGGCTTCGCGGGCGACCATGAAGACGGCGTATTCGACCTCAGGGTTCCAGCGGCGGTCGGCCATCAAAGGGGGGATGTGCAGGCGCAGGGCCACCGCGCCGTGGTTGGCGGCTTCGGCCTGGATTTCGTTGTCCAGCGCCACGCCCAGGCCCTGCTCTTGCAGCAGCGGCGGGCGCAGCTCGACCAGCACCTGGCGCACCTCGCGCATGCCCCGGTCGATCATGCCGGACACCCGCGTCCAGCTTTGGTCGATGGCGGGGGTGGCGCTGGGGGGCAGCTGGGCGCGCAGGGCATCGACCGAGATGCGCAGGGTGGTGAGCGTCTGGCCAAGCTGGTCGTGCAGCAACTGGGCCAGGCGCTGGTTGGTTTGCTGTTCGGCCTCCATCAGCTGGCGCGACAGGGCCGAGAGCTGTTCACGGTAATGCAGCAGAGCCTGCTCGGATTCGACCCGCTCGGTCACGTCGCGGGCAGTCAGGGTGACGAGGATGTCGCCGTTGACGCGGGTTTCGCTGGCCGAGGCTTCCAGGTGCAGCGTGGCCCCGTCGGGGTGACGGGCCGACAGGGTGCGCACCACGCCGATCAGGCTGGGCAAATCCACATCCGGCAATACGTCGGCCAGCGGCAGGCCCAACAATTGCGCAGCGCTGCGGCCAAAAATACGCTGGGCGGCGGGGTTGCTAAAGACCACGCAGGCCTGCGCGTCCAGACCCAGAATCGCGTCGCTGGTGGTGGAGACGATGGCCGACAGCAGGGCTTCGCTGTCGCGGATTTTTTGCTCGGCCAGGCGGCGGTCGCTCAGGTCGCGGGCCACCAGTACCACCGCCACCACGGCATTGACTTCATCGGTGAGCGGGTACAGCAACAGGTTGCCCCAGAAACGTCCCTCGGGCTGGCGCGGCAGCCAGCCTTCAAATTCCATGCGCGCGCCGCCTGCAGCCCCGTCAAGCAAGGCTGGCCAATGCGCGGGCAGGTCCAGCACCTGCGCCAGGTCCTGACCCAGCACCTCTAGCGCGGGCAGGCCAAACAGGGTCTGCACGTTGCGGTTCCAGCTTTGCACCCGGCCCACCGGCGAGAGTTGCAGCATGGCGATGTCTACCGCCGCATCCACCAGCAAATCGACCTGCTGCTTGGCGGCGCGCACAGCCGTGTGGGCGCGCAGCTCTTCGCTGATGTCGGTGTGCGTGCCCAGGTAGCCGATGAAAGTGTCGCCCTCAAACAGCGGCGTGGTGTACCACTGCACCCAAGCCACATGGCCGTCGCGGCGCAGTTGCACGCCGCGCCCGTGCAGCGAAATGCGCTCGGTGCGCATGCGGCGCAAGGTGTGGTGCAGGTTGGCCACCTGGTCGGGCAGTATCCACAGGCCGATGGGGGAGCGGCCCACGGCCTCGTCGGCGCCAAAACCGGTCATCAGCTCGCTGGCACGGTTCTGGTAGACCACGTTGAAGTCGGCGTCGTACAACACCAGGCCCACCGGCATCTCGCGCAGCAGTTGCCACACGCGGTGGCTGTTGGACACCAGCACCGATTCGGCCTGGGCCTCGCCGCGCTGGTCCAGCAGGTCGGCCTCGCTGAGCCAGCGCCACACCGCGCCCTGGCCAAAGCGGGGGTCGGTTTGCTGCTTTTGGTCGCTGTAGCCGGGCACGCCGGGCAGGCCATCAGCCCCCAGGCGGTCGGTCAAAAGAGGGGGGGTGTCATGCATGGTGCGCAAGTGTGCCGCATAGCGAGGCACTCAGGGATAGCCATAGGTCGGGTGTCAAACTTTCCCTACATACCGCAGCGTGCATCGTCCCTAACATCGCCACATTCACCCACCCTGCTGCATTTTTTGGAACACCATGCCTGCTGTCCCCGCCCTCAATATCCCCGCCACCTCGGCCATTGCCCAGCCTGAATTTTTGATGGGCGTAGCCACCGCCTCGTACCAAATCGAAGGCGCGGCCGACGAAGATGGCCGCTTGCAATCCATCTGGGACACCTACTGCGACGAGCCCGGCCGCGTGCTGCACGGCGACACCGGCGATGTGGCCTGCGACCACTACCACCGCTGGGAGGCCGATGTGGACATGATTGCCGGACTGGGCGTGGATGCCTACCGCCTGTCCATCGCCTGGCCGCGCGTGATGGACGAGAAAGGTGCGCCCAACGCCAAAGGCATTAACTTTTACACAAAGCTTCTGGACGCCCTCATCGCCCGTGGCGTGCAAACCTACGTCACCCTGTACCACTGGGACCTGCCCCAACACCTGCAAGACCGGGGCGGCTGGGCCAGCCGCGAAACCGCTTACGCCTTTGCCGAATACGCCGACCTGATGAGCCGCGAACTGGCGGGCAAGGTAACGGCCTGGGCCACGCTGAATGAGCCCTGGTGCTCGGCCTACCTGGGCTACGGCATTGGCCGCCACGCCCCTGGCATCACCGACCTGCGCCAGACCACGCAAGCCCTGCACCACCTGCTGCTGGGCCACGGCCTGGCGCTGGCCAAGATCCAGGCCAACGACCCGGCGGCCATGCGCGGCATCGTCTGCAACACCGGGGTGTTTGGCCCGCACACCGACAGCGCTGCCGATAAGGATGCGTCGTACCTGGCCTATGTGCAGCAAAACCACTGGGTGTTCGACCCGCTGCTGCTGGGAACCTACCCGCAAGACCTGTTCCGCCTGTGGCCCGGCTGCGAGCCGCTGGTGCTGGCGGGCGATATGGACATCATCTCCACCAAGATGGATTTCCTGGGCATCAACTACTACTTCCGCACTGAGGTCGAATCGGACGGCAAGGGCGGCTACCAGGAAGCCCCCCACTCCGCACAGTCCAACCAGGTGGAACGCACCCAAATGGGCTGGGAGGTGTATCCCCAGGGCCTGACCGATCTGCTGGTGGACTTCAACGCCCGCTACCAAGACATGCCCCCGGTCTACATCACTGAAAACGGCATGGCCAGCGATGACAGCGTGGCTGCCGACGGCGTGGTGGACACCCAGCGCATTAGCTTCCTAGAGCGGCATTTGATGGCCGTGGACACCGCCATCAAGGCCGGGGTGGATGTGCGCGGCTACTTCATCTGGTCGCTGATGGACAACTTTGAATGGGCCTACGGCTACGAGCGCCGCTTTGGCATCACCCATGTGGACTACACCACCCAGGTGCGCACACCCAAGCACAGCTCGCTGGCCGTGCAAGCGTTTCTACAGCTGCGTAAAGAGCGGGCCCAGCGTTAATAGGTTTTTCGTGGCGGGGCCTGCGTGCTAACGTGGGTTCCGCCCTTTTTCCCCCCTGGGCAGTACGCCCTTTTTTGAATAAAAACTGGAGACAACATGCAAGCACAAGTTCGTACCACCGTGGCCCTGGCCATTGCATCGCTAGCCATATTGGCTACCACCGGCGCACAGGCGCAGACCAAGGCCGAAGTCATGCACTGGTGGACCTCGGGGGGCGAGTCGGCAGCCGTGCAAGAGCTGGCCGCCGCGTTCAACAAATCGGGTGGCCAGTGGGTCGATACCGCAGTGGCCGGTGGCGAAGCAGCCCGTGCAGCGGCGATCAACCGCATCGTCGGCGGCAACCCGCCCACTGCCGCCATGTTCAACACCTCGCAGCAGTACCTGGACATCATCAAAGAAGGCATGCTCAACGACATTGATGCCGTAGCCGCCAAAGAAAAGTGGGACACCATGCTGCCCGCGCCGGTGATCAACAGCATCAAGGTCAACGGCCACTACTACGCCGCCCCGGTCAACATCCATATGCCCAGCTGGTTCTGGTACTCCAAGCCCGCATTTGCCAAGGCCGGCATCACCAGCGAACCCAAGACTGCCGACGAGCTGTTTGCCGCGCTGGACAAGCTCAAGGCCGCTGGCTTGGTGCCTCTGGCACTGGGTGGCCAGGGCTGGCAGGAATACATCACCTTCTACAGCTGGGTGGCGCAAGTCGGCGGCACCGACCTGTATATGAAGTTCTTCAAAGACCACGATGCCGCCGTCGTCAACACCCCCGCCTTCCGCAAGGTGTTGACCGACTACAAACGCCTGAAGAGCTACACCGATGCAGGCTCCCCTGGCCGCAACTGGAACGACGCCACCTCGATGCTGATCACCGGCAAGGCTGGCGTGCAGATCATGGGTGACTGGGCCAAGGGCGAGTTCGCCAACGCCAAGCAAGTGGCGGGCAAAGACTTTGGCTGCTTCCCCGGCTTTGGCCCCAAGTCGCCGTACATCATTGCCGGTGACGTGTTTGTGTTCCCCCGCACCAAGGATGCCGGAGCCATCAAGGCCCAGCAGATGCTGGCCACCTCGATGACATCGGCCGCTACCCAGGTCGCGTTCAACAACAAAAAGGGCTCCATCCCGATCCGTACCGATGTCGATGCCTCACAAATGGACCTGTGCGCCCAAACCGGCCTGGCCATCATGAAAGACAAGACCCGCCAGATCGCCGTGCCCGACATGCTGCTGGCCCCCGATGTGGGCGGCGCGGTGCAAGACATCATCTCCAAATACTGGAACAACAACCAGTCGGTGGACGATGTAGTCAAGGCCCTGCAAAGCGCTATAAAAGGCTAACCCCCAGGCTGCAGTGCTGCGCATCTTTCGCCAACCCCCTTGAAGGGGGCGATACCTGCAGCCCGGCAAAGCCGGTTCTGCGGTATCTCTGGTGGGGGGTGCGTTCTGCCTGTTCGGTTCGTTCCTAAATTCATAGCTGCTTACGCACTACCAATAAGCGCTAGAGGTCTATTTTGCTTACAAAAACTATAAAACCGCCGCCCCGGCGCGGCAAGCGCCAGAACTGGGCGGTCAACTTCGCCCTGCTGCCGATGGCGGTGACCGTGCTGCTGTGCTATTTGGGCACGGTGCTGTGGTCGATTGCCGTCTCGTTTACCAACTCCAAAACCTTCCCCAACACCAACTTCGTGGGTTGGACGCAGTACGAAAAACTGTTCAACACCGACCGTTGGTGGCTGTCGCTGCACAACATGGC
Organism: Rhodoferax sp. LB1P47; assembly: GCF_056521445.1. NCBI lineage: Bacteria > Pseudomonadati > Pseudomonadota > Betaproteobacteria > Burkholderiales > Comamonadaceae > Rhodoferax > Rhodoferax sp. LB1P47. The sequence goes on along the minus strand of NZ_JBWMAU010000015.1, from coordinate 7,566 downwards.
GCTGTTTGGCGTGATCTTTGTAATCGCCTGCCTGCTGCTGGGCTTCTTTTTGGCCGTGTTTATCGACCAGAAGGTGCGCGGCGAAGGCATTTTTCGCACCATCTTTTTGTACCCTTACGCCATGAGCTTTGTGGCCACCGGCCTGGTCTGGCAGTGGATGCTGAACCCCGGCCTGGGCCTGCAAGAGGCGGTGCGCCAACTTGGCTTTCCCAACTTTGAATTCGACTGGATCATCAGCCAGGACAAGGTGATGTACGCCATCGCCCTGGCCGCTGTGTGGCAGTCGGCCGGGCTGGTGATGGCCCTGCTGCTGGCCGGCCTGCGCGGCGTGGACGAAGAAATCTGGAAGGCCGCGCGCATCGACGGCATCCCGGTGTGGCGCGTCTACATGAGCATCGTGGTGCCGATGATTGCACCCAGCATTGCCACCGCCACGGTGCTGCTGTCGCTGGGCGTGATCAAGGTGTTTGACGTGGTGGTCTCCATGACCGGCGGCGGCCCCGGCATTGCCAGCGAAGTACCCGCCAAATTCATCATGGACTACCTGTTCAACCGCGCCAACATCGGCCTGGCCTCGGCCGCCTCGGTAGTGCTGCTGCTGACCGTGCTGGCCCTGTTACTGCCCTGGCTGTATGCCAAAAACCGCATGGACCGTGCGCAAAACAAGGGCCACTGAACCATGACCACTGCAACTTTCCCTAGCAATGTGCCCCCAAAAGCACGCAACCAGCGCCCTAAAAAATCCTGGTTCACCCCGGCCCGCATCGGCATCTACGCCTTTTTGCTGATGAGCGCGGTGTTCTTCCTGCTGCCGCTGTATGTGATGGTGGTGACATCGCTGAAACCGATGGACGAAATCCGCCTGGGCCAGATCTTTGCCCTGCCCAGCAAGCCCACGCTGGAAGCCTGGGGCATTGCCTGGTCTAGCGCCTGCACCGGGCTGGAGTGCACCGGCATCCAGGTGGGTTTTTGGAACTCGCTGAAGATCGTGGTACCCAGCACGGCGCTGTCGATCTTTGTGGGCGCGCTCAACGGCTACGCGCTGGCCTACTGGCGCAGGCCCTGGGCGGGCTGGTTCTTTGCCATTTTGTTGCTGGGCGCGTTCATCCCGTACCAGGTGCACATGTACCCGCTGGTGCGTGGCTTGTCGATGATGGGCCTGTTCAGCACCCTGCCCGCCATCGTGTTGGTGCACACCATCTTCGGCATGCCGGTAATGACGCTGCTGTTTCGCAACTACTACGCAAGCCTGCCCGAAGAGCTGGTGAAGGCGGCGCGCATTGATGGCGGCGGTTTCTGGCGCATCTTCTTCCAGCTGATGATCCCCATGTCTACACCCATCATCATCGTGGCCGTGATCATGCAGGTCACCGGCATCTGGAACGACTTTTTGCTGGGCCTGGTGTTTGCCGGGCGCGAGAACCTGCCCATGACGGTGCAGTTGAACAACATCATCAACACCACCACCGGCGAGCGTTTGTACAACGTCAACATGGCGGCCACCATCCTCACCTCCTCGGTGCCGCTGTTCATTTATTTAATTTCTGGTCGCTGGTTCGTGCGTGGTATCGCCGCCGGTGCTGTGAAGGGTTGAAAGAAAAATTATGGCAAGCGTTTCGATCCAACAACTCCACATCCGTCTGGGCGGCGTGGACATTTTGCAAAACATGAACCTGGAGGTCGTCGATGGCGAATTCCTGGTGCTGCTGGGCCCCTCGGGCTGCGGCAAATCCACCCTGCTGCACACCATAGCCGGGCTGATCGACGTGCATGACGGCGCGATCGAAATTGGCGGCACCGACGTGACCTGGGCCGACCCCAAGGACCGGTCGATTGGCATGGTGTTCCAAAGCTACGCGCTCTACCCCACCATGACGGTGGAGCGCAATATGTCTTTCGGCCCCAGCATCACCGGCATTGCCAAAGACGAAATCACCCGCCGAGTAGACCGCGCGGCCAGCATGCTGCACCTGGGCCCGCTGCTGCAACGCAAGCCCTCGCAGCTGTCGGGCGGGCAGCGCCAGCGGGTAGCGATTGGCCGGGCGCTGGTGCGCGATGCCGGGGTGTATCTGTTTGACGAACCGCTGTCGAATCTGGATGCCAAGCTGCGCAACGAACTGCGCCGCGAACTCAAGCAGCTGCACGTAGACATCGGCAAAACCATGGTCTACGTGACCCACGACCAGACCGAAGCCATGACCCTGGCCAGCCGCATTGCGGTGATGCTGGACGGCAAGATCCAGCAGATCGGTACCCCCGCCGAGGTGTATGACCGGCCCAACAACCGCTTCGTGGCGGGCTTTTTAGGCTCGCCCACCATGAACTTCTTTGAAGGCGTGATCGCCGCCGACAACGGCCTGCTGGTGTGGCGCGGCCCCGGCCTGAGCGTGGATGTCAGCGCCTACCCCTTCGCCGCGTCGCCGCACATGGGCCAAAAAACGGTGTTGGGCATCCGCCCCGAGCACATCACCCTGGTGCCGCAAGACCCGCCCGCTGACCGGTCCGTGGTAGGCCACGCCACCGTGACCCTGGCCGAGCCGATGGGCGCAATGGTGGTGCTGTGGCTAGACCTGGCCGGCACCCAGATGTCGGCCATCGCCGAGAGCCACACCCCGCACCAGCGCGGCCACACCCTGGGCGTGCAGTGCGATACACGGCGGATTTCGCTGTTTGGCGAGGACGGGCAGCGGCTGTAACCACCAAGCCCCCACCCCGACCCTCCCCCGGAGGGGGAGGGAGGAAGACAGGGCCCGTTTCTACTCCCTCCCCCTCCGGGGGAGGGTTGGGGTGGGGGCTGACTCCACAATCCACACATGCACCCCAACGCCCGCCGCTTCCTGGTCTTGATGCTGCTACAAGCCTTTGCAGTCGGCCTGTCCAGCATCTTCGTCAACCTCTACATCTGGAACATTGACCGCGCCCTCAGCACCCAGGCCTACTACAGCCTGAGCCAGTCGGCGGCGATTTTGCTGAGTTTTCCGCTGTGCAGCCTGCATGCGCGGCGCACCTCGCCGATGGCCAGCTCGCGGGTCGGGCTGGTGATCTTCATGCTGACCTACGCGCTGATTCTGTGGCTGCAAGAAGACTGTGCCCAGCATGTGCTGCTGATTGGTGGCATGCAGGGGCTGGCGATCAGCTTCTTCGTGATCGGCCAGCACATGCAGTTTTTAGAGAATGCCCAAGACGCGCAGCGCGACCGCTTTTTATACGCCGCCAACTACATGACCAGCGGCGCCGCCATCGTGGCCCCGCTGCTGGCGGGCTGGCTGATCCGGCACATCACCGGGCCGCCCGGCTACAGCGCGGTGTTCGGCCTGTCGCTGCTGACCTTTGCGCTGGCCGCCTGGTGGTCTACCCGCATCACCGGCCAGCCGCTGGGCCGCCAGTCCAACCTGCTGGGTGCGTGGCGCAACAAGCAGCGTACCTGGCGCGGCATGTTCTGGGTCAGCACCGCTATGGCCACGGTGCAGGGAACCTACACCAGCTTTTTGGTCACCCTGATGGCCTACGCCATCTTGCAAGACGAGTTTGCCTTTGGGGCCTACAGCGCGATGGTGGCGCTGGTGGGCCTGGTGTCCAGCATCGCCCTGGCCGTGTGGTCGCAGGCCCGGCACCGGCTGCGCACCTACACCCTGGGTGCGCTGCTGCTGTGCGCCGCCAGCATCGGGCTGGCGCTGTGGCCTAGCGCCCCCATGCTGGTGGTCTACGGCGTGGCCAGCGCCATCGGCATGAACACCATCACCACCTGCGAAATGGCCTGGAGCTACGCGGCCATCGAGTCCGCCCCCGACTACGCCCAACACAAGCTGGACTACATCGTGGTGCGCGAAATCCCGCTGGGGCTGGGCCGCATGGTCGGCGTGGGCCTGTTTTTTCTGCTGAACGCCCAATTTGCCAACCAGGTGCTGACCCTGGGCTTTGTGCTGTTTGGCGCGGTGTACCTGGCGCTGGTGCCCGCGCTGCGGCAGATTTGGCAAACGACCCCGCCCCTGCCGCACACACCATAGCGGGGTGACTACACTCCAGTCCTCTTCAACCGCCCTCACACCCCCTGTAATGGACTTCCTCATCCTGGCGATCCTGGCCGCCATTGGCAGCTACGCCCTCACCTCGCGCGACCAGCGCCAGCGCATCAAAACCCTTGGCAGCCACCTGGGCCAGTACCAGATTGAAAAGCTGATGGAAACCATCACCCAGGGCTACCTGCGGGCGCTGGGTGAAAAAGACCTGGCCCGGCAAGAGCAAATATGGAGCCTGCTGAACACCAGCGAAGCCCAGTTGGCCGACCAGTTCAAGCGCTTTGCAAGCACATTTGCCAAAGCCGGTGCAGAGCAAACCCGGGTCAGCCAAATCGCCATCGCCCTGCCTTTTGCAGACACGCTATTCCCCAGCGCCACCTTTGACCTGCGCAAAGCCTTCGCCATCCACGCCCAGGGCATTGCCCGTGCCACCGATATGGCCAGCAGCACCCCGGCCAAAGACAAGGCCTTTACCCTATCGGCCGAGCTGTTCTTGATGCAGCACACCTGCCACTGGTTCTGCAAATCCAAAACCGTGGCCACGGCCCGCATGCTGGCCCGCCACCAAACCACCTACGCCCAACTGCTGGCAGCGGTATCGCCCGAAACGCGCAAGGCGTATTGCAGTTTGGTGGAAGCTTGATTGCTACGTAAAATATAGCTACTTGCGCAGGTGAAATATGCGCTAGAGGCCTAAAAGGCTTAAATTTCATTTATCGGGGTAGACCGGCTCCCGGCCTGCGCCTTCAGCGCGCAGCGCGCGCGGGTTTTAACGTATCGGGTGTGAAGCGTGGTTCACCTGTGCGGCACTCCACACACACAAACGGCCTGCTACTTTTTCTAGCTGCCACCGGGGCCTCGGCAATGCCCGGCGGGGCAATCGCGCATCTGCTCGCCCAGCATAGCCCCCAGCGCAAGAGGTATGCCCGCCCCACAAGCACAAGGCACGCAAATGGGGCATCGGGCCCTGCCATCAATAAATCATTTAAATCAAATAATTGTTTTTAAGTGCTATTTTCACAAAAAAATCACATGTTGAAAAAATCATATGTATCACATGAATCATATAGTGGGTAGAATTTAGACCAACGCAACCACATAGCCACGAAGATGATGCAACACCCCATTACGACAAACGCAGCTACCGCCAAGAGTGTTGCGGGCGAATACCTCTCCTTTCGCCTGGATACGGTGGAATACGGCATCGACATCCTGAAAGTGCAGGAAATCCGCTCCTATGCCAAGCCCACGCACATCGCCAATGCGCCTCGCGAATTGCTCGGCGTGATCAACCTGCGTGGCGTCATCGTGCCGATCATTGACTTGCGGCTCAAGCTGCACTGCCCCACCGTGGTCTACACGGCATCCACCGTGGTAATTGTTTTGAACCTGCGCCACAAAGTCATAGGTGTGGTGGTGGACTCGGTCTCGGATGTGGTGCAGTTGGAGCCCGGCAGCATCAAGCCGCCTCCCGACCTCCATACCGGCAACGATGCCAGCTTCATCACCGGCCTGGCCAATCTGGGAGATCGCATGTTGATCCTGGTGGATACCGAATCCATCCTGGGCACCCCCGAACTCAGCCAGAGCCCCACCTTTCACTAGTAGTCCGTCATTTCCGAGAATTTCACTTTAAAGAGGCATTCAAATGAACTTTAAGAACTTCACCGTCAAAGGCCAGCTGAGCTTCGCCTTCGGTCTCATGGCTGCACTGGTATTGGCCGTATCCCTCGCAGCCATGCACTCATTGAGCGATACCAATGACCATTTCACAGAGTACAGCCGTGTCAATGTGGCGCAGGCCCAACTGGTTACGGATGTGCGAGCTGCGGTCAACCGCCGGGCCCTCTCGGCACGCAACCTGCTGCTGGTGACCACCCCTGAGGATCTCGCCACAGAGAAGCAAATAGTGACCCAGGCCCACCAAAAAACCCAGGATTCCCTGCTCAAGCTGAACACTGCCATCAAGCAAACCCCCCAGATAAGCGCCGAAGAACGCCGCCTGATAGATGAGATCAACCGGGTGGAAGGCCTGTACGGTCCTATCGCGCTGGACATCGTGAAGCTGGCCGTGGACGGTAAAAAGGACGAAGCCATTGCCAAGATGAACAAGGAATGTCGCCCCCTGCTGGCCACCTTGCTCACAGCCGCCAACAGCTACCAAGCGTTCAGCACCAAGAGCGGTGCCGACAGTGTCGCCAAGGCAGAAAGCGACTACAACAAGGCAAAGTTGCAGCTCATTGCCGCCAGCTTGGTGGCGATAGCTGCAGCCGCTGCCTTGGGCTTTCTGATTACCCGCAATCTGGTAGGAGCCCTGGGCGGCGAACCCAGCACCGCCGCCGACCTGGCCCGAGCTGTTGCCCAAGGTGACCTGACCATGCCCATCACCGTCAAACCTGGCGACAGCACCAGCCTGATGGCCCAGCTCAAAGCCATGCAGGACAGCCTGGTCGGCGTGGTATCCAATGTGCGCCAAAGCGCCGATGGCGTGGCCACCGCCAGCGCCGAAATCGCCCAGGGTAATAGCGACCTGTCTGGCCGCACCGAGCAACAAGCCAGCGCCCTGGAAGAAACCGCCGCATCCATGGAAGAGCTCTCCAGCACGGTCAAGCAAAACGCCGACAGCGCCCGCCAGGCCAACCAGCTGGCGGTGAATGCATCTGCTGTGGCAATGCAAGGCGGTGAGGTGGTGAGCCAGGTGGTGGACACCATGAAAGGTATCAACGACAGCTCGAAAAAGATATCCGACATCATCAGCGTGATCGACGGCATCGCCTTCCAGACCAACATCCTGGCGCTCAATGCCGCCGTAGAAGCCGCCCGTGCAGGTGAACAAGGTCGCGGCTTTGCCGTGGTGGCCAGCGAAGTGCGCAACCTGGCCCAGCGCAGTGCGGCCGCAGCCAAAGAGATCAAGACCCTCATCGACAACAGCGTTAGCCAGGTAGACCAAGGCACCACACTGGTCGCCAAAGCCGGCAACACCATGACCGAAGTGGTGACCGCCATCCGCCGGGTGACCGACATCATTGGCGAAGTCAGCGCCGCCAGCAGCGAGCAAAGCCAGGGCGTAGCCCAAGTGGGCGAGGCCATTACCCAGATGGACCAGGTAACACAGCAAAATGCCGCCCTGGTGGAGGAAAGCGCGGCAGCCGCCAATAGCCTGCAAAGCCAAGCCGAGCAATTGCTGCAATCGGTGGCGGTGTTCCAGCTGGGGGGTGTTACCAACAACCACACCGCTTCGGCCGCACGGCCCCGGGTGCAACCCAGCCCAGTGCGCCCAGCCTTCAAGCCCAACAAACTGGCAGCTCCCAAGCCCGTAGTAAAAAAAGTAGCCCTGGCCACCACCGCCAATTCCGACGACTGGGCCAGCTTCTAAAAGCACCTCCGTTCGCGGGCCCTGGGCCCGCTACAGGCAGGGTGAATCACTATCTATTTGAGCCACTTGCACAATTCTGCGGATGACCAAGCGGCCAATGTGCCAGCGACAAAAATCAAGACGAAGCGAAGGGATTTAGCGGGTTGCGTGGTTGAGGTGCATCGAAAGCCA
>NZ_JBWMAU010000014.1:0-127976 GCF_056521445.1 Rhodoferax sp. LB1P47 | reverse complement strand
TGACAGTCCCAGTGCTTGGCAAAATAACGCTTCTTGCATTTGTGTTTCTCCTTTGGGATTGGATGTCAACACAATTTTCTAGCCCGTGGTGCGCCACCCGAAACGGAAGAGAGCCAATTTCTTTTAAATCTGCTGTGTACCGCCTTGCCCCCTCCCCGGCCCTCCCCCGGAGGGGGAGGGAGGAATACCGGCCCCCGCATGACCCCTCCCCCTCCGGGGGAGGGTTGGGGTGGGGGCGAGCGGCCATCAACCATATGAACCAGCCCCGGGGTCAGGCTGCGACGAACTCATTCCATTTGCTCACCATGTAGTTGTTCTCATCCATCAGCGCGTTCCAGCAGGCGATGCCGCCCATGCGGGCCTCATAACTGCCGCCGTCGCGCACCGCGCCGGTCTTGGCCAGCACGTCGCCGCCAGGGCTCTTGATGTCTTGCGTAGCGGGCTTGCCTTCCATCCAGTAGGCCCACTCGTAGGCTTCCATCTTGGACTTGGCGGTGTCCAACACGGCGCTGTAGTAGCCCTGGCGGTTCAGGTAGGCACCGGCCCAGCCGTCGAGGAACCAGTTGATGAATTCATACGCGCCGTCCAGGGTCTTGCCCTTTAACGTTGCGGGCAAGCCGAAGCCAGCCGCCCATGCGCGGTAGCCTTCTTTCAGCGGCTGGAAGGTGCAGGCGATGCCCTTGGTGCGCACGGCGGTCACGGCGGGGCTCCACATCGACTGGATCACCACTTCGCCCGAGGCCATCAGGTTGACGGACTCGTTGAAGTCCTTCCACAGCGCGCGGAACTGGCCTTGCTTTTTGGCTTCAATCAGGGTCTTGATGGTCAGGTCGATTTCCTTCTTGGTCATGTTGCCCTTGTCGGGGTATTTGTAGATGCCCATAGCTTCGACCACCATCGCCGCGTCCATGATGCCGATGCTGGGGATGTTCAAAATCGCGGCCTTGCCCTTGAACTCGGGGTTCAGCAGCTCGGCCCACGAGGTAATGGGGCGCTTGATCAAATCGGGGCGGATGCCCAGCGTGTCGGCGTTGTACACGGTGGGGATCAGCGACATGAATTGGGTCGGGGTCTTGCTGAACACCTTGGACTTTTCGCCCTCCAGGTAGATCACTTTCTTAGGTGCTGTGCCCTGGTCGCCCACGGCCTTGCCGCCCACCATGCCGGTGGTGAACAGGGTGGTGATCTTGTCGGCATTTTTGATGCGCTTGACGTCGATACCCTTAAGGTTGCCGGTGGGCACGATTTTCTTCAGCGAGAAGTATTCGGTGTCGATCAAATCAAAGCTGTTGGGCGCGGTGACGGCGCGCTTGGTCACGTCGTCGGTGGTGACGGCCACGTACTGGATGGTGATGCCGGTGTCGGCCTTGAACTTTTCGGCAATCGCTTTGTCCTGGTTCACCGCCGTACCCAGGTAGCGCAGCACGATGGGTTCGGCCGAGTGCACTGCCGGGAAAATGCCGGTGGCCAAAATGCCCGCCGTGCCCTTGAGCAGTGAGCGGCGCTGCATGGTGGCAGCCAAAGCGTTGATTGGAAGTACGTCGGACATGGTCAAAAACTCCTAGGTTTGGGTAGAGAAATTCAAGCAACAACGGGAACAGAAACAGAACGGAGCGAAGAACTGAGGGGATGGGCGGCTTCTGCCGCCCAGGCCAGCTGCACGGCCTCGGCCACGCGGTAGGGGCGGGCGGCAAACTGGGCTTCGGACACCATCACCGAGAACTCGGCGGTACTGCTGGCGTTGTGCGCGACGCCGGGTTTTTGCAGTCCCAGCAACACGTAGGTGCCCTGGTATTCCACATCACTCACCACGGCGCGGAGGTTGTGCGGGCCGTCGTGCAAGGAGGCTTCGGCCGGGATGATTTGCATGTGGTCGGTGCGCACACCAATCTTGCCGCGTGGCGTGTCCAGCACGTTGTGCCCGCCCATGAAGCGCGCCACAAATTCGCTAGCCGGGCGGTTGTAGACCTCGTGCGGTGAACCCACCTGTTCGATCCGCCCGTGGTTCATCACCACCATCGTGTCGGCCAGGGCCATGGCTTCTTCTTGCGAGTGGGTGACGTGGATGAAGGTCAGGCCCAGCTCTTTTTGCCAACGGCGCAGCTCGGCCCGCATCTGGATGCGCAAAAACGGGTCCAGGGCGGACAAGGGCTCGTCCAGCAGCAACACCTTGGGCTGGGTGATCAGGGCACGGGCCAGTGCCACCCGCTGCTGTTGGCCGCCGGACAATTCACTGGGGGTACGGTCGGCCAGATGGCCCATGGCCACACGGTCCAGCAAATCTTTGGCCTTCGCATGGCGCTCGGCCTTGTCCATGCCTTTCATCTTCAGGCTGAAGGCCACGTTGTCCAGCGCGCTGAGGTGCGGAAACAGCGCAAAGCTCTGGAACATCATGGCAGTGCCCCGCGCGGCGGCGGGCAGGTCGGTGATGTTGCGGTTCTCCAGCAAGATGTCGCCACTGCTCACCGACTCATGCCCCGCCACCATCCGCAGCGTAGTGCTTTTGCCGCAGCCCGAAGGCCCCAGCAAACAGCAATAGCTACCGCTGGCGATACGCAGGTTGATGCTGTCGACGGCCGGCTTGCCCGATCCATAGCGCTTGGTCAGCGCGATGATTTCGATGGCCGAAGGTGCGGGGGCTGGGGTGTTGGCGTGCATAGCCAAGCCCTACGCATAGGCCGTGCCAGCTCTGCGCGCAATCTGATTGTTAAATTGCGTACAAAACTGCACCGGTAATGTGCGCAATTCAACCCGGCGCGCAGGCTTGGTGCGCTAGCCCGCTGCTATCTGGCGCAAAGCCTGCTCAAACACTTCCGGCGGCTGGCCACCCGAGATCAAATGCCGGTCGTTGATGATGATGGCGGGCACCGACTGGATACCTTGGCCGGTGTAGAACTGCTCGCGTTCACGTACCTCTGCCGCAAATTCGTCGGATTCCAGAATCGCCCGGGCCCGCACCGGGTCCAGTCCCACCTGTTCGGCCACCTGCACCAGCAAGGCGTGGTCGCTGGGGTTTTGGCCCAGGGTGAAGTAGGCATCGAACAGCGCCTGCTTCAGGGCGCGCTGGTGGCCTTCCAGTTCGGCCCAGTGCAGCAGACGGTGCGCATCGAAGGTGTTGTAGATGCGGTTGCGCTGGCCCAGGTTGAAGGTAAAGCCCAGTTCCGCCCCCCGGGCACGGATGTTTTCCTTGGCGGCCGCCGCTTGCGCCGGGGTGGAGCCGTATTTGCGCGCCAGGTGCTCGGTGGTGTCTTCGCCCTCGGGGGCCATCTGTGGGTTGAGCTCAAAGGGCTGAAAGTGCAACTCGGTGCTGATGCTGCCGGCCACCCGCTCCAGCGCCTGCTCCAGCGACTTCAAACCCACCACGCACCAGGGGCAGGACACATCCGAGACGAAATCAATTTTGAGTTTAGGGGTCATTTTTCAGTTACCTTGAAAAGCTGTGGATAGTGCTGGCACAACTGGCTAGTTATCCACAGGGAAACACGTTTTTAAAAAGTTGTTCATTTTTGCGTGACACCAAAAAAGCAAGGTCACGCACACCCGGCAACAGGGGATAAGCTGTTGATTAAAAAGGACAAAACAGACTTACCCACAGAAGAGGCCGTTGCTTACTACTACTACTATGTATTAATAGAACCATTAGAAGAATAGTCAAACAACAAGTCTCAGGGGATTGCAAGCCGAAAAGACCCCAAAAATACAAAAAGGCAGGCCTCCAAGGGGTTGGAGAGCCTGCCTTTGACGGAATGGGCGGTTTAAGAACGTGCTCAGGGGCCTGGGCGGGTCGCAATCTCCAGCTGGGTCAGGTAGTGCAGGGCGTGTGCATCGCTGCTGCCACACATGTCTACAGCCGGTTGCAACTGCCCGCACACCGCTGGGCGCTCGGGTTGGCCAAAAATCCGGCAGCGGTTGGCCGCATCCAGTTGCACGCAGCGCACCCCGGCGGGTTTGCTGATGCCATTCACCACCGGCATGCCGGGGATGGGGGAACTGATGCTGGGGGCGATGCAGCAGGCACCGCAGCCGGGTCTGCATTCCATAGTTTTACTACTTATTTGATAGCTGTTAGCGTAGGTTATATATGCGCTAGAGCCTGATTAGGCTTGAAACTTACGCGCTGCCCACAGCACCTGGTCGATCACGGCTTGCACGCTGGCACGATGGGCCTCTTGCTGCAAACTGCCATCTTCGGCAAACGCTTCGAATGCCCGGCCTAACGCGAACTGCTTGGGTGCCACCCAGCATTGCAGATTGGCCATCAATGGTGACAAATGCGTCAGCGAGCGCAATCCCCCCAGCCCGCCCGGCGAGGCACTCAGCAGTCCCACCACCTTGCCGGTAAAGGCGCGGCTGCCGTCTTTCCACACTGGGTCGGTTTTGATGGGGCTGGAGGCCCAGTCGATGGTGTTTTTTAGCAGGGCGGGGTAGCTGCCGTTGTACTCCGGCGCGCAAATGATCCAGGCCGGGTGCGCGAACATGATTTCTTTGAGCCGCAGCACGTCGGTGGGAGTGCCCTCGGCTTCCAGGTCGGCGTTGTACATCGGGATGTCGAAGTCGGCCAGCTCGATGTGCGTGACCTCGGCCCCGGCCGCCGTGGCGATGCGGGCGGTGGCCAGGGCCAGCTGGCGGTTGTACGACTGTTTACGTGTGCTGCCCGCGAAGATAAGTGTTTTCATACGGCAGATTGCACCACAGCCCGGCTCTGCCGGTAGTCTTTGGGCGTCTGCCCATACTGCGCCCGAAAGCTATGGATGAAGTAGCTGGGGTGGGCGTAGCCGCAGGCCCAGGCCACCTCTTTTATCGCCAGCGCGCTCTCGGCCAGCAAGCGGGCGGCACGGGCCATGCGCATGCGGTTGATGTAGGCCACCAGGGCCTCTTGGGTTTGCTGGCGGAACAGGTGCGACAGGTAATCTGCCGTGCAGCCGCACTGTTGGGCCAGGCCGCGCACGCTCAAATCCGCATCGCCCAGCTGGTTTTGCACCAGCACCCGCAGCTTGGTGACCCAGGCGGATTCGGGGGCGCTGTGCGGGTCCACATCGGCCAGCGCGCGCAGCACCCCGGCGCTGGCCGCCGCCACCAGGGCGCGGATTTGCAGCGCTGCCCATTCTGCGTGGTGGCTGTGGCCCAGCCGGGCCGCGTCGGCCAGCCAGTCGTGGATGTGGCGGGCTTGCGGGTGCTGGCGCATCTCTAGGTGGCGGATGCCGGGCTTGCCGGGGCGGATTTCATGCGCCAGATGGCAGGTGAGGGCGTGGGCCTCGGCGTACACCACCAGGTTGGCAAACGGCTGGTCGGGCGCGGCGCGCACCTGCTCTGCATGCAGCAGCTGTGGCGGCATTAGCAGCGCCTCGCCGGGGCCCAGAGTCAGCGTGCCGTGCGGCAGGCGAAAGTCGGTCCAGCCGCTGGTTTGCAGGAACAGCTCGGGGCCGACGTGGAAGTGGCCTTCGCCGCGCTCCACCGGGGCCCCGCTGGGCAGGTGTACCCGCAGCTGGCCGCCCATGGCTCGCCTTAAGAAATCGCCCAAATGCTGGCGCATTACGGCGGCATCTGGGCTGCCGGACGGGGCTTGCGCGGCGCTGCACAGGGTGGATATAGCGGTTCCAGGATTTTTGCTATGCATTGCGGATTTTTGGCAGCAATCGGGCTGGTGGCAGGACGGTGGTAGGCATAGAGTCTAGGCCATACCGCAGCAAAACCCCCACCCAGGAGCCTCCTAGTGAAAACCCGTATTTCTGTTATTGTCTGGAACGAATTTCGCCACGAACGCGAAAACGCCGCCGTTGGTGCCATCTATCCCGAAGGCCTGCACACAGCAATAGCCAACGCACTGGCCGCCACCCCTGGCCTGAACCCCGGAGCGCTGCCACTGGATATTGGTGTGGCGACTCTCGACGACCCCGAGCACGGCCTGAGCGAAGCCCGCTTGGCCGCCTGCGATGTGCTGATTTGGTGGGGCCACAAAGTGCACAACCTGGTGGATGACGCGGTAGTCGACCGGGTGCAAAAGCGCGTGCTCGAAGGTATGGGGCTGATCGTGCTGCACTCCGGCCATTTCAGCAAAATCTTCCGCCGCATGATGGGCACGAATTGCTCGCTGAAATGGCGCGAGGCGCATGAGAAAGAGCGGCTGTGGGTGATTGAGCCCTCGCACCCCATTGCGGCGGGCTTGGGCGAGTATTTTGAGCTGCCGAACGAGGAGATGTACGGTGAGCGCTTCGATATTCCGCAGCCCGACAGCACGGTGTTTATCTCGTGGTTTGAGGGCGGCGAGGTGTTCCGCTCCGGCTGCTGCTGGGAGCGTGGCCACGGCCGCATCTTCTACTTCCGCCCCGGCCACGAGGCCTACCCCACCTACCATGACCACAACGTGCAACGCGTGATCGCCAACGCCGTGCAGTGGGCCGCGCCCCGCGTCAACATCGTGGACGTGTGTCCGAACGCCGCGCCGCTCGAAATCATCAGCCCCAAAGCCGGTTTCACCAACGTCGGCATTGTCCAAACCAAGGCGGACCTGGTATGAGCACCCCACTGCGTGTTGGCGTGATCGGCCTGGGCATGGGCCGTGCCCACATCAAAGGCTGGCAAGAGCATCCGAACGTCGAAGTGGTGGCGATTGCCGACCCCGATGCCGCACGCTTGGGTGCAGTGGGCGATGAGTTTCTGGTGGCCGCCCGCTACGCTTCTGCCGAGGCCATGCTGGCGGCAGAAAAGCTGGACGTGGTCAGCGTCTGCACGCCGAATAAGTTTCACGTGGAACTAACCCTGGCCGCGCTGGCCGCAGGCTGCCACGTGCTGTGCGAAAAGCCGATGGCCATGAACGCCCAAGAGGGTCGCCAGATGCTGGAGGCCGCCCACGATGCAGGCAAGCGGCTGATGATCAACTTCTCGTACCGCTTCAGCGCTGCGTCTCGGGCCTTGAAGGCGCAGGTGGATGCGGGTTTGTTTGGCGACTTCTACTTTGGCCGCAGCGTGTGGCACCGGCGGCGTGGCATGCCCGGCTTTGGTGGCTGGTTTGGGACCAAAGCCTTGGCCGGTGGCGGCCCGCTGATCGACCTGGGCGTGCACCGCCTGGACCTGGCCCTGTGGCTGATGGGCTACCCCACGCCCACCTGGGTGATGGGCAGCACCTACAACCCCATCGCCAGCGACCTGGCGGCCAAGGCCGGCAAGACATTTGATGTGGAAGACCTGGCTGCCGGGTTCATCCGCTTCGCCAACGGCGCCACGCTGGCCCTGGAGGCCTCCTGGGCCGCCAACCTCCAGGAGGCCGAGCTGATGGAAACCCGGCTGCTGGGCACCAAGGCCGGGCTGCTGCAAAAGAACCTGGGCGGCGGCTACACCTTCGACGCGCAGGTCTTCACCGAAGTCAATGGCGCGCCGGTCGATATGCACCTGTGCCCGCCCACGCTGGAGGCCAAATCCGCGATGTTTGACTACGCCGAAGCCATCCTCACCGGTACGCCGCACCCAGCCGGTGGCGACGAGGGGCTGGTGGTGATGCAGATTCTGGACGCGCTGTACGCAAGTGCGCGCACCGGGGAGCCGGTGCGGATTGGCTAGCTATTCCATTTCCAAATCATCCGTGCAGGTCGTTGCCCCTCCTAGCCGTACTACAGCACTGTCTTTGTCGGTGCGCCTACTGCACGAATGATGTAGAAGTGGAATTACGCCAAATGCGGCAGGTAGTCGGTCAACAAAGTTTGCACCGTATCCGCTTGCAGCAGGTCGCGGCGGCGCTTCAGGGCGTCACGGGAGGCTTGGGTGGACATCCAGCGTTTGAACGCCACAAACGTGGCCGGGTGCACGGTATGCATGCGTGCCATGCTGCCGTTGCTGGCCACCACTACGGCGGAGAAGCTGGGGGAATCCAGCAGCACGTTGGCGCGGCGGGCCTGCACCACCCAAAAATCTTCGTCCTCATCGCTGAGTTTGATCGGGTGGGGGGCGTCCCCGGCCCGCTCACGGCGGATGATGTCTACCGCGAAACCGTCTTTGTTGACGGCGGTGTATTTTTGACTTTTGCGGATGCGAAACGTGGCGTCTACTTTTTGTAAAACCCCGAGCATGGAGCTGTCCACCCGGGCCAGTTGGGTGGAAAAAAGAATCCGTTTGCGCGTGTCCCACAGCAAATCCATGTCGCGTGTGGCCAAGGTATCTGCGTCCAAACGCACCCCCGCAACCGCCTCGTAGGCATACAGCGCATGGGTTCCCACTACCCGAAAGTGGGCGTTCAGTTGCGTGCTGGCCAAGCGGCCCAGCAGTGCTACCACCAGCGGGTCTACCCGGCCTACGCGCAATGCCCGGTTCAGCCGTTGCTGCTGCACCAGCGCGGCTTGCAGGCCGGATAAGCGTTCTGCACTTTGTTGCTTTCTGTGAGTGAAGCGCTGGTAGATGGCCTCGGTCTCGGCGGTGCGCGCACCTAGGCTGGTTTCGGCCCCTGCGGGTGTGGTGCGTACTAGGTATTTGGACTCGGGCGTGCTGGGCGGCCCTGCATGCCAGTACATGCCGCCGCGCACCTGGGCGGCTTCTTCCTGGGCCTCTTCCAGGGCTTCAAAAACCGCGATAGCGTCGATATATTGGCGTGCGATGGTGGCGGTGGTTTCTAGCATTTCGGTATGTTAAGTTCTTTTTTGTTTTTATACCGAAAACCTATATAAAACAACGGCATTAGATGTTTTAAAAGATGGTTTTATACCGAGTCGGATCGATGGGTTATCCCCACCCGCACGCCAGCCCCCATTCCGGCCTACTATTCCGCCTTCACCCCCCCACAGGACCACCCCCATGACCACTGCCCACGGCTACGCCGCCACCTCCCCGACTTCCCCCCTGGCCCCCTTCAGCTTCGAGCGCCGCACCCCCGGTGCGCAGGACGTGGCGCTGGATGTTTTGTACTGCGGGGTTTGCCATTCCGACCTGCACACCGCCCGCAACGAGTGGCACAACACCATCTACCCCAGCGTGCCCGGCCATGAAATCGTCGGCCGCGTAACAAAGGTGGGTGATCTGGTGTCCAAGTTCAAAGTAGGCGACTTGGTGGGCGTGGGCTGCATGGTCGATAGCTGCCAGACCTGCGCGCCCTGCGCCGAGGGCCTGGAGCAGTATTGCGACAAGGGCTTTACCGGCACTTACAACGGCCCGGTGGCCCCCAATGGCACGAACACTTTTGGTGGCTATTCCAACCACATGGTGGTGCGCGAATCCTTTGTGCTGCGCATCTCGCACGGGCTGGACGATCTGGCCGCCGTGGCCCCGCTGCTGTGCGCGGGCATCACCACCTATTCGCCGTTGCGCCAATGGAAGGTCGGCCCCGGCCAGAAGGTCGGCATCGTGGGCCTGGGCGGACTCGGCCACATGGGCGTGAAGATCGCCGCCGCTATGGGCGCACACGTGGTGCTGTTCACCACCTCTGAGAGCAAACGCGCCGACGCACTGCGCCTAGGGGCCAAGGAAGTGGTGGTGTCCAAAAACGCCGACGAGATGGCGGCGCATGCCAACAGCTTTGACTTCATCCTCAACACCGTGGCCGCCGCACACAACCTAGATGCCTTCCTCGGCTTGCTGAAGCTGGACGGCACCATGACCCTGGTGGGCGCACCCGACAGCCCGCACCCGTCGCCGAATGTGTTCGGCCTGATCTTCAAGCGCCGCCGCCTGGCCGGTTCGCTGATCGGTGGTATCCAAGAAACCCAGGAGATGCTGGACTTCTGCGCCCAGCACGGCATCGTGTCGGACATCGAACCCATCCGCATGGACCAGATCGAAACCGCCTACGCCCGCATGCTGAAAAGCGATGTGAAGTACCGCTTCGTGGTCGATATGGCAACGCTATAGTTTTTACGCTAATTTTCAGGCATAAAAACAGCTGCTAGCGCATGTTAAATGTGCGCTAGCAGCTATCAAAAAAGCATCATTTTTGCCGGTATAAATACCAGCCCGCAAACGCGGTAAACACCCCAATCAGCCCGGCAATCACCATAAACCCGTGCGGGTGGTCGGCCAGCGGAATGCCGCCCACGTTCATGCCCAGCAGACCGGCCACGATGTTGATCGGCAGGGCCAGCACGGTCACCATCGTTAAGGTGAAGACGCTGCGGTTGGTTTGCTCGCTCACCTGGGCGGCGATTTCTTCTTGCAGCAGCTTGATGCGTTCTTTCAGCTCCGACATGTCGCGGATGGTCAGCGAAAACTCTTCGGTGGCCTGGCGCAGGGCCTCCAGGTCGTGTTCGCTGATCCACGGCGGCGGCAGGCGCAGCAGGCGAAACAAAGCGCCCGGCTCCGGGGCCAGCAGGCGTTGCAGCCGCACCAGCACGCGGCGCAGGCGGCCCAGATCGGCGCGCCGGTTGTGCAGCCG
The DNA here is from genome assembly GCF_056521445.1 of Rhodoferax sp. LB1P47. NCBI lineage: Bacteria > Pseudomonadati > Pseudomonadota > Betaproteobacteria > Burkholderiales > Comamonadaceae > Rhodoferax > Rhodoferax sp. LB1P47. Next base: position 117,625 of record NZ_JBWMAU010000014.1, on the reverse strand, counting down.
TCCCACCAGAAACTTGTCTTCAATCGCATCCACTTGCAGCGTGGTTTCGCGCACGATACGCACCAGTACGTCGCCTTGCTCCATCAGCAACTGGTTCAAAAACGCGACGGATGAGGCCAGCGGCTTGCCGTTTTTCACCGCGTCGCGCATGCGGTCGATGGAGCGCAGCGGGTGCGAGCGGGCGCTCAACGCCAGGTGCGGGCTTACGTTCAGCCACAGGCTGGCGATCTCGGCGGGGTCGAAGGCGAATTCATAGGCCACGTCGTTGACCACCGCCACCAGCGTGTCGTGCGCGTCTTCGATGCGGGTAGAGCGCGAGCCCGCGTGCAGTGCCTCGAAGAACTCGGGCGCGGCATCCAGGTGCTTGCGGATGCAGGCCTCGGCCATCGCGTCGCTCAGGTTGAAGTGCAGCCAGACAAAGTCGCCCGATGCCTTGGACATGCCGTTGTGCAGCCAGGCCGTGGCTTCGGTCAGGTTGACGGGTACGCCCGCCGTGCCCGCCGTGAACAGGTAGCCGCAGATAAGGCCGGTTTTATCGGCGCCGTAGGTGGTTTGCATGGCGGTGGCAGAGTTAGCGCTGGACTGTAGAGCGCAGCCGTTGCACCAGTGTGACCCCCGCCAACACCAGCGCTCCGGCAACGATGCCCGCCACGCCGTCCAGCAGGGTAGGGGCCACGGCTTGCAGCACCGCACCCACGCCGGGTAGCGCCGCTGCCTGTGCGGTAAGGGCTTCAATCCCGTGGTGCAGGGCGGGCCAGCCGTGCGTCAAAATGCCGCCGCCCACCAAAAACATGGCGGCGGTGCCCACCACCGACAGCGCCTTCATCATCCACGGCGCAAACGCCAGAATGCCCCGGCCCAGGCCGCGTTGCCAGGCGCTGGCTTGCTGGGAAAGGTACAGGCCGCCATCGTCCAGCTTCACAATCCCGGCCACCAGCCCGTACACGCCCACCGTCATCACCAGCGCAATGGTGGACAGCACCGTGAGCTGGGTGCTAAAGCCCTGGCCCTGCACTGTGCCCAGGGTGATGGCGATGATCTCGGCCGACAAAATAAAGTCGGTGCGCACCGCGCCTTGGATTTTTTCGCGCTCCAGCGCCACCATGTCGATAGCCGGGTTGGCCACGGCAGCGATCAGCGCGCTGTGCTCGGCGGCCACGGCGTCGGCGCTGTGCAGGTATTTGTGGGCGATTTTTTCAAATCCCTCAAAGCACAGATACGCACCGCCCACCATCAGCAGCGGGGTCACCGCCCAGGGCGCAAACGCGCTAATGGCCAGCGCCGATGGCACCAGGATCAGCTTGTTGCGGAACGACCCCTTGCACACGGCCCACACCACCGGCAGCTCGCGCTCGGCACGCACGCCGCTGACCTGCTGTGCATTCAGCGCCAGGTCGTCGCCCAGCACCCCGGTGGTTTTTTTGGCCGCCACCTTGGTCAGCAGGGTCACGTCGTCCAGGATGGAGGCAATGTCGTCGATGAGGGCGAGCAGGCTAGAGGCCATGGGGGTGTTTTCCAAGCAGGTGCGCCGGCACGGTACGGGCGCTATTGGTGGATTGTCGGTGGTGGCTAAAACCATACGAAAAATAAGCTTCTAGCGCATATTCCACCTGCGCTAGCAGCTATGAAAATAGTAGCGTTAATTATTTGCGCTGCTTGTCGGCCTTGTGCCAGTAGGTAAACGCGTCCTCGTGCACTTCAATGTCCACCTCCATCACCCGTGCCTGCAACTGGGCCTGCACGTCGGCCACCGCCTGGTTGTAGACCAGCGGGCCGATTTTTTCGTCCATATGGGTCAGGAAGTAGCGCTCGATGGAGGCGATGGCCTGTTGGCGGGTGTCGGGGCGGATGGTGATGGGCATGGGAGTGGTCGTTCAGGGAACAGGGCATGTGTGTCTGCCACTGTAGTTCAAGCCCCTCGCCTTTAAAATGGTTGACCCCCCCAAGCTGTATCTACCGTTCTATCTGGACATTGGGCGTGGGCTTGAGCCAGTGAACCGACAGAGGAACCCGCGTATGTTGTACCCCCAAGAATTTGATGTGATCGTGGTTGGCGGCGGCCATGCCGGGACCGAGGCCGCGCTGGCCGCTGCGCGCATGGGCTGCAAGACCCTGCTGCTGACGCACAACATCGAGACGCTGGGCCAGATGAGCTGCAACCCGTCCATCGGCGGCATCGGCAAGGGGCATCTGGTCAAAGAGGTGGACGCACTGGGCGGAGCGATGGCGCTGGCCACGGACGAGGGCGGCATCCAGTTCCGCATCCTCAACTCCAGCAAAGGCCCTGCGGTGCGCGCCACCCGCGCCCAGGCCGACCGGGTGCTGTACAAAGCCGCCATCCGCCGCATGCTGGAGAACCAGCCGAACCTGTGGTTGTTCCAGCAAGCGGTGGACGATTTGATGGTCGAAGGCGACCGGGTGGTGGGCGCGGTAACGCAAGTGGGCATCCAGTTCCGCAGCCGCACCGTGGTGCTGACGGCGGGCACATTTTTGGACGGCAAGATCCACGTGGGCCTGAACAACTACGCCGCAGGCCGTGCGGGCGACCCACCGGCCGTGTCGCTGAGCGCCCGGCTCAAAGAACTCAAGCTGCCCCAGGCCCGCCTGAAAACCGGTACACCGCCGCGCATCGACGGCCGCAGCATCGATTACAGCCAACTACAAGAACAACCCGGCGACGGCATGCCCGGCGGCATGGGGGCGCAGATTCCGGTATTCAGTTTCATGGGCAACCGGGCCATGCACCCAGCGCAAATGCCGTGCTGGATCACCCATACCAATGCCCGCACGCACGAGATCATCCGCGCGGGCTTTGACCGCAGCCCCATGTTCACCGGCAAGATCGAAGGCGTGGGCCCGCGCTACTGCCCCAGCGTGGAAGACAAGGTGAACCGCTTTGCCGACAAAGACAGCCACCAGATATTTCTGGAACCCGAAGGCCTGACCACCCACGAGGTGTACCCCAACGGCATCTCTACCAGCTTGCCGTTCGACGTGCAGTACGACCTGGTGCGCTCCATGAAGGGCATGGAAAACGCCCATATCCTGCGCCCTGGTTACGCCATCGAGTACGACTTCTTCGACCCCCGCGCGCTGAAAAGCAGCTTTGAGACCCGTGCCATTGGCGGCTTGTTTTTTGCGGGCCAGATCAACGGCACCACGGGCTACGAGGAGGCGGCGGCCCAAGGGCTGTTCGCCGGTATCAACGCCGCACTGCAATGTCGGGGCGAAGCATCTTGGCTGCCGGGCCGCGACCAAGCCTACCTGGGCGTGCTGGTAGACGACCTGATCACCAAGGGCGTGACCGAGCCCTACCGCATGTTCACCAGCCGCGCCGAATTCCGCCTGCAACTGCGCGAAGACAACGCTGACATGCGCCTGACCGAAATGGGCCGCCATATGGGCTTGGTGGACGATGCCCGCTGGGAATCTTTCAACCGCAAGCGCGAAGCGGTGGCCGTCGAGACAGAGCGCCTGCGCGGCCTGTGGATCAGCCCCAAGAACCTGTCGGTGGCAGATGCCGAGCGGGTGCTGGGCAAGGCCATCGAACACGAATACAGCCTGGCCGAGCTGCTGCGCCGCCCGGATGTGCACTACGACGGGTTGATGTCGCTGGCCGGTGGCAAGTTCGCGGTAGAGGCGTTGGCACCTGGTGTTTCACGTGAAACAGCCGAGGCCGACTTTGTGGCCGCCGTGCTGGAGCAGGTGGATATCAACGCCAAATACTCGGGCTACATCGAGCGCCAAAAATCCGAGATCGACCGCGCCGCGCACTACGAGAACCTGAAAATTCCCGCCGATCTGGATTACCTGCAAGTCAGCGCCTTGAGCTACGAGGTGCGCCATACGCTGAACAAACACCGGCCCGAAACCCTCGGCTTGGCATCGCGTATGTCGGGCGTGACCCCGGCCGCCATTTCGTTGCTGCTGGTGCATTTGAAAAAGCTGGGCTGGAAAGACCGGCCGTTGGTGGAGGAGGTAGTTGCATGAGCGACCGATTGGACATCCTGACCCGCAGCACCGCTCAACTCGGCCTGACCCTGTCGGACGCACAGCACCAAACCCTGCTGCGCTACCTGGATCTGATCCTGAAATGGAACAAGGTCTACAACCTGACCTCCTTGCGCGACCCCACTGAGGCGCTGACGCACCATTTGTTCGACAGCCTGGCCGCCGTGCCGCCGCTGTTGCGCCATCTGGCTGGGCGCGAGGATGCCAAGTTGCTGGACGTCGGATCTGGCGCGGGCCTGCCCGGCGTGGTGTTCGCCATTTGCTGCCCGCAGCTGCAGGTGCGCTGCGTAGACACCGTGGGCAAGAAGGCCGCGTTTGTGCAGCAGGCGGCGCTAGAGTTGAAGCTGCCGAACCTGCGCGGTGTGCACGCCCGGGTCGAAAGTTTGACCGAAAAGTTTGACGTGGTCAGCGCCCGGGCGTTTGCCTCGCTGGCCGATTTCACCACCTGGTCGGTCGGCGCGCTGGCCGGGCAGGGCGTGTGGCTGGCGATGAAGGCCAAGCACCCCGACGCAGAAATCGCTGCGCTGCCCGCCTCGGTAGAGGTGTTTCACGTGGAACAACTGGTGGTGCCGGGGCTGGATGCCGAGCGTTGCATCATCTGGATGAAAGCCCTCGCGTAAACTCGCCCCCTCACTGGTGGGGGAATCCTATGTTCGGCATTGCAAATTACGGCGCGTTCGTCGCTGCCATCGTCGTGTTTTTGATGATCCCTGGCCCGGGTAATTTGGCGCTGATTACCTCCACCAGCAAGGGCGGTATCCGGGGCGGCCTGGCCGCCACGCTGGGCGTGATCCTGGGCGACCAGGTGCTGATGTGGACGGCAGTGGCCGGTGTGGCGGCGTTGTTGGCCAGCTACCCGGTGGCGTTTGCGGTGGTGCAGTGGCTGGGCGCTGGGTACTTGGCCTACCTGGGTTGCAAGATGCTGCTGGCCAAGGCGGGCGATGCACCCATCCTCAACATCCAGCCGTCGCACTTCTTGCGCCAGGCTTTGGTCATCACCTTGCTGAACCCCAAGGCCATCGTGTTCTATATGGCCTTCTTCCCCTTGTTTGTGGACCCGGCCCACCACCAGGGTCTGCTGACCTTTACGGTGATGGCCCTGACGATTGCCACGCTGACTTTTGCCTATGGCGTAATCGCCGTGTTGCTGACCCATTTTCTGGCCGAACGCATGCGTGCGAATCCGGCCGTGTTCCGCGCGCTGAACAAGCTGGCGGGCGTATTCCTCATTGGCTTTGGCGTGAAGCTGGCGCTGTCTAAATAATTCCGAAAGTATCCATGGCCAAAGTATTCTGTGTAGCCAACCAAAAGGGTGGGGTGGGCAAAACCACCACCACCGTCAACTTGGCCGCCGGTTTGGCCAAGGTGGGGCAGCGCGTGCTGATGATCGACCTGGACCCGCAAGGCAACGCCACTATGGGCTCGGGCGTGGACAAGCGCACGCTGGAACTCACGGTATACGACGTGCTGCTCGAATCCAGCAGCATTGCCGAGGCCCGGGTGCAGGCCGAAAAGTGCGGCTACGACGTGCTCGGCTCCAGCCGCGAACTCAGCGGCGCCGAGGTTGAGCTGGTGACGATGGAGCGCCGCGAAAAGCGCCTGCAAGCCGCCATTGCCAAGGTTTCAGCCGAATACGACTTTGTGCTGATTGACTGCCCACCCAGTTTGTCGATGCTGACGCTGAACGGCCTGTGCGCCGCCAATGGCGTGATCGTGCCCATGCAGTGCGAATACTTTGCGCTGGAGGGCCTGACGGATTTGGTCAACACCATTAAGCAAGTGCACGCCAACCTGAACAAAGACCTGCAAATCATCGGCCTGCTACGCGTGATGTTCGACCCCCGCATCACCTTGCAGCAGCAGGTGAGCGAGCAGCTCAAGGCCCACTTTGCCGACAAGGTGTTCAACACCGTGATCCCGCGCAACGTGCGTCTGGCCGAAGCACCCAGCTACGGCCTGCCCGGCGTGGTGTTCGACCCGTCGGCCAAGGGCAGTGTGGCGTATATCGAGTTTGCGCAAGAGATGGTGGACCGTATCAAGGCCTGAATTTATAAAAAATAGGCCTCTAGCGCATATACCACCTGCGTTAGTAGCTATATAAACAATAGCAATGACAACTCCCCGCATTCTGCTCCTTCCCGGCTGGCAAAACTCCGGCCCCGGCCACTGGCAAACCCTGTGGGAAGCCGAGTTTGGCGACCTGCGGGTCACGCAGCACGACTGGCTGCAGCCCCTGCGCGGTGACTGGATCACCCGCCTGGAAGAGGTGGTGCAAGAGCAGGACGGCTCCGTGTGGCTAGCCGCACACAGCCTGGGTTGCCATTTGGTGGCGGCGTGGGCGGCGGTGTCGCGCAGCACGGCCAAGGTGCAGGGCGCGCTATTGGTGGCACCGCCCGATACGGACCAGCCAGACTACCCGCCCCAGTTGCACCGCTGGGCCGTGCCGGTGCTGGGCAGGTTGCCGTTTGCCGCCACGCTGGTGGCCTCTACCGATGACCCGTACTGCAGCCTGGCAGTCGCTGAAAAGTACGCCCAGCACTGGGGCGCGGCACTGCACAACATCGGCCCGCGCGGCCACATCAACGCAACCTCCGGCCTGGGCGACTGGCCGCAGGGCAGGGGAATCTTGGGCTTACCCCCAGGCTCCACGCTGCGCGTTTCCGCCAACCCCCTTGCAGGGGGCGAACCTGGTGGTCCGGCGAAGCCGGTCCCACGGGTTCCTGGTCTGGATACCTGACGCCTTTTGTTGAACCCACACAGATACTGGAAAAATATGGCAACCCCCAAACGCAAAGGCCTGGGCATGGGCCTGGATGCCTTGCTCGGCCCCAAGGTCGTCGATCCCACACCGCTGGAAACTGGCTTGCCCACGGTCTTGCTGCTAAGCGATCTGGTGCCCGGCCAGTACCAGCCGCGTACCCGCATGGACGAAGGCGCGCTGTACGAGCTGGCCGAGAGCATCAAGGCGCAGGGCATCATGCAGCCGATTTTGGTGCGCCAACTGGCCAGTGGTGACAACGCAGGCAAGTACGAGATCATCGCCGGGGAGCGCCGTTTTCGCGCTGCCCGCATAGCCGGGCTGGACCGCGTGCCGGTGCTGGTGCGCGACGTGCCGGACGAATCGGCGGCGGCCATGGCCCTGATCGAAAACATCCAGCGCGAAGACCTGAACCCGCTGGAAGAAGCCCAGGGCTTGCAACGGCTGGTGAAAGAATTTGGCCTGACGCACGAGCAGGCCGCGCAGGCCGTGGGCCGCTCGCGCAGTGCTGCCAGCAACCTGCTGCGCCTGCTGAATCTGGCCGACCCGGTACAGACCATGCTGATGGCGGGCGACCTGGACATGGGCCACGCCCGCGCCCTGCTGGCGCTGGACCGGGCCACCCAGATCAGCGCAGGCAGCCAGATCGCCGCCAAGAAAATGTCGGTGCGCGAGGCCGAAAGCCTGGTTAAAAAGCTCAGCGCCGAGTTCTCGCTCACCCCTTCGCCGAAGGCCGCCAAAGAGAAGTCGCGCGACCTGAAACGGGTGGAAGAAGAGCTGTCGGATCTGCTCATGGCCGAGGTCGACATCCGCATCAAAAAGCGCGTCAAACGGCACGGCAAGTTCGAGGAAATGGGCGAAGTGGTGCTGCAGTTTGGCTCGCTGGACGAGTTGAACGGGCTGGTCGAAAAACTCACCCGCAGCGCAGCCGCGCACTGACCGCGTGCTGCGCTGGCCCCTGCCCGCATTGCTCGCCTGGGGCGGTGCCTGGGCGCTGTTTGGCGGTTTGCAGCAACTCGGCCTGCCGGGCATCGCTGCGCTGCTGTTGGCCACTGCCGGGGGCGCTGCGTGCAGCCTGCTGGGGGCCACCTGGTGGCGGCGCGGGCTGATTGCGGCGGGCTTTCCGCTGTCGTTGGCGCTGTCCGGCACGCTGGCCATGCCGGCCTGGGCCTGGCTGTTGCCGCTGGCTTTGTTGCTGCTGGTCTATCCGCTGAACGCCTGGCGCGATGCCCCGCTATTCCCCACGCCCGCACGGGCTTTGCAGGGCCTGGCGGCGGCTATTCCTTTGCCCGAAGGCGCGTGGGTGCTGGATGCCGGTTGCGGCCTGGGCCACGGTCTGCAAGCCCTGCGCTTGGCCTATCCGCAAGCCCACCTGCATGGCCTGGAATGGAGCTGGCCCCTGCGCGCTGCCTGCGCCCTGCGCTGCCCCTGGGCCCGCGTGCGCCAGGGCGATATCTGGCGCGCCGACTGGTCGCCCTATGCACTGGTCTACCTGTTCCAGCGTCCCGAGAGCATGGCCCGCGCCCTGGCCAAAGCCCAGGCGCAAATGCAGCCCGGCACGTGGCTGGTGAGCCTGGAGTTTGAGGTGGCGGGCGTGGTGGCCACCGGGCGGCTGCAAGCCCCGGACGGGCGGGCGGTGTGGCTGTACCGGGTGCCCTCTCACAAGCCTTGATTTTGACCTCCAAAAGGGGGATGCGCGGCAGGTATGGCATGGCTAGAATGGGTCGCAATTTCTTTACAAAATGTATTTTTTGTATGCGAAATCTTTGCTTTGACCCTCTCGGGGGCCCTTCTTTTGCCAGCCTTGTGCTGCGCCCAGTTCTCAAGGAAACACAATGGTCCATACCCCCCGTGCCTTAACGGCGCTGGCGCTGGCTCTTACGCTGTCTGGCTGTGCCAATATGCAAAGCCATGACAAAAAAATGGGCGAAATGGCTACGGCTTCCCGCACCGGTGGCTTGCCTGCTGCGATTGCCCAGCTGGAGTCCACCGCGAAATCCGAAGAAGAAAAAACGGCCCTGCTCTACAACCTGGAACGTGGCGAGCTGCTGCGCATGAACCGCCAGTACGAAGACAGCACCAATGCCTTTTTGCTGGCCGATATCCAGGTCAAAAACTGGGAAGAGGCGGCCAAAACCAACCCGCAAAAACTGCTCGGCACGGTTGGTGCGGCATTGATCAGTGAGCGGCTCAAAGTGTATGAAGGCCAGGACTATGAAAAAGTCTGGTTGACCACCCGGCTGGCGCTGAACCGGGTTTCTGCGGGTGACTTTGAAAATGCCCGCGTGGATATCAAGCGCACCCATGAGCGCGAGGCCATCATTGCCGAGTTCCGTGCCAAGGAAACCGTGGCCGCCGAAGACGAAGCCAAGTCCAAGGGTGCTAGCAGCCAGGGCAAAGAACTCAACGGTTATCCGGTCGAAACCCTGAACGATCCCGAAGTATTGGCCCTGAAAAATGGCTACCAAAACGCCCTCAGCCACTACCTGGCGGGTTTTTTGTACGAGGCCATGAATGAATCCGGCCTGGCCGCGCCCGGCTATCGCAAAGCCATCGAACTCAAGCCCAACACCGCCGTGCTGGAAGAGGGTCTGCGCGGCCTGGACAACCGCACCGGCTTCACCCAGCGCCGCCGCCAAAAGATGACCGACGTGCTGTTTATCGTTGAAGCCGGCAATGCCCCCGCACGCAAGCCCACTGCCTTCACCATTCCGGTGCCGGTGGGTGGGTCGATCCGCACCGTCAGCATTTCGTACCCGGTGATTGCGCCGTCTACCGACCCTTTGCTGGGCAATATGGTTGTGGCGGGGACCCCGTTTGCGCTGGAAAAAGTGGTGGACGTGAATGTCATGGCCCGGCGTGCGCTGAAGGACGAAATGCCGGGCATGGTGTTTCGTGGCGTGACCCGCGCGGTGGCCAAAGGTGTGGCGCAAGACCAGCTGCAAAAGGCGGGCGGCATTTTTGGCGCGGTGGTGGGCTCTTTGGGGTCGGCCTTGACCGAGCAGGCCGACGACCGCCTGTGGCGCATGCTGCCCAGCCGCGTGTATGTGGCGCGGGGTTACCTGCCGCCGGGCGAGCACAGCATCAGCATCAATGGCCAGAATTTGAACGTAAAGGTCCAAATCGACGGCCAGTACGCGCTGGTGCCACTGCGCTTTTATGAAAACAGCACCTTGCTGGGCGATATCGGTAAGTTTGGCAAGCTGCCCACCGTGGCCATTGCGCCGCCGCCTGAGCCCACACCGGTCAAAGCTACCACCATCGTCAAACCCGCCGCCAAAGCACCGGTGAAGCCCGCTGTGAAAAAGCCTGCGGCCGCCAGCAACTAACCTTTCACGTTAAAGCCTGTATGGCCCCGCTTAGCCTCTATTTTTGAAGGAAATCTCTATGTTTTACCGAACCTTGCTGGCCTGCGCCACTTGCTTGGCGCTCACCGCGCAAGCCCAAACCCAAGACCCCGGTACCCCCGCTGCGGTGGCTGCCAAAGTCGCCCTGCGCGGTGAAGCCCAAGGCGTGCGTGTCAGCGAAATGCGCATCACCCGGCCCAACGACATCTTGATCGTACAGGCTGACTTGGCCAATGGCGAGCGTGGCGACCGCATGGTGTTCTACCGCTTCCGCTGGCTCGACAGTGTGGGCAACCAAGTGGGCGATGGCGAATCCTGGAAACAGCTCGGCGTGCTGGGCAAAGGCATGCAAACGGTGAAAAGCGTAGCCCCCTCCGGCGCCGCCACCGATTTCCGTTTAGAAATGAATGTAGAGAAATAACCTGTTTTAAAGAGAGTCACCATGAAATCACCCCGTCTGTTATCCCTCAGCGCACTGGCCAGCCTGCTGGTTTTGGCTGGTTGCCAAGTTTCCTCCCCCGTGGTGCGTTTTGACCGCCAGGTCAACTACGGCGACGCCAAGGCCGTCGAGCTGGTAACCAATGAATTTGGCTCCACCGACCTGCAAATGATTGCCGAAAAAATGACCGGCGGATTGCTGGAAACCGGCATCTTCCAGGGCCGCCCCACGGTCACCATTTCTACCGTCAAAAACAAGACCAGCGAGTACATTGACACCACCAACGTGATGAACTCGATCCAGACCACGCTGGTCAAGTCGGGCAAGGTGCGCTTCACCCGCTCCATGAACGAAATGCAGGCCGGTGTGGACGAGTTGCAGCGCCAGAACCAAAGCGGTTTGTACAAGCAGGGCACTACCGCCAAGGTCGGCCAGATGACCGCCGCCAAGTACAGCCTGGAAGGCGAGCTGACCAGCATCGTCAAGCAAAACGCCAACACCAAGGACGTGTTCTACAAGTTCACCCTGAAGATGTTTGATGTGCAAGAGGGCACCATCGAATGGCAGGACGAAAAAGAAATCCGCAAAACCAGCAAACGTTAATGGGAGCCCATATGCAACGCCGCAACGCCATTTTTGCCGTCTCCGCCGTGTTTCTGGGCTTGGCCTTGGCTGCCCCCGTGCAGGCCCAAAACCAGGTCAAGATCGCGGTCACCGACCTGGCCTACACCCAGGCCGTGGCGCAGTACTTTGAAGCTGCCACCTACCAGGCCAGTAGCCAGTTGAACGTCAACCGCAATAGCCTGTCGGCCTCCGAGCAGTCCAGCGGCACCTACGTGGCGGGCCGTTACAGCTACCTGGAGCAGCGCGAGCTGGGCTCTTACACCAACGACATCAAGGGCGCGCTGCTGCGCGGCACGGTGTTCCACGTGGTGCAGGGCAAAGGCTTTGATGCCGGTACACCCCAGTCGACCAAGGCCGAGCAGGTGCTGAACCAGCTGCAGACCGGCAAGATGGCCAAACCCGTGCGCCAGCCCGAGGTGAAAGACATCATTGCCCGCATCCGCAAGGGCGAGTTCAATGGGGCCGACTACGTGCTGTTCGGCACCCTGTCTAGCGCCGAATTCCGCGACAGCGTGTCGCCCCTGCAAGGCACCAGCAGCGCCAGCCACCAGTTCACGCTGGACATCCTGGCCGACTTCTCGCTAATCAACACCAAGACCTTCGAGATCAAGTCCGCCTTCTCGGCCCAGGGTGCGGGTAACGACACCAAGCTGCTGTCCAGCCGGGGCGACATTGCGCCGCCCAACCGCGCCAAGGTGATGCGTGAAACCTCGCAGACCTTGGCCGCCAGCGTCTACGAGCAACTGGCCGACCAACTGGGCTACAGCGACCCCAAAATGGCACGGGGCGTGCGCCAGCCGATGCAGCAAGGCCAGCCCATGCAGGTACAGCCGATGCAGCAGCAACCGCAGCCCCAGGCGATCATTCTGAAGTGATGCCCTTTAGCCACGCACCGTTGATGGCCGCCCGCCCCCACCCCGGCCCTCCCCCGAAGAGGGAGGGAGGAATGCGGGGCACGGTGTTGCTCCCTCCCCTTCCGGGGGAGGGTTGGGGTGGGGGGCTGTGAGGCTCCACCACGGTGTAGGTAACTTGTGGTTGGCTGGGCTGCTCATCGGGGGCTGCGTGCAAGCGCAGCCCCTTTTTACGTCTGGCACGCTGCCGGGCCTGTCTGCCGCCTACCCGGTGCCCGTCTTGCAACGCGAGGCACTAGAGCCTCCGTTGCGGTACCGCGTGATCGTGCTGCCCGGCTCCGGCTGTGCGGGCATGGCGCCCATCGCCACGCGTTACTTTGCCGGTTTGTTGCACGCCCAGGTGCTGGTGCTGCACAAGCCGGGCGTGGACGTGAACGCTGGCCCCGCACCCACCACCTGCCCCGACGGCTTTGTGCAGCGCGACAGCCTAGCCCGCTGGCAGGCCCAGGCCCACGCCGCCCTGCGTGCGGATGCACTGGCACGTGCCGATACGCCCCCTGTGCCGCAGCTGCTGGTGGGCATCTCCGAAGGGGCCGAGCTGCTGCCCGGCCTGGTGGCCGAAGTGCCCCACCTGGCCGGGTTGGTGTTGCTGTCGGGCTCCGGGCTGGACCCGTTGCAGGCGGGGGTCATGCAAGCCCAGCGCCAGGGCCAACTGCCCGCCTGGCAGGCGCTGGATGCCGCGCAAGGCTCAGACGCCCCCGACAGCACCCTGCACCAGGGCCGGACTCTGCGTTACTGGCGGGACCTGTGGCACTGGCCGGTGGCGGGGCCGCTGCTGGATGCGCCTTGGCCGATTCTGCAAGCCTGGGGCGATGCCGATGCCCTGGTGCCCCCCGAGGCCTACCTGCGCTTTGCCGAGCGCGCAGCGGGCCGTACCGCGCCCTTTTGCACTTTGCGCCTGCCCGGTGCCGACCACGGTTTGCAGCAGCCGGGCGTGGACGGTGTGCAGCGCTTGTGGGCATGGCTGGAAAACGCGGCACGCGATCCGGGCATGAAACTGTGTCCCGATGGACGTTGATTTTGCTATTTAAATAATAGCTGCTTACGCAGTATTCGTATGCGCTAGTGCTTGATAAGGCTAATATTATTCACGCGCCAGATCGGATCTTTGGTCGTTAGAATTCCGCACCATGCACCACCCCACTTTGCCCTGAATGCCCCGCATCCTGATAGCTACGCGGGGCTCGTTCGGCGACTTTCATCCGTTTTTAGGTATCGCCCAGGTGCTCCGCCGCCGGGGCCACACGGTGGTGTTTGTGACCAATGCGCACAACCTGGACGGTATCCGGCAAGAGGGCTTTGAGGCCCATGCCTTTGACGCTCAAACGCCGGTTGCGGCCCATGCCAGCATCGACGGCAGCAGCCGGGGCAGCCAGCGCATGCTGCGCCGCCTCAGCGGCCAACTGCGGGCCGAATACACGCTGATCCACCAACTGGCCCAGACCTGCGACATGCTGGTGGGTGCGCAAACCAGCCTGGCCTTGCCCCTGGCGGCGCGGGTGCTGCGGCGACCCTGGGTGTTTGCGGCGGTGTCGCCGATGGCGTTTTTGTCGCTGGACGACCCGCCGTACGTGCATGGCCTGCGCCTGCTGCGGCGGGGCGGGTTGCTGCCCGACTTTGCCCGCAACGCCTGCCTGTGGCTGCTGCGCTTTGCCACCGCGCAAAACATGCCCAGCTACCGCCCGCTGGAGCGGCAACTGGGCCTGGTGCGCAGGCATCCGCTGTTTGAGGCGCGTTACTCCCCGCATGGCAATCTGGCGTTGTTTTCAACGCTGCTGGCGGCCCCGCAGGCCGACTGGGCAAAGCCGGTCACGGCCTGTGGTTTCACCTTTTTCACCCCCCAGGGCAACCCGCCCGAGGACGCGGCGCTGGCCGACTTTTTGCGCGCCGGGCCGCCGCCGGTGGTGTTCACCCTGGGCTCGGTATCGCGCGCCACGCCACGCGGGTTTTACCGCCATGCGATGGCCGCCTGCGCCGCGTTGGGTCTGCGTGCCGTGCTGGTCAAAAAGACCTCGGTCGATCTGGGGCCGCTGCCAGCCAGCGTGTTTGCCGCCAACTTTGCGCCCTATGCCCAGCTGTTTGCCCAGGCCCGTGCGGTGGTACACCACGGCGGAGTGGGCACGATTGCGCAATGCCTGCGCTGGGGCCAGCCGCAGCTGGTGGTGCCGCTGGCGCTGGACCAGTTTGACAACGCCCTGCGCACCCAGGCCCTGGGCTGCGCCCGCGTGCTGCCGTTTGGCCAGGTGAACACCGCGCGGCTCACGGCCGAGCTGCAAGCCCTATTGGCCGACCCGGCCTACGCCCAGACGGCGCAGCGTGTGGCTGTCACGATGGCGCAGGAGCGCGGGGCCGAGGTGGCGGCGGATGCGATAGCGCGGCTGTGCCCGGGTTCTACCGCCTAAAAATCTTCCCCGGATTCAGGATGTCCAGCGGGTCCAGCGCCTGCTTGATGGTGCGCATCATGGCCACGGCTCCCTCACCGGCCTCGGCTACCAAAAAGTCCATCTTGTGCAGGCCAATGCCGTGCTCGCCGCTGCACGTGCCGTCCAGGCGCAGAGCGCGGGCCACCAGGGCATCGTTTAGCGCCTCGGCTGTTTCTCGTTCCTCGGCGCTGTCGGGGTCGATCAAATAGCCGAAATGGAAGTTGCCGTCGCCCACGTGGCCGACCAGAAAGTAAGGAATGCCGGACGCATCCGCCTCGGCCACCGAGTCCAGTAGGCAGTCGGCCAGCCGCGAGATCGGCACGCAGGTGTCGGTGGAAATAGCTTTGCAGCCGGGGCGTGACTGCACGGCGGCGAAGTAGGCGTTGTGCCGCGCCGTCCACAGGCGGGTGCGCTCCTCGGGCGTGCTGGCCCACTCGAATGCCTGACCACCGTGGTCGGTGGCGATTTCCTGCACCAGCGCGGCCTGCTCTTGGACCCCGGTGGGCGAGCCGTGGAATTCCATCAGCAGCATCGGCTCCTCGCGCAAACCGAGTTTGGCGTAAGCGTTGACCATGCGCACGGTGTTCACGTCGATCAGCTCTACCCGGGCGATGGGCACGCCGAGCTGGATCACCTGGATGGTGGTGCGCACGGCGGCTTCGATGCTGGGGAACGAGCAGATGGCGGCTGAGATGGCCTCGGGCAGTGGGTAGATTTTGAGGGTGATTTCGGTGATTACGCCCAGTGTGCCCTCGCTGCCCACCATCAGCCGCGTCAGGTCGTAGCCCGCGCTGGACTTTTTGGCGCGGGTGCCGGTGCGGATAGCCTCGCCGCTGGCCGTCACCACCTCCAGTGCCAGCACGTTTTCGCGCATGGTGCCGTAGCGCACGGCATTGGTGCCGCTGGCGCGGGTAGCGCACATGCCGCCGATGCTGGCGTCTGCGCCGGGGTCGATGGGGAAGAACAGGCCTGTGTGTTTGATGGCCTCGTTGAGCTGCTTGCGTGTTACGCCGGGCTGCACGGTGACCGTCAGGTCGTCGGCATCGATGCGCAGAATAGCGTTCATGCGGCCCACGTCCAGGCTGATGCCGCCCTGCACCGCCAGCAAATGCCCTTCCAGCGACGAGCCCACGCCGAAGGGAATCACCGGTACGGCATGGGCCGCTGCCAGCCGCACCGCATCGGCCACGTCGGTGGTGTTTTCGGCAAACACGACGGCGGCGGGCGGCGCTACGCTGAACGCAGATTCGTCGCGCCCGTGGTGCTCGCGCACGGCCAAGGCGGTGCTGTATTGCGGGCCAAAGCGGGCTTGCAGCGTGTCGTGCAGGGCGGCGGGAATGGGGCGGATAAAAGACGTGGATGGATGCATGGCGGCTCTTTCAGGTTGAGCGCCATTTTGCGGCAGGTGGCCGCCATCCGCCCGGACGGCACTGCGCCAGCAGCAAAGGGGTTGTCGGTGCGATCTCGCGCCACGCCAGCCCTATTGCCCGCTAATTGAAGCTCAGCGATGTGGCGCTGGCGTTGGTCAAGGTTTTGGCCTTGAGATCGATCACAAAATGGTCGCTTGGCTTACCCGAGCCCAAGCCCTTCAAGATGCTGAACACCTGCTTGAACTGGTTTTGAAACAGCACCTGCACCGCGTTCTGGTCAGAGGGTTTGTCGCCCACTTTCAGAATGGCCGCCGGGGTTGCGGGGAAGGCGGACATCAGCAGTTTGTACTGTTTGACGCGGGTTTCACCCATGTCGCGCAGCGCCAGTTCGCCCGCATACACGGTGCGGTGAAAGTCGCCGTCAAACTCGTATGCCGTGACCTTGGCCAACGCGTCAAAGTCCAGTCCCGCGTCCGAAGCGAGTTTGCGGGCCTTGGTGGTGGCAACCGCCCAATCGGCGGCTAGCTGGCTGGCCGCTACAGGTGTACCCGCTACCGTGCCAACGGCGGTGCAGGCAGCCGTAAGCGGTACGACAGTGGGGGCATCTTTTAACTGGGCGTAGGTGACGGCGGTTTGCAGCTGCGCCATCACCAGCATTTGCTGCAAGTTCAGGTTTAGGGCGGCTTCCTTCATCTCGCACGGCCAGTAGTCGCTCATGAAGCGCAGGCGCGTCAGTTCGCCAAAGTAGAAGCGGGTGAATTCTGCGTAGCTTTTGGTGTTCAAAATGTCGTGGTTCCAGCGCCGGGCGATGTCTGCGGGAACCGTGCTGGTCTGCAGGTATTGGTATTCCACCTCGTACAGCGGGAACAGCTCTTTAAAACGTGGCACTTCGTTCAAGGCGACGGTTTGCACGTCCACCGTGTCTTTGTCTTTGAAGTTCACGATCTTGTAGGCCGCCCCAAACACCGCCAGCGACGGCGATTGCACGTTCACCAGATAGTTGCCCTTGGCATCCTGGTAGTCGTTGGTGCCGTTGAAGTGCATGTGGCCGCCCACGTGCAGTTGCAGCCCGGTGTCGGCAAGGGCTGCCGTGGTGGCCGCTGCGGGCGCACGCGCGACCTGGAAGGCACCAGACTTGAACACGGCCTTCATCGCATCCGTCTGGTTGGCGTAAAAGTCCATGGTGGGGTAGTGCGAGAACGTCATCAGCTGTTTGCCCTGTGCTTTGGCGCGCGCAGCCACGGTTTTCATCCATTCCATAGTGTGCTTTTTGTGCGTCAGCATCTTGTTCCACCCGGCATTGCCTGCGCCGTCAAAACCACCCGCATAGGTGGGGTTGGCGGGGTCAAACTTGCTGTTGGGTATGAACACATTGGCATCCACTGACAGTAGCCACAGTCCTTTGACGGGCTCTACCAGGTAGCTGGCATCGATGATGGTGGTGCACTTGGTGTAGGCCTTGCCCAGTGCCGTTTCACCAGCGGCCTTGTAGCTGCCACCTTCGCCTTCGGCGCAGATTTCAAACTGGCGTTTGTCCAGTGCGGCGACTTTTTGGGCCTCGGCCAGCGAGTAGGTTTTGCCGTCCTGGAAGTTGCTGAACGGCGTTTCCCACAGCACGTCGTCCTTGTGCGGCATGTAGCCAAACTCGCCCAGCTTGGCGATCAGGTTGCTGTAGCCCATCTCCTTGAGCTGGTCGGTGCACACCACGGTGGGGTCGGCGGCCTTGCACGCGGCATTTCCGGTGGCGTAGACCTTTTGCTGCTTGCCGTCTTTGGTCAAAAAGTCGTCTTTGCCGGCCTCGTTATCGTCATACGGTTCATTGGGATCGTGGTTGCCCGGGGCGATCAAAAAGCGCATGCCCTTGCTCTGGTACTCGTGCAGGATGTCGACGAAACCGTCGATGTTGATGGGCTGCGCATCGTCGCTGTAGTCGCCTGGCAGAGCCACCACTTTGATGCCTTTGGCGTAGGCATCGTCCAGTGCGCTGCGAAAGGCGAAATAGTTTTCGTTGAACAACCGGGTGGATGTGAGCTGCGCATACATGCTGCGGATGGTGGCGTTTTTGCCCAGCGCGGTGGGAATGCCCGAGAACGCGGTGCTCTTCAGGTCGCCGTAGATGTTCTCAAAGTGCACGTCTGTCATAAACGCCACGGGTACCGAGAACGGCTGGGCGGCAGGCTCAGAATCGTTGTTGCATGCCGTAAGCGCCAGCAAGGCACCCAGCACAAGAGGTTTAGAAAAAAATTCCGTAAAAGTCGTCATGAATATGTCCACATCGCAAAGATTGAGTGAATGTCACTGAGCAACATTACGGGACGGTGAATCGGCTCGACATTGACGGTCTGCACAAACCCTTGCGTGCGCATTTGAGCGAGGGCTTCACGGACAATCCCGCTATAACTTTTCAAGGAGCTCCGCATGGCCAACCGCCTCACGCAAATCGCCACCCGTACCGGCGACAACGGCACCACCGGTCTGGGCGACAACACCCGTGTCTCCAAAAATAGCCTGCGCGTGCACGCCATGGGCGACGTGGACGAGCTCAACAGCCACCTCGGCCTGCTGCTGTGCGAGCCGCTGCCCGAAGCCGTGCGCGATCTGCTGGTAGAGGTGCAGCACCAGCTGTTCAACCTGGGCGGCGAGCTGTCCATCCCCGGCTTTGAGCTGCTCAAACCCGAGGCTGTGCTGGCGCTGGACCAGGCCCTGGCCGAGCACAACGCCACGCTGCCCCGGCTGGCCGAATTCATCCTGCCCGCAGGCACCCGCGCTGCGTGCCAAGCCCATATCTGCCGCACTGTGGCCCGCCGCGCCGAACGCACCGTGGTGGCGCTGGAGCAGCAGGATGCCTTGAAAGACACGCCCCGGCACTACCTGAACCGGCTGAGCGATTTGCTGTTTGTGCTGGCCCGGGTTTTGAACCGGGTGGACGGTGGTGACGACGTGTACTGGAAGAGCGAGCGCCTGGCGCGGGGTGGGTAATTGCTATTGTTTACATAGCTAAAAGCGCAGAAGATATAAGCGCTAAAGCCATTTTCGACAAAAAAACCATACTGCCATGCGCACAGCCCATGCCCGCCAGCAATCCCAGGATGCCCTGCTGGTGCGCTACCTCAACGTCTTTTTTGGCGCATTGGAGGCCGAGGCCATGGCGCTGTTGCGGCGCAGCCTGGAATGGGTGGAGATCAGTGGCGGTGAAACCCTGCTGACCCAGGGCGAGGTGGGCGACGCGATGTACCTGGTGCTCAGCGGCAGGCTGCGCGCTTTTGTGCAGGCCCCGGACGACCACCACGGCAGTCCAGGGCGGGTGGGCGACATCGTGCGTGGCCAGGTGGTGGGCGAGATGAGTCTGTACACCGGCGAGCCGCGTGCCGCGACCGTGGTGGCCGTGCGCGATGCGGTGCTGGCCCGGCTGGACCGCCCGGCCTTCCAGCGCCTGCTGGACTGTAGCCCCCAGGTGTCGCGGGCCTTCACCACGCAAATCATCCATCAATTACAAGGCGGACAAGCAGGCAAGCAGGGCCGCAAGCACGCTCCGGTGGCCGACAAGCTGGTCACCATTGGTCTGCTGCCCATTACCAGCGGCATCGATCTGCCCGACTTTGCGGCCCGGTTGGTCGGCCAACTCGCCGGTATGGGCCGGGTCTGCGTGGTCAGCCGCCACGACATCGACCAGCGGCTGGACGCAGTCGGTCTGGGCCCCAGCGACAACACCGACAAGGAAACCCAGCGCCGCATCGCCATGCTGCTGGACCAGATCGAGGCCGAACACGACTTTGTGCTGCTGCTGGCCGATGCCGCGCCCACCGCCTGGACGCAGCGCTGCTGCCGCCACTGCGACGAGCTGCTGCTGCTGGCCGATGCCACCCAGCCGCCCGTGCTGCACCCCAGCGAGAGCCGGTTTCTCCGCTACCGCCCGCCGCTGACGCTGATTGCCGACATCCTGGTGCTGCTGCACCCGGCCGACCAACCCTCGCCACGTGGCACGGCGGCCTGGCTGGCCCGGCGGCCCGTGGCGGGCCACCTGCACATCCGCCCCGATGTGCCCCGCGACATGGCCCGGCTGGCCCGCATCCAAAGCCGCACCGCCGTCGGCCTGGTGCTGGCCGGTGGCGGGGCGCGCGGGCTGGCGCACCTGGGCGTGCTGCGGGCGCTGCACGAGCGTGGCATCGAAGTGGACTGGGTGGGCGGCACCAGCATCGGCGCGGTAATGGCCAGCTACGCCGCGTCTGACCAGCCACTGGAGACGGTGATGGCCAACGCCCGCCGCGCCTTTGCCACCAACCCCACCGGCGATTTCAACCTGTTCCCGGTGCTGTCGCTGATCAAAGGCCTGCGCCTGAAACGCATTCTTCGTACGGCGGTAGAAGAGCTGGTGGGCTTTGATGCCGACATCGAAGACCTGTGGAAAAACTTCTTCTGCGTGGCCACCAACTTCACCACCGCCAGCGAGCAGCGCTTGCAGCACGGCAACCTGGCCCACGCGTTACTGGCCAGCACCTCCATCCCCGGTGCGCTGCCCCCGGTGGTGCACGGCGGCGAGCTGCTGTGCGACGGTGGCAGCTTCAACAACTTCCCGGTGGACGTGATGCGCAGCATGCGCGGCGTGGGCCGGGTGATCGGTGTAGACCTGAACATCCGCACCCCGGTGCGGGCGGACTTTGATGACATGCCCGGTAGCTGGGCGCTGCTGCGTGACCGCCTGCGCCCGGCCCACCAGCGCCGCTACCGCCTGCCGTCGCTGCCCAGCTACCTGCTAACGGTGACTATTCTGTACAGCATGTCGCGCCAGCGCAGCGCCCAGCAGCAGTGCGACCTGTACTTCAACCCACCGCTGACCCGCGTGGGCATGCTGCAATGGCGGCGGCTGGAAAACATCGTGCAGCGCGGTTACGTGCATGCCTTGCAGGTGCTGGATGCCCCGCCTGACATTCCCAACCCATAGGCCTATAGTGTTTTCACCACGACCAGGAGCCGACCATGCGCATGACCGACGAAGAGTACTTTCGCAGTTGCGTTGCCAAAGAGCGGCAACTGGCCCATCTGCTGGGCCACCACCAAATCGAGGAATGCTATGAAACGGCAGGCACGCTGTGGGAAGGGCGGCACAAACTGCCCCAATGGAGCCGCCAATGGAGTGCCTGCGGCCCCCTGCTGGCGGCCCACCACATCCCGCTGCACTTTGGCAGCGACGCGCGCGGCGCCTGGGTGCAGGCGGGCAGCACCACCCAGCATTTCGCCGACCACCCCCAGCCCGACCGGGCGGTGATGCTGGCGGTGGTCAAGGAGGTGGTGCGCCGACTCGAACATCCCAAGGAACTCCGAGTGGCTTAGAAGCCCGCAATTGCCGGGCGTTTATGCCGCTTTGCGGTGATTCAAAAAGATAGCAAGCTATAAACTTTGAAGCTATGAACACACCCGACCTGCGCCAAGAATCGCCCTGGAATGCCGAGCTGATGCTGCCCCGTGTGACTGACAACCCCAAGCTGCTGGAGCTGCAAATTTTGCTCGGTGGCCTGCAACTGGTGCTGAGCCGGGTCCACCCCGCGTTTGCCGCCAGCCGCTTCATCGCCACCCGGCAACTGGCCCAGCGCCTGACGCGCGGCATTGAAACGCTGAATCCGCACAAGGCCCACATGGGCAGTCTGGACCTGAAAAATGCCCTGCTGGAGACCGAAAAAGCCCTCGACCCCGGCAGCCTGATGGTGTTGCGCAAGCTGCTCACCCAGTCCCTGGAGGACGCGCACGACGAGGCCGATATTGGCCATGCCGACTTCACCTACAGCGACTTCATCGCCGAAGAGCAGTTGGCCTTGCGCCTGATGCCGCACTAAGCGCACCAAGGGTCCGCCCGCAGAGGGTAAGTCCCAATACAGTGCGCCACGCATGCAGATACAGTCTCGCCAACTTGCAGAGAAGCCCCGCGCTTCTCCCAGCGAGGGTCCGGGGAGACACCCAGCAGAATGATCAATAAACCTATTTAGACATCCGCAACGAGATGTTTTTTTATAAGCGCCGCTAAACCCGGCGCTTTTTCTTTTTGTGGCGGGTTGTGGCACACCCCAAGCTTGCAGCGCAAGCGCTTTTCGCAACGAGGTGCCGTTGCGTTAGATTTATACTTTTTAGGCCGATGGCGCATATGCTGTATGCGGTGGCAGCTCTTAAAACAATAGCGTTTTGAGTGCGACAATCGGCGCATGGAACTCATTTTTGTCACGCTAGCCTCGCTGCTGGCCGGTTTTGTGGATGCGATTGTGGGCGGCGGCGGCTTGATTTTGGTGCCTGCGCTGTTTGCCACTTTCCCCTCCACCCACCCGGCCACTCTGTTTGGAGTCAACAAAGGGGCTTCCATCTGGGGCACGGGTTTTGCCACCTGGCAGTACAGCCGCCGGGTGCAGCTGCGCTGGCAGAGCCTGCTACCCGCTGCGGGGGCGGGCTTTGCCGGGGCGCTGCTGGGCGCTTGGCTGGTGACGGTGGTGCCCAGCGACTTCTTGCGCAAACTGTTGCCGCTGGTGCTGCTGGCGGTGCTGGTCTACACGCTGGCCAAGAAAGAGCTGGGTAAGGTCCACGCGCCGCGCTTCAGTGGCCTGCACGAGGCGCTGATCGCTAGCGGCATTGGCCTGACCATTGGCTTCTACGACGGCTTTTTCGGTCCCGGCACGGGCAGCTTCTTTGTGTTTCTGATGGTGCGCTGGTTAGGCTACGACTTTTTGCACGCCTCGGCCTCGGCCAAGCTGCTGAACACCGCCACCAACCTGGCGGCGCTGATTTTGTTTGTCTCCACCGGCCACATCTGGTGGCACTTTGTGCTGCCGATGGCGATTGCCAATGTGCTGGGCAGCGTGCTGGGCTCGCGCATGGCGCTGAAGCACGGCACGGGGTTTGTACGCAGCGTGTTCATTGTGGTGGTGGGCGCGCTGATTTTGAAGACCGGCTACACGGCGTTTTTGCAATAACGCGCATTCAGTCCAGAACCCGGGGCAGGGCTTCTGCCAGCATGTCGTACACCGCCCGGATGCGCGGGTTGCCCCGAATTTCGCGGTGCACCACCAGCCACATCGGCAGCGCCGGAATCTGCAACTGCGGCAGCACAACGCGCACCTGCGGGTCGGTGCGGGCCACATAGTCGGCCACAAAACCAATACCCATGCCGGCCCGCAGCATCTGCCAGTAGGCAATAAAGTCGTCGCAGCGCACCTCGAAATCAGCGGCAGACACCGCAATGCCAAACGCCTGGAAGCCGCGAACAATGCTGTCGTCGCGGTCATGGCCTAGCATGGTGTGCTGTAGCAGTTGCTCGGGCTGTTGCGGCTCACCACAGCGCGCCAGATAGTCGGCATGGGCATATGTTCCCAGTGTGACCTGGCCGACCCGCCGCGCCACCAGCGATGCTTGGTCGGGGGCCACCATGCGCAGTGCGATGTCGGCCTCGCGGCGCAGCAGGTTGCTCACGGCGTTGCTCGACACCAGCTCCACCTGGATCTCGGGCAAGGCCTGCCGTATTTGCGCTAGCACCTGCGGCAGTACATAGCTGGCCACCGTGGTGCTGGCTGAGATGCGCACGGTGCCTGCCAGCCCGCTTTGCGCCCGTGCCAACTCGTGCGAGAACTGGTGCGCGGCCTGCTCCATTTGCCGGGCCGATTCGGCCAGCACCAGCGCCGTGGGGGTGGGCCGCAAGCCCCGGCCGGTGCGCTCAAATAGCGGCGTGCCCAGCTGCGCCTCCAGCGTGGCAATGCGCCGCCCCAGCGTGGGCTGGCTGGTCTGCAAAACCCGCGCCGCACCCAGCAGGCTGCCGTGCTCTAGCGCGGCCAAAAAACTGCGTATCAAATCCCAATCGAACTGTTGGTTATTCATTTGTGAAATGCTGTTGTGACGACTTGGGCAATTGTCGAATAGCACAGGGCTTCGCACAATCGGGCTATTCACCACTTTTGAGACGCGCAACATGCCAACCCCCTCCACCGTTTTGGTTCTTGGTGCCCGTGGCCGCTTCGGGCTGGCCGCCACCCAAGCCTTCGCCCAGGCGGGTTGGACGGTGTATGCCCAAGTGCGGCCAGCGGCTGCGCAAAGCAAGCCTTTACCCGTGCTGCCCGGCATCCACTGGCTGCCGATGGCGCTGGACGACCATGCCGCCCTGGCCCGCGCTGCGCCGGGTGCGCAGGTGGTGGTGCATGCGCTCAACCCGCCCTACACCCGCACAGCCTGGCGCGTCCAGGCCCCGGCCCTGCTGGAGGCGGCGATCCGCGTGGCCCAGCAACTACGGGCTTGCTTGCTGTTTCCCGGCAACGTCTATAACTTTGGCAGCAGCATGCCTGCCGCGTTGGCCGAGGACGCGCCACAGCAGCCGGACACCGACAAGGGCCGCATTCGCATGGCGATGGAGCAGCGCTTGGCGCAGGCCACGCAAGACGGCAGCCTACGCGCCGTGGTCATCCGGGCAGGCAATTTTTTTGGCAGCGGCAATGGCTCGTGGTTGGACATGGCCTTGGCCCCAAAGCTGCGCCAGGGTCGCATGACTTACCCCGGCGCGATGGATGTGCCGATTGCCTGGGCCTATTTGCCGGATCTGGCACGCTGCTGTGTCGAAGTCGCCCAGCGCCGGGCTGCCTTGCCCGCTTTCGAGACGCTGCATTTCGGCGGCCACTGCCTGACGGGCCACCAGTGGCAAGTCCTGCTGACCGACTTCGCCAGCGCCCAAGGCTGGCTGCCCACCGGGGGACCGTTGAAGGTGGGCAATCTGCCCTGGCGGCTGATCCGGCTGGGGGGCCTGGTGATGCCCACCTGGGCGGCATTGGTTGAAATGCGCTACCTGTGGCAGAGGCCGCACCAGTTGGTGAACCACAAGCTGGTGCACGTGCTGGGGGCTGAGCCACACACGGCATTGCCCGATGCGGTGCGGTCTGCACTAGCGGCTCTGCCATCCATGCAGGCAACGCATTAGCTATAAATATAGTAGCTACTAGCGTATATAGAATATGCGCTGGAGGCCTATTTCTTTTGAATTTGTACGCTGGCCACTGCCGGGGCCGATGCAGCCGATGCCACCGGCGCCACGTAGCCCGGCAGCTCTGGTACATCGGCCACTGCACGCGGTGGGCCCAGCGGGGTTTGGCCCTGGCCCTGGCGCACGGCGGCCAGGTCTTGCGGGCTGGGGTACTTCTGTAGCAGCCAGTAGTCGAACACCCGGCGGGCGATGGGCGCGGCGGCGGCACCGCCAAATCCGGCGTTTTCGACCACCATCGCCAAGGCGATTTGCGGGTTGTCGGCCGGGGCGAAGGCCATGTACAGCGCGTGGTCGCGGAAGCGTTCCGCGATGTTGGCGGCGTTGTACTTTTCGTTTTTACCGATCGACACCACCTGGGCCGTGCCGGTTTTACCTGCCGCTACATAGCTCGCCCCGCGAAACGCCGTGGCCCCGGTGCCTTCGATGTTTACGCCCACCAGGGCGCGTTTGATGACCTCGATGTTGGCCGGTTTGGCGCTGATTTCGGCCTTGATCTCGCGTAGCGTTTGCTGGGCGTTGCGGGTCAGCACATCCACCACTTCCTTCACCAGATGCGGCTTCATCTTGATGCCGTCGTTGGCCAGAATGCCGGTGGCCGAGGCCAGTTGCAGCATGGTGAAGTTGTTGTAGCCCTGGCCAATGCCCAGCGAAATGGTTTCCCCGGCATACCACTTTTGCTGTTCGGGGCGTTTGTAGGCGCGGCGCTTCCAGGCGGTGGACGGCAGGATGCCGCGCACTTCGCCCTGGATGTCGATGCCGGTGAGCCCGCCAAAGCCAAACTTGCTGATCTCGTCGTGCATCAGGTCCACGCCCATGTCGTTGGCCAGCATGTAGTAGTAGGTATCGCAGGATTCGACGATGGATTTGTACATGTCCACCATGCCGTGGCCGCCTTCCTTGTCGTCGCGGAAGCGGTGTCCGCCGAGGATGAAAAAGCCCGGGTCGGCAATGCTTTGCTGGGGCGTGCGCTTGCCGGTTTCCAGCGCCGCCAGGGCCATGAAGGGCTTGTAGGTGGAGCCCGGCGGGTAGGTGCCGCGCAGGGCCCGGTTCAGCAACGGTTTGTCGGGTGAGCTGTTCAGCGCTTGCCAGCTTTCTACGTCGATGCCTTCGACGAACAGGTTGGGGTCAAAGGTGGGTTTGCTGACAAAGGCCAGCACTTCGCCGGTTTTCGGGTCGAGTGCCACCAGCGCGCCCCGGCGGTCGCCGTACAGGTCTTCGACCAGCTTTTGCAGCCGGATGTCGAGCGACATGACCACGGTGTTGCCGGGCGTGGCCGGGTTGCTGGCCAGGCGGCGCACGGCACGGCCCCCGGCCGAGGTTTCGATTTCTTCTACCCCGGTCAGGCCGTGCAGCTGGGTCTCGTAGCTTTGCTCTACGCCGAGCTTGCCGATGTATTCGGTGCCCCGGTAGTTGTCGGCCTCTTCGGACTCGTCGATGCGGGTTTTTTCCGACTGGTTGATGCGCCCGATGTAGCCAATCACGTGGCTGGCCAGCTCGCCAAACGGGTAGGTGCGGAACAGCCGGGCCTTGATGTCCACGCCCGGAAAACGGTAACGCTGGGCGGCAAAGCGGGCCACTTCCACATCCGTCAGGCGGGTGCGGATGGGCAGTGACTCGAAGTTGCGCGACTCTTCGGCCAGCTTTTTGAAGCGGCGGCGGTCGCGTGCGTGGATCTCCACCACCTCGGCCAGGGCGTCGAGGGTCTGGGCCAGATCGGGCACTTTGCTGGGGGTGATCTCCAGCGTGTAGGCCGAGTAGTTGCTGGCCAGCACCACGCCGTTGCGGTCCAGAATCAGGCCTCGGTTGGGCACTACCGGCACGATGGCGGTACGGTTGTTTTCGGCCCGCTCCAGCAGCTCGTCGTGCCGCACAATTTGCAAATACGCCAGGCGCGTGGCCAGCCCGCCAAACGCCAGCACCACCACCATCCCCGCCGCCAGCAGCCGCAGGCGAAAGTGCGACAGCTCGGCGCCTACGTCCTTGAGTTCGGTCACAGCGGTCGGGTCTTGTCGGGGTCGGGAGCCATGCGTTGCGGGGCCAGCAAAACGATGCTGAACAGCGGCCACAGCGCGGCTTCGATCAGCGGGGCCAGCACCAGCGACACGCCGGGAAAAGTGCCCCCGCCCAGCATGCGCAGCAGCAGCATGATGGCGTGTGCCACCCCCAACAGCGGCAGCACCTGCATGGCCTGCGACGGCACGCTAAACCACAGCAAACGCCGGTGCATGGCCAGCGCCAAAAAACTCAGCACGCTGTAGGCCAGGGCATGTTGGCCCAGCAAGTTGGTCTGGTGTACATCCATCAACAGGCCGTACACAAAGGCCGTACCGATGGCCACGCGCTGCGGCTGGTGCACGCTCCAGAACACCAGCACCACCGCCAGCAGGTCCGGCACCCAGGGCGCGCGGCCCCACAGGCCGATGTTTTCGGCCATGTTGAACAGCAGGGCCAGCACCAGGCTGACACCGATGAACACCGGGTTGACCGGTAGCAGTAACTGCTGGCCAGGGCGCATGATCATAGAGGGCTTCTGCGCAGGTGGAGCTTCATTTCTTAGCTCCTTTTTTAGGAGCTACTGCCGGTGGACTTGGCGGCGGCATCTCGGGCAGCTGGGAGGCCACGGGTTGCAGCACCAGCAGATGGCGGGCGGCGGCCACCTGGGCCACAGGGGTGCAGTAAATGCGGGCAAAGGCCGAGTCGGCGCGGCGCTCGATCTTGGCGATGGTGGCCACCTGCAAGCCCAGCGGGTAGACGCCGTCCACACCGCTGGTGGTCAGCACGTCCCCCACCTGCACGTCCGAGTTACCGGCCATAAAGCGCAGTTCCAGTTGGCCGCCGTTGGAGGCCGGATCGCCATAGGCCACGCTGCGTGCGCCGGTGCGGGTGTTCAGTACGGGGATGGACTGGTCGCGGTCGATCAGCAGGGTGACTTCGCTGACCATCGGGTAGGTACGGGTCACCTGGCCCAGCACGCCCAGCCCGTCCAGCACGGGTGAGCCCGCCACCACGCCCTGGGTGCTGCCTTTGTCGATCACGACTTTGCGGGCGTAAGGGTCGGCTGCGTCATACAGCACTTCGGCGCTTTGGGCCGGGGTGGTGATTTTTCCGCGCAGCTCCAGCAATTGGCGCAGGCGGGTATTTTCCAAAGTGAGCTGTTCAACCTGCCCGGCGCGCACCGACTGTGCCACCAGTTGCCGCTGGGCCAGATCGGCCTTGGCTTGCAGGCGGGTCAGGCCCTCTAGATAGGCTCCACCGCCCATCACCAGCCGTATCGGCTCCACCACCGCCCATTGCACCGGGTACAGCACGGTGGCAATGGCCGCCCGTAGCGGACGGACCAAGGCAAAGCGCGCATCAGCCACCATCAAAAACAGGGCCAGAGCGCTAAAAAAGATGAGTTTGGTCAGGGCCGAGGGGCCCTGGTTGAAGAACGGGGGCGGGGTCCTGCCCAGCGTACCGAGTGGCATCGCCGTACCTTTGGTTGGTCCGTTCGGCGGAGCTTATTCGCTGGTGAAAATCGAACCCAGGCGCTCCATGCGTTCCAGGGCAATGCCGCAGCCGCGCACCACGCAGGTCAGCGGCTCTTCGGCCACCAGCACCGGCAGGCCGGTTTCTTCGGCCAGCAGGCGGTCCAGATCGCGCAGGAGCGCACCGCCACCGGTCAGCATCATGCCGCGATCGGCAATGTCGGCACCGAGTTCGGGCGGGGTTTGTTCCAGCGCGTTTTTGACCGAGGCGACGATGTTGTTCAGCGGGTCGGTCAGGGCTTCCAAAATTTCGTTGCTGGAGATGGTGAAGCTGCGCGGCACGCCTTCGGACAGGTTGCGGCCCTTGACTTCCATCTCTTTGACTTCGGAGCCGGGGAAGGCCGAGCCGATGTTCTTCTTGATGGCCTCGGCAGTGGGCTCGCCGATCAGCATGCCGTAGTTGCGGCGGATGTAGTTGATGATGGCATCGTCGAAACGGTCGCCGCCCACACGCACACTGCCTTTGTAGACCATGCCGCCCAGTGAGATCACGCCAACTTCGGTGGTGCCGCCGCCGATGTCCACCACCATCGAGCCACTGGCTTCCGACACCGGCAAACCGGCGCCAATGGCCGCTGCCATAGGTTCTTCGATCAGATACACCTCAGAAGCACCTGCGCCCAATGCCGATTCACGGATGGCGCGGCGCTCGACCTGGGTGGAGCCGCAGGGCACGCAGATG
This sequence comes from Rhodoferax sp. LB1P47, assembly GCF_056521445.1. Lineage (NCBI taxonomy): Bacteria > Pseudomonadati > Pseudomonadota > Betaproteobacteria > Burkholderiales > Comamonadaceae > Rhodoferax > Rhodoferax sp. LB1P47. The sequence goes on along the minus strand of NZ_JBWMAU010000014.1, from coordinate 88,532 downwards.
ATGATGCGCGGGCTGGGACGGAACACACCACGCGGGTGCACCATCTTGATGAACTGCTTGAGCATCTGCTCGGTGACGGTGAAGTCGGCAATCACGCCGTCTTTCATCGGGCGGATGGCCTCGATATTGCCCGGCACTTTGCCCAGCATGGCCTTGGCTTCCTTGCCCACGGCTTGGATGGTTTTTTTGCCTTGCGGCCCGCCCTCGTGGCGGATGGCAACCACGGACGGCTCGTCCAGCACAATGCCCTTGCCGCGTACGTAAATCAGGGTGTTGGCCGTGCCAAGGTCGATGGCTAGATCGGTAGAAAAGTACCGACGGAAAGTCCCAAACATGCAAAATCCTCTCGGGCATGGCCTGCGGATCGGCGGGCCATCGCCTGGTAATACGGTTCTAGATAGACATGACGCTTGCAGTGCCCAGGTGGTGGGCAATATTGATTCAATAGGCCCGCCACCCGGGTGCTGCAAAAGTCTTAATTAGGTTTCTTGGTGCGGATTTTTGCCACAAAGTGACCGCGCGACCAAAGGCGGGATAATACCGCATCCCCTGTGGCTAACCTGCGTCAACTGCGTGGAAACACCGCTTTACTTTTCGTTTTCAACCCTGTTTAAGACATGGCACTGACCCTCCCTGAACTCGACCGCATCGCCAATCTGGCCCGGCTGGAACTCCAACCTGCCGAGCGCGACCGTTTGCTCACCCAGCTCAACGGTTTCTTCGGCATTGTCGAAACCATGCGCGCCGTAGACACCACTGGCATAGCACCCCTGGCCCACCCGGTGGCGGTAATGCACGACATCGTGCTGCGCCTGCGCGACGACGTGGTCAGTGAGCCGAACCGGCGCGAAGCCAACCAGCGAACCGCGCCCGCCGTCGAGCGTGGCCTGTTTCTTGTTCCCAAAGTTATTGAATAAAGCGCCCGCATCGCCATGAGCCTCCCTACACAGCTTCACGACCTGAGCGTGGTCGAACTGGCCGCACAACTGCGCGCCCGCAAGGTATCCGCCGTGGAAACCGCCCAGCACTTTTTGGCCCGCGCCGAAGCCCATGCACCACTCGGTGCGTATCTGGCCATCAACCCTGCCGTCAGCCTGCGCCAGGCCGCTGCTGCCGATGCACGGCTGGCCAACGGCACGGCGGGCACGCTGGAAGGCGTGCCCCTGGCGCACAAGGACATCTTTGTCACCCAAGATTTCCCCACCACAGCAGGCTCCCGCATGCTGGACGGCTACATCTCCTCTTTTGATAGCACGGTTGTCAGCCAACTAGCGCAGCAGGGCGTGGTGACGCTGGGTAAATTGAACTGCGACGAATTCGCTATGGGCTCGGCCAACGAGAACTCGGCCTTCAAGCCGGTGCTGAACCCCTGGGACACCACGCGCATTCCCGGCGGCTCGTCCGGCGGCAGTGCGGCGGCAGTGGCCGCGCGGCTGGTGCCGGCTGCTACGGGCACCGACACCGGCGGCTCGATCCGCCAACCGGCCTCGTTTTGCGGCATCACCGGCATCAAGCCCACCTACGGCCGCGCATCCCGCTATGGCATGGTGGCGTTTGCCTCCAGCCTAGACCAGGCCGGCCCAATGGCCCGCAGCGCAGAAGACTGCGCCCTGCTGCTATCCGCCATGTGCGGCCCGGATCTGGACCGCGACTCCACCTCACTGGACATCCCCGCCGAAGACTACAGCCTGCAATTGAACGATTCGCTCGACGGACTGCGCATCGGCATCCCCGCCGAGTTCTTCGGCGAGGGCCTTAGCACCGATGTGCGCGCCGCTGTCGATGCCGCCTTGCAGGAATATGTGAAGTTGGGCGCCAAGCTGGTGCCCATCACCCTGCCGCGTACCGAGATGGCCATCCCCGTCTATTACGTGATCGCCCCGGCCGAGGCTTCCAGCAACCTGAGCCGCTTCGACGGGGTGAAGTTTGGCCACCGGGCCGACAAGTACACCGACCTGATCGACATGTACAAAAAGACCCGCGCCGAAGGCTTTGGCGACGAGGCCAAGCGCCGCATCATGATTGGCACCTACGTACTCAGCCACGGCTACTACGACGCCTACTACCTGCAAGCCCAAAAAATCCGCCGCATGATTGCCGACGACTTCCAGCAGGCGTTTGCCCAGTGCGACGTGATTGCTGGACCCGTCGCGCCCACCGTGGCCTGGAAGCTGGGCCACAAGTCCGCCGATCCGGTGGCGGCCTACCTGGCCGACATCTTCACCCTGCCGTCGTCGCTGGCAGGCTTGCCCGGCATGAGCATCCCCGCTGGTGTGGGCGAGGGCGGCATGCCCGTCGGTCTACAGCTGATTGGCAACTATCTGCAAGAAGCCCGGCTGCTGAATATCGCGCACCGGTTCCAGCAGGCGACTGATTTCCACCGCCAACAACCCAATATCGCGTGACGGGTCATGGACGACTTCAAAGACGCATCCAACCGACATCTTGAAGATGCAAATTTGCTATTCGCACAGACACCCTCGCGGTTAGCGAATGCCAGCCATCTATTTGGTGTTTCAGCAGAGTGCTCACTTAAGGCAATAGCCAGAAAAAGCAATCCGACCGCTCAATTTGGAGGACGAAATGGAAGTGGCCATATTCCCAAACTGTTTGCAGAACTGACAAACATTGCCCCTGCGATTGCAGGGAATACTACTTTGGCGCAGGCTATCTCATCCATCCAAAGCTATTTCCCAACGTGGACAGTAGCACAGCGCTACCACGCGCAAACCAGTTTTGCAGTAGTGACTGTGACGCAAGAACAGACCGGGGCAAATAAAGCGAATTTGCTGATGAGTAACCATTTGCAAGGATTGATATGAAAGCAATAGATGACTTGCTGAAATGGGAGTCTGTCGAAAAAGAGCTGGTCCAAATACTTGAGCATCATCCTCTTCAAGAAAAGTTACGAAATCTTCTAGCTGGTGAAGCTCTTGTCCTTGTTCGCAACTGGTACGGTCAGCTCATGTTGCTACTACCTTGTAGCCGAGACGAACTCGCGCGCTCTCATTGCGGCTCTCTGTTGGATGATTTGGAGGTAGCTGCCGGTAATCTTGCATTGTCGCCATGGAACATATGCCGCGACGAACTGTTTGATGCAGCATCTTATTGGAGCGATCCAGCGCTCCTATCTTTATTCAAAGAGTCAACACTAAGCCCAAATCTTGAATTTGTATTGCTAGAGCGACAGGATAAAGAAAGAGACTGGTTGACACCGGCCAGCACCCAAACAAATTCCAGCAAGGTTGCACGACGATGCGTATTTTTTAGTGTCAAAGGTGGCGTGGGACGCAGCTCTGCGCTCACCATGCTAGCCATTGCTCTGGCACAAAATGGCAAGCGTGTGCTAGTAGTCGATGGAGACTTTGAATCACCCGGACTTTCATCCAGTCTATTACCTGCTGGAGATGGGCAATCTGACTACGGTGTAGTCGATTGGCTAACAGCACAAGCACTTGGTGCCGACACGACATCACTCGAACGCATGGCCCTTACCCGCGTCATTGAGGCCAGCCCACTCAACGCACAGTTGGAACTAAAGGGGCAAATATTGGTAGCTCCCGCTTATGGCCGGCATACAGAAGCTTATGTTTCGAAGCTCGCACGTATCTACCGGCAGAGTCAAGATGGGAAAGCTTACTCAGAGAGACTAAACAACTTCCTTTTCACCGCAGAAGTACAACACAACATAGACATAACCCTTTTTGATTGCAGAGCGGGAATAGATGACACAGCGGCAGCAGCTATTACGCAATTGCAAGCAGACGTATCTCTTCTTTTTGCAATAAATACGAGTCAAACTTGGGACTCTTACAAACTATTGTTTAGACATCTAAAACGTAATCGAGCCTTATTTTCAAGGCCTACTAGTCCAACAGATGAAAGTAAAGAGGCATGGAATTTAAGGCGTAGTCTGCGCCTGGTTTCTGCATTAACTCCGCAAGAATACGGTGCGCACGTGGGTTATTTCGAAAATTTCAATCAAAACGGATACGACACGTTTAGCGAAATTTATGACGAAGATTCTGGCGATGATCTTCAGGCGTTTGCGCCTGCACCGGACGCATCAGATGCACCTCACAGCCCCAGCCGTGTAATGTGGGTTGAAGCGCTTCGCGCATTTAGTCCACTGACTCAGCCTGGTCAATTAACCGATCCGGTCAATCAAGCCGCCTTTTCTGACTTTCTAACCCACACGATGGCACTGCTGGGGAATACTTAATGAGCGCCAGCTTCGATAACGTTCTTAATGAAAGACAACAAAGCGCTTTACGTGAACAGATTCTCAAAGCGCTGATCGATATTCCAACCGATGGCTCCACAACGAACTGGGGCGACGTTTACGTTCCCGCGTCACACCTTCAAGCGCTGGCTCCGGATCGAATGGTTGTGGAAGGAATGCGCGGATGCGGTAAGTCATTCTGGACAGGTGTGTTAGCCAATAACGAACTACGTCACGCCTTGGGTAATCAAGCTTTGGGCACCGACCTGAAAGAGGCATTGACAAGCATCACCGAAAGCCATGCTATCGCGCTAGACGTAAAGAGCACGATAAACGCCCCCACATTCCCGACTAGTGCTGAATTACCTAATTTACTAAAACTACCTGGGGTAACGCCAGAAACGCTGTGGAGTGTCGCTATTCTGCGACTTTTCCAAATTGACCCCGCGCTGGGCATGCCTGCGTCAGCAGACATTTATGACCTCTGGCATGCCCCGGTCGCATGGGCAGGACAAAACCCCGCTCGAATCGGTCGGGCGTTAGATTTTTTGGATCAGAACCTAACGTCCGAGAAAAGGACGGCGCTGGTAGTTTTCGATGCTTTAGATCGCGTATCCAATGACTTAGCCGACGTATCGGCGATGACCGCCGGACTCTTGCGCGTCATGCTTAGCTTTCGATTTGCCAAAGGTTTACGCCTTAAAGCCTTCATCCGGGAGGACATCCTCGCGCGAGCAGGTGCATCAGTGGTGGATGGTTCAAAACTTCTCAATAACAAAGTGAAGCTTCAGTGGACTCAAACGGACCTGTACGGCTTGGCGTTCTACCGTATTGCACAACACTCATCGACCTTTCGAACACAGTTTGAGCGCATTGCCCGAGTGGCGTGGAAATATAGTGATGGACGCTATCAATGTGATGCAGCCGATGAACCCTCTACACAAAAACAAGTCTGGCATGCCTTAGTAGGCTATTACATGGGAAGGGCCGCCACAACTGGCCACAGCTACCCATATATCTATAACCACCTGAGCGATGGACTTGGACGTGTAGCGCCACGAACCTTTCTAACTGCGTTGCGCGAGGCAACTAGATCAGCGTCAGATCAGTATGCAAATAAGCCATATGTCATACATCCCGAGGCTATAAAAGACGGCGTGCGTGAAGCAAGTAAAGCGCGCGTAGAAGAGCTGCGCGAAGAATATCAATGGATTGATCCGGCTCTGCGATGTATCAAAGAGCGATCAAAAACCGTTCCAATTGACAAAATCGACTTGGAAAGAATCTGGCTGAAAGATGATGCATCCGTTTTACAAGCTATTGAGGCTATGAGAGATACGGCGCTAATACCTTGGCGGAGTGGGGCTTCAAGTACGGAAAAAATTGAGCAGTTGCGCGTAACCTTAGAACAGATTGGCATCATAAAGTCGCGACTGACCGATGGTAGTGAACGCATTGAACTACCAGACATTTACCGTCTTGCATACAAAATTGGCCGTCGTGGCGGCATATCTACACAAAAGAAAACATGAGTGCATCACTATTAGTCCAAGGCTACGAAGTCGTCATCGGCTTCGAGACCCACACCCAGCTCTCTACCCAGAGCAAAATTTTCAGCCGCGCTTCCACCGCCTTCGGGGCCGAGCCCAACACCCAGGCCTGCGCTGTCGATCTGGCCTTGCCTGGCACGCTGCCGGTGATGAACAAGGGCGCGGTCGAGCGCGCCATCCAGCTCGGGCTGGCACTCGGCTCCACCATCGCGCCGCGCAGCGTGTTTGCGCGCAAGAACTACTTCTACCCCGACCTGCCCAAGGGCTACCAGATCAGCCAGTTCGAGATTCCGGTGGTGCAGGGCGGCTCGGTGGAGTTCTTTCTGGGCGACGAGAAAAAGACCGTGCGGCTGGTGCGCGCGCATCTGGAAGAAGACGCGGGCAAATCACTGCACGAAGAGTTCATCGGCCAGACCGGCATCGACCTGAACCGCGCCGGCACCCCGCTGCTGGAGATCGTCACTGAGCCCGACATGCGCTCCAGCGCCGAGGCCGTGGCCTACGCCAAAGAGCTGCACAAGATCGTCACCTGGATCGGCATCTGCGACGGCAACATGCAGGAAGGCAGCTTCCGCTGCGATGCCAACGTCTCGGTGCGCAAGCCCGGGGCCGAACTGGGCACGCGCCGAGAAATCAAGAATCTGAACAGCTTCAAGTTCATGCAGCAAGCCATCGACTACGAGATCCGCTGGCAGATCGAGCAGATCGAAGACGGCCATGCGATCCAGCAGGCCACCGTGCTGTTTAACCCCGACACGGGTGAGACCCGCGCCATGCGCACCAAGGAAGATGCCGCCGACTACCGCTACTTCCCCGACCCCGACCTGCCGCCGCTGGTGGTGGCCGCAGAGTGGGTGGAGCGCGTACGGTCTGAGATGGCCGAGCTGCCGCGCGTGATGGCGGCCCGGTTTAGCAACGACTACGCTTTGAGCGAATACGATGCCACCGCGCTAACGCAAAGCAAGGGCATCGCCCGCTACTTTGAAGCCGCGATTGCCGCAGGCCAGCCCGCGCAGCCCAAGCTGGTAGCCAACTGGGTGATGGGCGAGGTGGCCCGTCGCCTGAACGCACAAGACCTGGACATCGCCCAGGTGCCCGTGGTGGCCGACAAGCTGGCCAAAGTGCTAGACCGTATCGCCGACGGTACCATTTCCAACAACGCCGCCAAGCAGGTGTTTGAGGTGCTGTGGACCGATGCGGATGCGCAGGTGGATGCGGTGATTGAGGCCAAGGGCCTGAAGCAGATGAATGACACCGGCGCCTTGGAGGCCATCATCGACACGGTGATTGCCGCCAACGCCAAGAACGTGGCCGAGTTCAAGGCGGGCAACGAGAAGGCGCTGAATGCCCTGGTGGGCCAGATCATGAAAGCCAGCGTGGGTAAGGCCAACCCCGGCCAGGTCAACGCGCTCTTGAAGGCGAAACTGGCCTAACTTTCAGGGACTCGGGGGCAGAGCACCAAGCCATGCAAGTTGCTTCACGTTAACGAATCACCCCAGCCCATAGCGGCTTGAGCCGCTCCAGCTCTTCGTCAAAACGGTCGTTCACGCGCTTTTTCTCCAGCTGCTGGTTGGCGATGAAGCGCTGCTGGGCGAGCAGGTTTTCCTGGAATTCCGTGACGCGGCGCTTCAGATGCGCCGGGGCCTTGCTGGGGTCGTTTTTATAGAACTCCATCTCGCTGTCCAGCGTCTTGCGTTGCTCGGCCAGTTCGGCCATGCGCTTGTTGGCGGTCTGGATGACGGAATCCACCTGGGTCAGGGCGCTGGCACGCTCGGTATCGTGGGCGGCCTGGTTTTGGTAACGCGTGAGCATGGCGCGGTTGCGGCGGCGCTCGTCAAAGATGCGGGTGCGGTCTTCGGCCGCTTTTTTGTCGCGGGCTTCCTGGGCGCTAGCTTCTTGGGCGGTGAGCGTGGGGCCGAGGTTGCGTTTTACCGTGCCGCTGGCATTCAGCTCTTTTTGCTCGCGGTCCAGGCATTCGGTGATGGGCCGGTCGGAGGTGATTTTCTTGCCCCGGCTGTCGGTGCAGGTAAATATGCCTTGCGCACTGGCGATGCCGAGCAGGCTACTGCACAGCACACTAACGCCCCCAAACTTGGCCCAAAAATTCACATGTTTCCTTCGTCAACTCCGTAACGCTGCCGGTAGGCTAGCACCCGTGGGTAATGTTCCCCGAGCCCGTTTGTATCATTTTGTTGCAGGTATTGCAGCAAATCCGCGAGATTGGCAATGGTGCAGACCTGCATGCCCAACTGGTTGCGCACAAATTGCACCGCACTGTGGGGAACATCTTGGCCACCCTCGGTGGCCATCTCCTGGCGGTCCAGGGCAATTACCACCGCATGGGGCGTGGCACCGGCCGCCTGGATCAGCGCAATGGATTCGCGGGCCGCAGTGCCGGCCGACATCACGTCGTCCACGATCAGCACCCGGCCCTTGAGCGGTGCGCCGACCAGCGAACCGCCTTCGCCGTGGTCCTTGGCCTCTTTGCGGTTGTAGGCAAAAGGCCGGTTGCAGCCACGCCGCGCCAGCTCTACCGCCACCGTGGCGGCCAGCGGAATGCCCTTGTAGGCGGGGCCAAAAATCATGTCAAACTCGATGCCGCTGTGGAGCAGCGCCTGTGCATAGAATTCAGCCAGCCGCTGCATGCGGGCACCGTCGTCAAACAGCCCGGCATTGAAAAAATAGGGGCTCATGCGCCCGGCTTTGGTTTTGAATTCGCCAAAGCGCAGCACGCCCGACTCCACCGCAAACTGCACAAAATCCTGCGCCAAGCCGTCCGGCGCTTTGTTCATCACCATGGGGAAAATCCTTGTTCAAATTAACCAGCCTGAATCTCAACGGCATCCGTTCGGCCACCAGTAAAGGCGTTGAAGCCTGGATTGCCGCCACTGCGCCGGATTGTATTTGTGTCCAGGAAGTGAAGGCCCAGGCCGCCGATGTACAGGGCAAATTCGAGCAGCTGGCGGGCTTGCAGGGCTACTTCCACTTTGCGGAAAAAAAGGGCTACTCGGGTGTCGGCGTGTACACCCGGCATGCGCCCAGCGATGTGGTGATCGGCTATGGCTCGCCAGAATTCGATACCGAGGGCCGCTACGTGGAGCTGCGCTTTGACACCCCGGCCCGCAAGCTGTCCATCATCAGCTGCTACTTCCCCAGCGGCTCATCCGGCGAAGAACGGCAACTGGCCAAGTTCCGCTTTCTGGCCGAGATGGGTCCGTACCTGGCCAGCCTGCGCAAAACCCGCGAGTTCATTCTGTGCGGTGACGTGAACATCGCCCACCAGCAAATCGACCTGAAAAACTGGCGCAGCAACCAGAAGAACAGCGGCTTTCTGCCCGAAGAACGCGCCTGGATGTCTTACGTGCTGGCCCACCCAGAAGCCGCAGAAGCCGCCGGCCTGGGCCTGGTCGACGTGTACCGCCTGCTGCAACCCAGCACCACCGACACCGCCTACACCTGGTGGAGCAATCGGGGCCAGGCCTACGCCAACAACGTCGGCTGGCGGCTGGACTACCACTTGGCCACCCCCGCACTGGCCGCACTGGCGCGGTCCGAGCACATCTATAAGGATGTGAAGTTCTCGGACCACGCGCCGATTACGGTGGACTACGAACTGGCGCTGTAAGCGCCCCCTTCCGCCATGACCACAGAGAACCCCTCCGGTTGGATTACCGCTGCCGACGTGGCACGCAAGGCGGGGGTGTCCCGCTCGGCGGTATCGCGCACCTTCACCGAAGGTGCCAGCGTGTCCCCGGAAACCCGCGAGAAAGTGCAGCGCGCCGCAGAGGCGCTGGGCTACCAGGTGAACATCCTGGCGCGCAGCATGATCCAGCGCCAAAGCAATCTGGTGGGGGTGGTGGTCAAGGGCTTTGACGACCCGTTTCTACAAAGCCTGCTCGGCCCCATCACCCACCATCTGGCGGTGCGCTCACTGGCACCGCTGCTGATGGATGCCAGCGAGCCCGCACAGTTGGCCAAGTCCTTGCGGCATCTGTTGCAGTACCGGATTGCAGGGGTGATCCTGACCTCGGGCACGCCCCCCATCCAGTTGGCCAAAGAGTATCTACGCCTGCGGGTTCCTGTGGCCATGATCAACCGCGCGCCCGACCTGGAGGGCGTGGATGTGGTCAACAGCGACCATTTTGAAGGCGGAGCAATGGCCGCCCGCGCCCTGCTGGCCAAGGGGGCGCGCAGGCTGGTTTTCCTGAGTTCGGCCACAGCCACTTACAGCGCCAGCGTGCGCGGCGAGGGCTTTGTGCAAACACTGGCCAAGGCCGTCAAGAAGGGTGAGGTGGTGTTGCGCCGCATGGAAGCGGCGGCCGCCACCTATGCGGGCGGGTTCGAAGCCGCGCACGCCTTGCTGGGCGATGCACACACCCGGCCAGACGGCATTTTTTGCGCCAACGACGTACTGGCCTGCGGCCTGGTGGACGGTGCGCGCAGGCATTTTGGCCTGCACGTGCCCGCGGATTTCCAGGTCATCGGCTTCGATGACATCCCCATGGCGGGCCTGTCCGCTTATGCGCTGTCCACCCTGCGCCAGGACGTGGATGCCTTGGCCGAAGCGGCAGTCACCTGCCTGGCCGAGCGCATGCAGGAACCCGACATGCCGGGTCGCATGCTGCAGCTCCCCGTGGCCATGGTGGAGCGCACCACCTTGCGCGCCTAGACCCCTTCTCAGGGAAGACCCTAGATCACATCATCCACTATTCGTCGTACATTGCACACGTGTGCAAAGCGCTGCCAAAAATGCGCCACTACCTCTAGAGACAAACCATGCAACGCCAACTGACCCGACAACTCGTCCTATCTTCCCTGCTGCTCCTGCCCCTGGCCAGCCAGGCGGCCGACCGCCTCAACGTGCTCTGCGCCGCCGACAACGACTGGTGCGAGCTGATGCGCAATGCGTTTGAAAAAGAGACCCAGGTGGAAGTCTCCATGGTGCGTAAAAGCGCCGGTGAAATCTTCGCCCAGATCCGCGCCGAAGCCAGCAACCCCAAGACCGACATCTGGTGGGCGGGCACTGGCGACCCGCATCTGCAGGCCGCCGCCGACGGCTTCACCGAGGTCTACAAATCGCCCCAGCTCGACAAGCTGCACCCCTGGGCGCAGAAGCAGGCCGAAATTTCCGGCTACCGCACCGTCGGCATCTACGCCGGGCTGCTGGGCATTGGCTACAACCCCGAAGTGCTGAAGCAAAAGAAGATTGCGCCACCCCAGTGCTGGAAAGACCTGCTGAACCCGGCCCTGAAGGGCGAGGTGCAGATCGCCAACCCCAACTCCTCGGGAACGGCCTACGCCACCATCGCCACCCTGGTGCAGTTGCAGGGCGAGAACGAGGCCTTCGCGTTCATGAAGAAGATGAACGACAACGTCAACCAGTACACCAAGAGCGGCTCGGCCCCGGCCAAGGCGCTGGCGCGCGGGGAAACCGCCGTGGGCATCACCTTCCAGCACGATCTGCTGAAGGAAACCGTGGCCGGTTTCCCGGTGGAAGTGGTATCGCCCTGCGAAGGCACGGGCTACGAGATCGGCTCCATGAGCCTGGTCAAGGGCGCAAAGAACATGGCGGTGGCCAAGCGCTTCTACGAATTCGCGCTGCGCGCCGATGTGCAGTCCCTGGCCGCCAAAGCCAGCGCCTTCCAGGTGCCGTCGAACAAGACCGCCACCATCCCGGCTAAAGCGCCGCGGCTGGAGAGCGTGAAAACCATCAGCTACGACTTTGCCAAGTACGGCAGTGACGAGGTGCGCAAGCGCCTGCTCAAACGCTGGGACGACGAGATCTTCTCGCTGCCCCGTTAAGCCACCGGACCACCACCCAACAGAGAGATATGGCTTGTGAATAAGTCTTTACGTGGCTGGCTGATGCTGGCCTTGACCGCCAGCGTGCTACTGCCCTGGCACGCCCAGGAAGCGGGATTCTGGGGCGGCGAATGGCTGCATGCCGGCTGGCCCGGCAACGACACCACCGCCGCCGCGCTATGGCAGGTACTGGGCCTGCAGCGCTTCGGCCTGCTGCCGCTGCTGCTCTGGCCGGTCGCCATCGGCCTGGTAAGCCTGGCACCTTTGCCGCGCCGCACCCAGGGTGCCGCCCTGTGCGCGCTGGCTCTGGCGGCTCTGGGCTGGCTGGCGTGGGTGGGCTGGAGCCCTGCGGGTGCCGACCTGCCCGGTCTGGGCTGGGGTGCACTGCTGTTCAGCGCCAGTGCGGTGTTTGTGCTGACCACCGGTGCCGCCTGGATGGGTGCCTGCCGGGGGGATGTTTTCGTCTGCGGCGTGATCGGCATGCTGGTCGCCTTGGTCGGGCTGTTTGTGATGTTCCCGGTACTGCGGGTGTTGGCCAGCGCGTTTGAGCAAGGCACGGGCTTCAGCCTGCAAGCTGCCTGGGCCCGGGTGGCCGACGGCCGCATCTGGTCCCTGGGCTGCGTCAGCGGTACCCGGCGTTGTGGCGTGGCCTGGAACACCTTGTTCCTGGCGGTTTGCACCGCCGCCGGTTCCACCCTGCTGGGTCTGACCTTCGCACTGGTGGTGACTCGCACCGGCTTTCGCTTCAAGCGCCTGCTGCGGGCGCTGACGGTGCTGCCTATCATCACCCCGCCCTTTGTTATCGGCCTGGCTCTGATCCTGCTCTTTGGCCGCAGCGGTGTGGTGTCGGCCTGGGTGTCGCAAGCCTTTGACATACCGGCGGGCCGGGGCCTGTACGGCTTTTACGGTGTCTGGCTGGCGCAGTTGCTGTCGTTCACACCCATTGCCTTCATGGTGCTGATCGGTGTGGTCGAAGGCGTGAGCCCGTCGGTAGAAGAAGCCTCGCAAACCCTGGGCGGCACTCGCTGGACCACCTTCTGGCGTGTTTCGCTGCCCCTGATGCGACCCGGCCTGGCCAACGCCTTCCTGGTGGCCTTCATCGAAAGCATGGCCGACTTCGGCAACCCCATGGTGCTGGGTGGCAACTACGGTGTGCTGTCCACCGAAATCTACTTCGCCATCGTCGGCGCGCAGAACGACGGCGGCCGTGCCGCCGGGCTGGGCCTGATCCTGCTGGTGTTCGCGGTCACTGCTTTCCTGGCGCAGCGCCACTGGCTGGGTAACAAGTCCTACACCACGGTGACGGGCAAGGCCGACAACGGCCAGCACGCCGGGTTGGACCGCCGCTTGTCCGCCGTGCTGGCCGTCGTGGCCACGCTGTGGACCGGCTTCACCCTGGTGCTGTACGGCATGATTCTGGGCGGTGGCTTTGTCAACCAGTGGGGCCGCGACAACAGCTTCACGCTGCGCCACTACGCCAGCGCCTTCGGCATCGAATCCGGCGAGCACGGCCTGCGCTGGGTGGGCACCGCCTGGGATTCGCTGTTCACCAGCCTGATGATTGCCGGTGTCTCGGCCCCGCTGACCGCCGCCCTCGGGCTGACGGCCGCCTGGCTGCTGGTGCGCCAGCGCTTTGCGGGCAAGGCGGCGTTCGAGTTCGCCACCATGCTGAGCTTTGCTATCCCCGGCACGGTGATCGGCATCAGCTACATCCTGGCGTTCAACATGCCGCCGATCGAGCTGACCGGCACCGCCGCCATCCTAGTGCTGTGCTTTGTGTTCCGTAACATGCCGGTCGGCCTGCGTGGCGGCATGGCGGCCATGAGCCAACTCGACCGCAGCCTGGACGAGGCCTCCACCATGCTGGGCGCCAACAGCTTCACCACCGCACGGCGGGTGATCTTGCCGCTGATGCGCCCGGCGTTGAGCGCGGCCCTGGTGTACAGCTTTGTGCGCTCCATCACCTCGATCAGCGCCGTGGTGTTTTTGGTCAGCGCCAAATACAACATGGCCACGGCCTACATCGTCGGCCTGGTGGAGAACGGCTCCTACGGCATCGCCATCGCCTACTCCAGCGCCTTGATCGCCATCATGCTGGTCATCGTGCTGGCCGCACAGAGTTTGGTCGGCAAACGGCAGTTGCGCCGGGTCGAACGCGTCGAAGGGACCACTCCCGCCCCAGTCTTTTCCTCAGGACTTACGCAAGTTCCCCCTGTAAGCCCGAAGGGCGATACCGGGGCGCTGCGTAAGTCCTATTCCTTAAAGGTTAAATCATGAGTACTGCCCCCACGCAGGGCGCGCTGGTCTTCGAGCGCGTCACCAAACAATACGGCAAGGTCGTTGCTGTCAACGATGTGTCCTTCAGCATTCCGCAAGGCACGCTGGTCACCCTGCTCGGCCCCAGCGGCTGCGGCAAGACCTCCACGCTGCGGCTGATCGCCGGGCTGGAACATGTAAGCCAGGGCCGCATCTTCATCGGCGGCCAGGACGTGACCCAGCAGTCGGCCATCGAGCGCAATGTGAGCATGGTGTTCCAGTCGTACGCGCTGTTCCCACACATGACGGTGCTGGAAAACGTAGCCTACGGCCTGGAGGTCGGCGGTGCCCGCAAGGCCGATGCGCGTGAGCAAGCCCTGGAAGGCCTGCGCCTGGTCGGCCTGAACGACTACGGCCCGCGCCTGCCCAGCGAACTCTCCGGCGGCCAGCAGCAGCGCGTGGCCGTGGCCCGCGCCCTGGTGCTCAAGCCGCAGGTGCTGTTGCTCGACGAGCCGCTGTCGAACCTGGACACCAAGCTGCGCCGCCGCGTGCGCGAAGAAATCCGCGAAATCCAGCAGCGGCTGCAGCTCACCGCGGTGTACGTCACCCACGACCAGGAAGAAGCCCTGGCTGTCTCCGACCAGATCATCGTCATGAACCACCAGCGCATCGCCCAACAGGGCACGCCGCGCGAGCTATTCGACACGCCCGCCGACGAATTCGTGGCCGACTTCATTTGCGATGCCAACCGCGTCACCGGCGAAATCCTCGGCCACGTGTCTGCGGGCCACGCCGACTGCCTGGTCGGCGGCCTGGCGGTGCAACTGGCGAATCCGCGTGCCTACCGTGGCGAGATTCGCATTGCGGTGCGGCCCGATGCGGTGCATCTGGCGCCTGCCACCAGCCAGCACATCCTGGTGGGCCAGGTGCGTCACGCAGCCTTTTTAGGTACCGAAATGCAGTACGCGGTGGAGTCGCCACTGGGTGAATTGTTTGTGCGCCAGACCGATGTGCAGCAGCCGCTGGCCGTAGGCTCGTCGGTCGGCATCGGCTTTGCCGACCACGGCGTGTGCATCGTCGGAGGTCGCGCATGAGCACCGCTGCCATCGATGCGCGCTACGCGCTGGCCCAAAGCATTGCCCGCCAGGCCGGACTGCAGGCCCTGGAATGGTTCCGCAAGCGCGACCAATTGGTGATCGAGTCCAAGGGTTTGCAGGACATGGTCAGCGCGGCCGACAAAGACACCGAGCTGTACATCCGCGCCCAGGTGCTGGCACGCTTTGCCGACGACGGCTTTCTGGGCGAAGAAGGCGGGCTCGACCACGCCGATGCAGACTACCTGTGGGTCATCGACCCGATCGACGGCACAGCCTGCTTCGTCAACGGCATGCACGCCTGGTGCCTGTCCATCGCGGTCATGCATGCCGGCAAGCCAGTGATCGGCGTGGTGTTTGACCCGAACAGCGACGAGATGTTCCACGCCTGCGCAGGCCAGGGCGCGTTTGTCAACCAGTTGCCCATGCAGGCCCACAGCGCCCGCAGCATCACCGAAGGCGTGCTGGGTGTGGGCTTCTCGCACCGGGTGCCGGTGGGTGCCTTTGTGCCGTTCCTGGACCGGCTGCTGGCGGACGGCGGCATGTTCATACGCAACGGCTCCGGCGCGCTGATGCTGGCGTATGTGGCCGCCGGTCGCCTCATCGGTTACTACGAGCCGCACATCAACTCCTGGGACTGCCTGGCCGCCATCGTGCTGGTGCAGGAGGCCGGTGGCCAGGTGAACGACTTCCTGGCCCACAACGGCCTGCACGACGGCAACCCCATCATCGCCGCCGCCGCTGGCGTGTATGCGCCGCTGCTGGCGTTGATCGATCCGGTCATCACGCTGTAACGCTCCATCGCTAGATTTACCCACCTTCCAGAAAAGAAACTCCATGGTCCACGCCACCGCATTACAACGCCCGCTCGCCTGCATCCTGGGCAGCGTCGCACTCACCCTGGCCGGTTGCGGGGGGGGCGATGACGCAGCCAGCGCCAACCTCTACTACCAAACCAAGACACCCTACAGCCCGCAGCAAAATGCCGCCACCTACGAAGCGCCCCCCAGCGGCTACAGCACGGTCTACACCCAGCTCATGGCACGCCACGGCTCGCGCGGCCTGTCCAGCCTGAAGTACGACCTAGCCGTCTACCACATGTGGAAAAAAGCCTCGGACGACGGTGCCCTCACCGCCCTCGGGGCCCAGCTGGGCCCCGATGTGCTGAAGATCATGAAGGCCAACTTTCTGCTCGGCTACAACGTGGCGGGCATCAGCAAGCCCGGCTACGGCAATGAAACCCAGATCGGCATCACCGAGCACACGCAACTCGCCCAACGCATGCTGGGCCGCAATGCAGCCCTGTTCACCCAGGCCGGTGCCACCGCCAGCAGCAGCCCCCGCCAGATCGTGGTGGTCACCTCGGGTGTGGACCGCGCGGTAGACAGCGGGGCTTTCTTCGTCAAGTCGCTGCTTGCCGCGCAAACCAACCTGACCAGCCTGGTGAACTACCCTGCAGCACCCGCGCCCTACCCGGCAGCCGCCCCTTTAGCCCAACCGGCTGGCACCAACCATTTCCTGCTCTACTTCCACAAACTGGTGGCCGCCACCGACCTGGTCACCAACCCTGCCGACCCGCTGTACCAGACCTACCAGGACAGCCAGGCCTTCCAGAACTGGCTCAAAGACAGCGACCTGGCCGCCAAGCAAGCCGCCATCCTGGCCGACCCCGCGGCCAAAACCGCCGGGCGCGTGGTGTTGGAGCGGCTGTTCACCAAAGCCTTTGTGGATAAGATCGAAGCGGGCACCTACAGCTTTGCCAACACCGGCAGCTTCACCTACACCAGCGACGACGGCAAGTTCACCAGCACCCTGGCGGGCGATGGCAAAACCGGCATCACCAACCTGGGCGAAGCCGCCTCCCTGCTGTACGAGCTGTACGTGATTGCCCCGGCCATGAAGAGCGAGGCCAAGGTCGATTTCTCCGGCTACATGCCACTGGCGCAGGCCCAGTACTTTGCCTTTACCCAGGATGCCGCCGACTTCTACAAGATGGGCCCCGGCATCACCGAAAAAGGCAGCGTGACCTGGAAGATGGCGCAAATCCTGGAGGACGACTTCTTCACCGAAGTCGATGCCATCGCCAAAGGCAACCTCGCCCACGTCGCCAAGCTGCGCTTTGCGCATGCCGAAATTGTCATCCCCTTCGCTTCCAAGATGGGCCTGAAGAACGTGTTGCAGCAACAGCCCCTGGCCAGCCTGTACAGCTACGCCAACAACCCCTGGCGCGGTGACTATGTAGCCCCCATGGCGGCCAATATGCAGTGGGACGTGGTGAAGAACAGCAGCGGCACGGTGCTGGTCAAGATGCTCTACAACGAGAAAGAAACCGACTTCAAGGCTGCGTGCGATAGCGCACGTTTTGCGACGGGTAGCCACTACTACGACTACACCAAGCTGAAGACCTGCTACGGGCACACCAGCCTGTAAGCCAGCTCACGGGGGGCAACCACCCCCCTTTTTTTGCACCGTTTTGCACACGTGTGCGTTGCGTTTTTATCCTCACACCACAAGACACTTTAATGCGCCTGCCTCTCAAACCCGTTGCCCTTGCCGCTGCACTATTGCTATCGGCATGCAGCACCTACCAGCCTGCCCAACAAGCGTCTACACCCGACCCCCAACTGGCCAAAATCGGCCAGATCGTGGTGGTCTACCTGGAAAACCGCAGCTTCGACCACCTGTTCGGCCTGTACCCCGGTGCCAACGGCGTAGCCAATGCCCGCGCGCTGGGCCAAGGCGTGGTCCAAGTGGACGCCAACAACCAGCCCTATGCCGTGCTGCCCCCGCCGCTGGCGGACAAAACCGGCAAGCCCGATGCGCGCCTGAGCGCCCCCATTCCGAACGGCCCATTCCGCCTCGACCCCAAGGTCGGCCTCAACGACACCCTATTCAGCCCCATCCACGCCTTCTGGGCCAACCAGCGCCAGATCAACGACGGGCGCAACGACCGCTTCGTAGCCGACGGCAACAGCGGCGGCCTGCTGATGGGCACCTACGACGGCAGCTCACTCGGCCTGTGGAAACTGGCGCAGCGCTTCACCCTGGCCGACAACTTTTTCCAGTCGGCCTTTGGCGGCTCGTTCCTGAACCACTTCTGGCTGGTCTGCGCCTGCACCCCGGTGTACGCCAACGCGCCCCACCACATCGTGGCTTTGGACGCTCAAGGTCGCTCGTCCGAGCCGGATGAACCCGAAGCCTATGTGACGCAAGACGGCTATGCCGTCAACACCCTGCAAAGCACCTGGCTGTTTGACCCCACCAAAAAGCAGGCCCTGCTGCCGCCGCAAACCGCCCCCACCATTGGCGACCGCCTGAGCGACAAAGGCATTCCCTGGGCCTACTACGGCCAGGACTTCAACCGCGCCGTCGCCGCCACCCAGGCGGGAAAAGGCGTGGCCAGCTTTTCGTACCACCACCAGCCGCTCATCGCCTTCAAGCGCTTTATCGACAGCGCCGCCGAGCGCAAAGCCCACCTGAAGGACCGCGAAGACTTCATGGCCGACGTGCGCGGCGGCACCCTGCCCCCGGTGGCGTTCTACAAACCCACGGGCGGCATGAACATGCACCCCGGTCGCGGCAGCGTGGCCGCAGGCGATGCCGAAGCCACCGAGATCGTCAACGCCATCATGGCCGGACCGCAGTGGAAGAACACCGTGGTCATCGTCACCACCGACGAAAACGGCGGCTTCTGGGACCACGCTGCACCACCCAAGGGCGACCGCTGGGGCCCCGGCTCACGCATCCCCGCCATCATCGTCTCGCCGTTCAGCGAAGGTGGCCGCATCGACCACACCCAGTACGAAACCGTCTCCATCCTGAAGCTAATCGAAGACCGTTTTGGCCTGGCCCCGCTGGGCAGCCGCGATGCCAAGGCCACCAGCCTGGCCCGGGCCCTGAAGTTCTGATTCCCTTTCCCTGACCCTGCATTTTTAACAACAACGAGGAGACAAGCTTGCAACATTCCAACCACTTCACCCACCGTACCCATCTGTGTACCCTGGCCGCCATCGGTCTGGCCTTGCTGGGCACTGCGGCCCATAGCCAGACATCCGGCGAAAAATCCAGCGTCACGCTGTATGGCCGGGTCGATGTGGGTCTACGCAACGCGCCCAACGATCTGTCCAAAAACGATGAACGCCAGTGGTCTGTGGGCAACAGCTCGGCCGGGCGCTTTGGCTTTATCGGCAAGGAAGACCTGGGCGACGGCCTGAACGCCTTTTTCCGCCTGGAATCGCGCTTCGATGCCGACACCGGCGCGGTACAAACCGACAAGAACGCCACTGGCCAACTCTTCAAGCAATACGCCTACGTCGGCCTGCAAAGCCATAAGCTGGGCAGCGTCACCCTGGGCAAACAGTCCAGCCCGGCCGATGAGGCCAATGCCAGCCGCTTTGAATCCTTTGACGGTGACAGCCTGGCCGCAAATGGCACGCGCACCGCCAAAGTTTTCCAGAAGTGGAACAACGCCATCTACTACGCCACCCCGCGCTGGAGCGGTGTCAAGCTGGGTCTGGGTGCCGCCCCTGGTGAAGGCGTGCACACCCGCGCCTACGGCCTGGTGGCGCTGTACGACCAGGGCCCGCTGTCGCTCAGCAGCTCTTACCAGCGTGAGAGCTTTGTGGACGGCTCTGCCGACAAAACCGGCGACGATGCCCGCACCACCGTGACCCTGGCGGGCTCGTACGACTTCCAAAGCTTCAAACTGCTGGGCCTGTACGCACGCTCGTCCAAGCTGAACCTGGCCGACACCGGGGCCGAACGGGTGCTGACACTGGGCACCATCGTGCTGCTGGGACAACACCGGCTGCTGGCCTCGCTGCGCTGGATCGACGACGACCAGATCAAAACCACCGGCGACCATTCCAGCGACAAAGACAGCGTGCGCCTGGGCCTGGGCTACCGGTACGACTTCAGCAAACGCACGCTGGTTGCCGTCTCCCTGTCCCGGGAGCGCATGAAAACTTTCGCCAAGAGCGGTGCCGAAGCCAGCGACCGCAATGGCACCGGCTACGAAGTGGCCCTGCGCCACAAGTTCTAGGCAAAGGGAGCCCCCATGCTGCGCACCGCGTTGCTGTGGATCACCGTAGGCTGCTGTGCCCCTGCCTGGGCGGCCCCTGTCGACCAGCCGTTTGAGGCCTACGCCCGCTTCGTGCGCGGCATTTACGCCCAGTGGTATCTGCCGGGGGCCGAAGACTTTTCCGCGCAAAGCCAGGCCCTGGTCGGCAGCCTGCAACAGCTATGCACCGCCGACGCAGCCACCGAACCCGATGCGCTGGCCCGTGCGCAGCAGCAGTGGCTGCGCACGGTGTCGGCCTGGGAGCGCTTCTCTGCCGTGCGGGGTGGGGCACTGCTGGCGCGCCGCTCGCCACGCAGCCTGGACTTCATGCCCACCCGGCCCGAAGCCATTGCCGAAGCGGTACGCACCGTTGCGCCCGACGCGACCACGCTCGAATCCACCACCGCCCCGGGCAAAGGCCTGCCCGCGCTGGAGTGGCTGCTGTGGCCCGGCAAGCTGCGCGCGCACACGCCCGCTTGCCACTACGCAGAGCAGCTAGCCAGCGACATCCTGGCCGAAGCCGAGGCCCTGCAAACTGCCTATGCCGCCGCCCTGCAAGCCGGTTGGGACAACCAGGAGGCCGAGTACGCGATGTACGAATTTCTAAACCTGTGGAACGGTGCCCTGCAAAAGCTCTGGCGTGAGGACATCGACCGCACCCTGCAAAAACTCAATGCCGGGCGTTTCGCCACCTTCAATCGCAACGCCAGCGGCCACGCCGCACAGGCCTGGGCCATCCACTGGCAGGCCGTGCGCAGCCTGGCCATCGGCTCTGCGTCCGGCACCGACGTACCCAGCGTGCACGCCTATCTGCTGGCGCAAAACCATGCGCCCCAGGCCGAATTGCTGCTGCAAGCCGTAGCCAACGTGGACCAGGCCATGGACCGCCTGCTGGCCAGACGCGCCCCCACCGCCGCTAGCGTACCGCTGCACCAGCTGATCACCGCATTGAAAGCCCTGCAGCACTGCACCGAAAAAGACCTGGGCCCCGCGCTGCAGTTCACCATCAGCTTTTTTGACGAAGACGGGGACTGAGAACGGTTCCTCCACTGCTGGAACCAGCGCCCTGCACCGCCGCCACGGCACCGAGTGCGCGCAAGGCCTCCTCGAAGTTGAAGGCCTCGGTGTCCGGCGGCACGCATCGGGCCAATAGTTACTACTAAATTAATAGCTACCTAAGTCGATTCGATCAGCGGAGAAGGCCGATTTTGCTCAGAATTTACCGCTGCCTAGCCCCCTGCATGCTTGCGCACTCAGCCTTTAGCCCGCGCCACCATCGACACCGCTGCCACGGCCAACAAAGCGATGGCTGCGGCCACATAGCCCACACTGGCCGGCCCCCACAGCGGAATGGCGAGGCCGCCCACGATGGCACCGAGGCCGATACCGGCGTTGGCCGCCGAGACATTCAGCGTACCGGCCAGTGCCTTGGCGTGGGAGGCGGCCTGCATCACGCGGATCTGGCAGATGGGGTACAGCGCCGTGTTGGCCACGCCCCACACCGCCAGGGCCACGCACAGCCAGAAGCGGTCGCCCACGGCGGCCATGCTCGCCGCCATGCCCACCGCCAGCAGGGCGCTGAACAGTGCGGTCACGCCCAAGGGGTGGCTGTCCACCCAGCGCCCGCCCAGCCAGTTGCCCAGCAGGCCTACCGCGCCAAAGCCCATCAGCCACCAACCCACCTGGGCTTTGGGCACGCCTGCGGCGTTTTGCAGCGTATCGGCGAGGTAGGTGTAGGCCGTGAACATGGCCGTAAAGACCAGCACCGACAGTGCTACGTTGGCCACAAACCTCGCATCGCGCAGGATGCGGAGTTGCTCCGCAAAGCGCAGGCGCTGCGGCGAACGCAGGGTTGGCATGCCCCACTGCAACATCAGTGCAATCAGCAAGGACATGGCGGCGAGCAGCCAGAACGCGCCGCGCCAGCCCACGGCATCGGCTGCCAGGGTGCCTAGCGGAATGCCGAACAACATGGCCGCCGAGATGCCCAGATAGACCCTGGAAACCGCCCGGCCGCTCTGTGCCGGACCGGCCAACTGCCCGGCGGTCTCGCTAGCCGTGCCCCAAAACACCGGCAGGGCCAGAGCAGGAATGAAGCGGGCCAGACCGAGTACCCACATGTTGGGCGCCACAGCGGCCAAGGCGTTTGAAGCTGCAAACACCAGCAAGATGGCCACAAATAGGCGCTTGCGCTCCAGGTGGGCAACCCACGCGGTCAATACCGGCCCGAATAGCATCACGGTGAAAGCAAACAACGTGACCAGCAGGCCCGCTGCTGAAATCGAAATGGCCAGCTCCTGGGCCATTGCGGGCAGCAGTCCGACGATCAGAAACTCGGTGGTCACCAGAATAAAGGCTGCTGTGGCCAGTATGGCGATAGACAGCCCGTGCCCGCCGGGGGCAGCGGGTTGGGGGATGGTCGCGGAGACCGTAGGCGGGTGTGCAGACATGGCTTGGAAACTTTCAAACTAGGGTTTTCACTAGGTTACTTGAGAATCCAAGTCGCATTTGTGGAGATTTTTCAATAGACTCCGGCATTAATTTCCAGAATAGACCGGCCATGCTCTCCACGGAACGTCTTAAAGGCATCGAAGCCTTCGTCTGCACAGCCAATGCAGGCAGCTTTACCGCTGCCGCCGAGCGCCTCAGCCTGACCAACTCTGCGGTCGGTAAGGCGGTATCCCGCTTAGAGACGCGCCTAGGCACCCGGCTCTTTGAGCGCACCACGCGGCGCTTGGCGCTGACCGATGCGGGCGCGGCGTTTTACCGCACCTGTGTGCGCGTGCTGGCGGAGCTGCACACCGCTGAGCAAGTGCTCGCGGCAGACAAGCTCGAACCCTCGGGTCGGCTGCGGGTGGATGTGCCCGCCACCTTTGGCCGCATGCGGGTGATGCCCTTGCTGCTGGCCTTCATGGAACAGCACCCGGCTGTGCGACCCCATATTTCATTCACCGACCGGTTCGTGGACCTGGTGGACGAAGGCATCGACGTGGGGGTGCGCATTGGCGGGCCAGACCACTGGCCGAGCGCCCTGGGACACCGCTATCTGGGCACCGAGCGGCTGATCTTCTGTGCGTCGCCGGTGTACTTGGCGCGGCGCGGCGTGCCGCAATCCATCGCCGAGCTGTTGACCCACGACGCGGTAACCTTTGGCCGCGCCGACGGTAGTGCCCACCCCTGGCGTATTGCCCACAGCACGGGGCCGGTGGAGCGCCGTGATGTGGAGGGCCGCATCAGCGTGGGCCACGGTGACGCGCAAACCGAAGCCGTGCTCGCCGGTGGTGGCGTGGCCCAGCTTGCGACGTGGCTGGTGGATGAACATTTGGCCAGCGGCCACCTGGTGCAGCTGCTGCCGCACACCGCCACCGATGGCCTGCCGCTGCACCTGGTCTGGCCGCGCAGCCGCCAGTTGCTGCCGAAGGTGGACGGCCTGCTCACCCACTTGGGCGAACGGCTGGCGATTCGCTGAGCGCCCAGGCTAGGCCTGCGCCCGCACAAAATCAATAAACGCCCGCAGCGGCGCAGGCGGCAGCCGCCTGCCGGAGTAGTACAAAAACGGCCCTGAAAAACGCGGCCACCACGCCTCCAGCACGGGCATCAGCGCACCGCTGTCGAGCTGTGGGCGCAGCCAGTCTTCAAACAGGTACACCAAACCCGTCCCGGCAACAGCCGCATCGACGACCAAATCAATGCCGGTGCCAATCTGCACTATCAGCGGCCCGGTGGGGTGGATGCGGACCGTCTCGCCGCCCTGTTCAAACTCCCAGGCAGGCAGGGCTCCGCTGCTGAAACGGCCTTGCAGGCAGGCGTGCTGGAGCAGTTCGCGGGGATGCAGCGGCGGGCCGCAGCGCGCCAGGTAGGCGGGCGATGCAGCCAGGGCAAAGCGTTGCTGGCGCGGCCCGATGGGCACGGCGATCATGTCTTTTTCCAGCCTCTCCTCGTAGCGGATGCCGGCATCGCAGCCGACCGCCAGCACATCGACAAAACTATCGTCGGCAAAAACCTCCAGTGCGATGTCGGGGTAGGCCGCCAAAAAGCCCGGCACGATGGCGGGCAACACCAGGCGCGCCGCACTCACCGCCACATTGAGCCGCAAAGTGCCCGCAGGCCGGTCGCGAAAGCCATTCACTACGTCGAGGGCTGCTTGCACCTCGGTCAACGCCGGGGCCAGCCGCTCGACCAGGCGCTGCCCGGCCTCGGTGGGGGAGACGCTGCGCGTGCTGCGGTGCAGCAGGCGCACACCGAGCTGGGTTTCCAGCCGACGTACCGCTTCGCTGAAGGCCGAGGCACTGCCGCCGTTGGCCCGCGCGGCTTCGCGGAAGCCTTTGGCGCGGGCCACGGCCAAAAAGGCATTCAAGTCGGCAAGGTTGGCGTTCATTGTGCGCAATTTGGTACAGGTTGTGCGGATTGTGATGGATTGTCGAACGTGGGTGGGCTGCCTACCATTTGCCCACCTTCACCCCACAGGACTATTGACCATGACCACCCCCCCCATCACCACCACCTACCCACTCGGCCACCGCAGCGTCAACCGCCTCGGCTACGGCGCCATGCAGCTCGCCGGACCCGGCGTATTCGGCCCGCCCAAAGACACAGCCGCCGCACTGGCCGTGCTGCGCGAGGCGGTGGCCAGCGGGATCAACCACATCGACACTTCGGACTTCTACGGTCCGCACATTACCAACCAGCTGATCCGCGAGGCGCTGCACCCGTATGCGGACGGCCTCACCATTGTCACCAAGATCAGCGCCCGGCGCGGCGCCGATGGGTCGTGGATCAACGCCATGTCGCGCCCAGAACTCATCCAGGCGGTACACGACAACCTGCGCAATCTGGGCCTGGAGGTGCTGGATGTCGTCAACCTGCGCAGCATGCTGGACGTGCACCACCCGGTAGAAGGTTCGCTGGAAGAGCCGCTGACGGTGCTGGCCGAATTG
The DNA here is from genome assembly GCF_056521445.1 of Rhodoferax sp. LB1P47. Taxonomy (NCBI): domain Bacteria; kingdom Pseudomonadati; phylum Pseudomonadota; class Betaproteobacteria; order Burkholderiales; family Comamonadaceae; genus Rhodoferax; species Rhodoferax sp. LB1P47. Next base: position 63,612 of record NZ_JBWMAU010000014.1, on the reverse strand, counting down.
CAGCAGCAGGGCCTGGTGCGCCACATTGGCTTGAGCAACGTCACGGCCACGCAGGTGGCGGATGGCCGCAAGATTTGCCCCATCGTGTGCGTGCAAAACCAGTACAACCTGGCGCACCGGGGCGACGACGCGCTGATCGACGAGCTGGCCCGCCAGGGCATTGCCTATGTGCCCTTCTTCCCGCTGGGCGGCTTTACGCCCTTGCAGTCGGCGGGGCTGTCGGCGGTGGCCCAGCAGCTGGGGGCCACGCCCATGCAGGTGGCGCTGGCCTGGCTGTTGCAGCGCTCGCCCAATATTTTGCTGATCCCCGGCACCTCGTCGGTGGCCCACCTGCGGGAGAACCTGGCGGCGGGGCAGCTCACGCTGGCTGCCGACACGTTGGCGCAGCTAGATGCTATTTAATTTATAGCTACAAGCGCAAGTGGAATATGCGCTAGAGGCCAATTTGGCTTAAATCGCTATCAACCTTGCCCCTCGGGCTTTATCTGCGCCCGCGCGATCACCGGTTTCCAGCGGGCCTGCTCGGCCTTGATGAAGGCATCGAACTCGGCGCTGGTGCTGCCCACGGCCAGGGCGGTCTCATGGGACAGCTTTTCTTTGACCAGCGCGCCCTGGGTGGCCTTGATGGCCTCGGCTTCCAGCTTGGCCAGGTTCGCTTTGGGCCATTTGCTGGGGGCCATCAGGCCGTACCACTGGGTCATCTCGAAGCCCTTGAAGCCCTGCTCGGCCACGGTGGGCACGTCGGGCAACTGGGGCAGGCGCTGGGCCGTGCCAGTGGCGATGCAGCGCAGCTTGCCCGCCTTGATGAAGGCCAGCAGCGCGGGTGCGCCCACCGACGCGGCCTGCAAACGCCCGGCCATCAGGTCGGTCAGCATCGGGCCGGTGCCCCGGTAGGGCACGTGCAGCATGAAGGTGTTGCTGGCCATCTTCAAATACTCAAACGCCAGGTGCCCGGCGCTGCCGTTGCCGGCCGAACCGTAGTTGAGCTGGCCTGGCCGGGCCTTGGCGTAGGCGATGAACTCGGTCAGGTTCTTCACTGGCAGGTCGGGGTGCACCACGTACAGGCTGGGCACTTTGCTGACCAGGGTGATGGGTGTGAAATCCCGCGCTGCGTCGTAGGGCAGCTTGGCGAAGATGTAGGGGTTGACGGCCAGCGTGCCGATGTGGCCCAGCACCAGGGTGTGCTCGTCGGTGCTGTTGGCCACCTCTTGCATGGCGATGTTGCCCGCCGCGCCGGGCTTGTTCTCCACAAATACGTTCTGGCCGATGGTCTTGGACATCTCGCCCGCCACCGCGCGGGCCACGATTTCGGAGCTGCCGCCGGGGGCGAAGGGCACCACCAGGCGCAACGGTTTGCTGGGCCAGGTTGACTGGGCGCGGGCAGACGGCAGCAGCAGGCCGGAGGCGGCGGCACTGGCGGCCTGCAGCACACCGCGTCGGGAAAGGTTCATGGAGGGCATGGCGTGTCTCGTCGTTGTAGTGGGTGAACAACCATCTTGCACCCGCCAACCTATCAAACACCTATCAACCCCAGCGAAGCACACCACCATAATCGCCGCCATGCATATCCTGTTGGCCGAAGACGAACACGCCCTGGGCGAATGGCTGGCCAAGGCGCTGGCGCAGAGCGGCCACCGGGTGGACTGGCGCGACGACGGGCGGCTGGTAGAGGCGGCGCTGGCCGATTGCGACTACGACGTGCTGGTGCTCGACCTGGGCCTGCCGGGGCGCAGCGGCGGCGACATCCTGCGCCGCCTGCGCGCCCAAGACAACCGCCTGCCGGTGCTGATCCTCACCGCCCGCGACGCGCTGGCCGAACGCGTCAACGCCCTGAACCAGGGGGCCGACGACTTTCTGGCCAAACCCTTTGCCCTGGCCGAGCTGGAGGCCCGCCTCACCGCCCTGGTGCGCCGCGCCCGGGGCAGTGAGCACCCGCGCCTGGCCTGCGGCCCGCTGGCCTTTGATGCGGTGACGCGCCAGTTCAGCCTGGGAGCCGACAGCCTGCTGCTGTCGCCGCGCGAGCACGCCCTGCTGCTGGCCCTGGTGCAGCGCAGTGGCGAGCCGCTGACACGCCAGCAGGCCATCCACCGGGTGTTCAGCGACGACGACGAAGTGCAGGCCAGCGCCATCGACGTGCTGCTGCACCGCCTGCGCAAGCGGCTGGAGCACAGCGGCGTGGGCATCCACACCGTGCGGGGCCTGGGTTACATCCTGGAATGCGATGCGCCAGGCCAGCCTTAAATTACGCCTGCTGGCCCTGCTGCTGCCCACCCTGGCCGTGGCCATTGCCACCAGCCTGTGGCTGACCCGCGTGGATGCCGTGGCTTCGGCCAATGCGGCGTACGACCGCTCCCTGCTCGGGGCCATCAAGGCGCTGGACCTGAACGTGTCTACCGCCTCGGGCGGCCTGGCGGTAGAGCTGCCGTACCGGCTGTTCGAGTTCTTCCAGCTCACCGCCACTGGCAATGTGTACTTCCGCGTGGCCACCGCCGATGGCCGGGTGGAAATCGGCCACACCGACCTGCCCGCACCGCCCCAGCCGCTGCGCACCGGCGTGCCGCAGTTCTTTGATGCCAGCTACTTCGGCGAGACCGTGCGCGTGGGCGCGTACCAGCGCACGCTGGAGCCGCTGCAACCGGCGGCGGGCCAGACCTTGCTGGTGATCCAGGTGGCCGAAAGCACCACTTCGCGCGAGCAGTTCACCCACCGCTTCGTGCGCCATGCGGTGCTGCGCGATGCCGGGTTTTTGCTGGTGGTGGGCGCGCTGGTGGTGCTAGGCCTGTACCTGGCCCTGCGCCCCATGGCCCGGCTGGCGCGGCACACCCAGGCGCGCGCGCCCGACGACCTGCGCCCCCTGCCCACCGCCGACCTGCCGCGCGACCTGCTGCCGCTGGTAGACGCGGTGAACCAGCAAATCGCCCGCACCGAAGCCCTGGTGGAGCAGCGCAGGGGCTTTATCGACGATGCCTCGCACCAGCTGCGCACCCCGCTGGCGGTGCTGCGCGCCCAGCTCGACTACCTGCTGCGCGAACCCGACCCGGCGCAGCGGCAACTGGCGCTGCAAGCCCTGTCCGACGCGCTGGACCACGCTGTGCGCGCCACCAACCAGCTGCTGGCCCTGGCCCGCAGCGATGCCGCCCAGCCGCACTGGGAGCCGTTCGACCTGGGTGAACTGGCCCGCGCCGTGGCGCTGGAGCTGCTGCCGCTGGCGCGCACGCGCGGCATCGACCTGGGTGTGGATGTACCCACCGATCCCTTGCCCGCCCAGGGCGACCGCAGCCTGCTGCACCAGGCGCTGCTGAACATTGCCCACAACGCCTTGCAGCATGGCCGCGCCCACGGCGTGGTGACGCTGGAGGCTCAGACCGTCGGCCCCACACACCAGTTGCGCGTGCGCGACGACGGCCCCGGCATCGACCCCGCCGTGGCCCCCCGGCTGGGCCAGCGCTTTGCCAAAAGCCGGGGCAGCCGGGGTTCGGGTTTGGGCCTGGCGATTGCGCGCTCGGTGCTGGAGCGGCATGGCGGGCAACTGCGGCTGGAGGCGACGGAGCCGGGTGTTTGCGCCGTTTTGGAGTGGCCTGCACCATGAAGCGCCGTTGGCTCTTACTAGCGACCCTGCTGGCGACCGTAGCCCACGCGGGCCTGCCCGAGGGCGCGCGCTGCATCGCCCCGGCCAAAGGCGGCGGCGGTTTCGATTTGACCTGCCAGTTGCTGCGCGACATGCTGCAGGCGGCGGGCCAGACCCGCACGCCCATCGCCATCGCCTACCAGCCCGGCGGCATTGGTGCCATGGCCTTGCACAGCACCGTGGCCCAGCGACCGGCCGAGGCGCAGACGGTGGTGGCGTTCTCCAGCGGCACCTGGCTCAACCTGGTGCAGGGCCGGTTTGGCCCGTACAGCGCGGGCGATGTGCGCTGGCTGGCCGCGCTGGGCACCGACTACGGCGTGGTGGTGGTGCGCCAGGACGCACCGTGGCGCACCCTGGCGCAGCTGCTGGAGGCGCTGCGCAAAGACCCGAACCGGCTGATTTTTGGCGCGGGCGGCTCCATCGGCAGCCAGGACTGGATGAAGGCCGCGCTGCTGGCCCGGGCCGCCGGGGTCAGCCACAAAGCCATGCGTTTTGTGGCCTTTGAAGGCGGCGGCGAGGCACTGACCGCCCTGCGCGGCGACCACGTGCAGGTGCTGGCGGGCGATGCCGCCGAGGTGGCCCGCCAGATCGACCAGGGCGCTTCGGTGCGGGTGCTGGCCGTGCTGGCGGCCCAGCGCCTGCCGGGCCGCTGGGCCCAGGTGGCCACCGCCAAGGAGCAGGGTTTTGACATCCAGTGGCCCATCGTGCGCGGGGTGTACCTGGGCCCGCAGGTGCCCGAGCCGCAGGTGCGCGCCTGGACCGAAGCCCTGGCCCGCGCCGCCGCCCACCCGGCCCTGCCGGGGCAGCTGGCGCAGGCCGGCCTGCAACCCGGCTGGGCCACCGGCCCCGCGCTGCAAGCCTTGCTGGAGCGCCAGACTGCCGACTACCAGCAGTTGGCGGCCAGCTTTGGCCTGGCCCGGCGGGCACCGTAGACACTATATTATTGATAGCTTGTCGCGCTTATGGAATAAGCGCCAGAGGCCGATTTCACTCTAAAGCTGACACCTGCACCTTGCCCGTGGAATAGAAAGCCCGCAGATTCGCCAGGGTCAGCGCTTCCATGGCCTGGCGGGTTTCGCGGGTACCGCTGGCGATGTGCGGCAGCAGCACCACGTTGTCCAGCGCCATCAGCTCTGGCGGTACATGGGGCTCGTCGGCGTACACGTCCAGCCCGGCCCCGGCGATACCACCGGTTTGCAGGGCCTGCACCAGCGCCGCCTGGTCCACCACCGAGCCGCGTGCCACGTTGACCAAGAAGCCATCCGGCCCCAGCGCGGCCAGCACCTCGGCGTTGACCAGGTGGTGGGTGGACGCGCCCCCGGCGGCGATCACCACCAGGGTGTCGGCCCAGCGCGCCAGCTCCACCAGCGCGGGCTCAAACTGCCAGGCCACACCGGCCACCGGCTTGCGGTTGGTGTAGCGGATCTGCATCTCGAAGCCGGTGGCGCGCTGGGCCACGGCGCGGCCAATGCGGCCCAGGCCCAGAATGCCCAGGCGCTGGCCGCTGACCTTGCGCGCCAGGCGGAACTTGCCCTGCTCCCAATCGCCCCGGCGCACGAAGCGGTCGGCGGCGCTGGTGCCACGGGCCACGTCCAGCAGCAGGGCCATGGCCAGGTCGGCCACGCAGTCGTTCAGCACTTCGGGCGTGTATCCCACGGCAATGCCGCGCTGGGCAGCGACCGCCAGATCAAACTTGTCCAGCCCCACGCCGTGGCTGGAGATGACGCGCAACGACGGCAGGGCCGCCAGCAACGCTGCCGACGCACCCGCCGGGGCGGATGTGGCCAGGCCGGTAAAGCGCGCGCCGTGCTGGGCCAGAAAGGCCTGTGGGTCGGCCTGGTCGGCCAGGCGCTGCACGTCAAATTCGGCAGCCAGCGCGGCCTCCAGGGCGGGGGCCAAGGGGCCGTTTTGCAGCAATGCGGGGCGGGTGGTCATGGGGGCTTTCTTAGCAAAAAAGGGCTTACACCGCGCCGTGGGCTTCGACGTACAGCGCGTACAGCGAATGGCAGCTGGCCATGTAGAGGCGGTTGTTTTTCGGGCCGCCAAAGGTGAGGTTGGCGCAGCGCTCGGGCAGGCGGATGAAGGCGATGGCCTTGCCCTGGGGGTTGAAGACCATCACGCCGTCCAGGTCCTCGGGCTTGCCTTGCAGCTGGAAGACTTTGCGGCCGCCCACATCGGTAGGCTCGGCTTGCAGCGCGCCGTTGCTGCCCCAGCCGCACCAAAGGTTGCCGTCGCGGTCTAGCTTGAAGCCGTCCAGTGCGGCGGCACCCGCGCCGTCGATGAACTTGAACTTGTTCGACAGGCTGCCGTCGGTGGCCACGTCATAGCGCCAGATGCTGCGGTTGGGCGTGCCCTTCCACTCCACCACGTAGAGAAATTTCTCGTCGGGCGAGAAGGCCAGGCCGTTGGGATTGACCAGGTCGGTCAGCATGGCGCTGAGCTTGCCGTCGCTGCCGATGCGGTAGACGTTGGTGCTGGCCTGCTCGGGCTTGGCACGCGAGCCCTCCCATTCGCCGTTGATGCCGAACAGCGGGTCGGTGAACCAGATGCTGTCGTCCGACTTGACCACGATGTCGTTAGGCGCGTTCAGGCGCTTGCCCTCAAAGCTGTCGGCCAGCACGGTGAGCTTGCCGTCGCGCTCGGTACGCACCACGCGGCGGGTGATGGAATGCTCGCAGCTGATCAGGCGGCCTTGGCGGTCGCGGGTGTTGCCGTTGGCGTAGTTCACGCCTTCTTTGTGTACCGAGAACTTGCCGGTTTTTTCTTCAAACTTCATCAGCCGGTTGTTCGGGATGTCGGACACGATCAGCGTGCCGGTGTCCGGCAGGTACACCGGCCCCTCGGCCCAGCGCATGCCCGTGCCCACCTGCTCCAGCGTGCTGCTGAAGATGCGGTATTTGGCAAAGCTGGGGTCGAGGATCTGCACTGCCGCGTCGGGATAGCGCTGCTGGGGTTTGAAATCAAACGCCTGCGCCACGGCCGAGCCGCCCAGCAAGGCCAGCCCGCTGCCCGCAGCGGTTTTCAAAAAGCCCCGACGGGGCGAGGATGGGGAAGAGGTGGTGGTGTTTTGCATGCTTGTGTCTCCGTTGTTGTCGTGAAATGGATGCGGGGTCCAGCCCCCACCCCGGCCTTCCCCCGGCGGGGGAGGGAGTAAGGCCGGGCGGGCAATAAACACCCCTGTCCCCGCCCCCTGCCTGCCCAAAGGCAAGCGCAGCGAAGCCCCCTCGTGAACAGCGCAGGGCTGGCTCCGCCAGACTGCTGCTGTTGCCCCCTGCAAGGGGGTGGGCGCTGCCACACGCAGTGGGCAAGCCTGGGGGTGTGCCAGTCAATCAGCCGCGATCTTGCGGGCCTCGATCAGCTTCTTCCAGCGGGCCGACTCGCTGGCCTGGTAGGCCGCGAACTGCTCGGGCGTGTTGGCCACCAGTTCAAAGCCCACGTCCACAAACTTCTGCTTCACCACCGGGTCGGCCAGGGCCTCCATCAGCGCGGCGTGGATCTGGGCCTTGACCTCGGGCGGCAGGCCCTTGGGGGCGACCACGCCTTGCCAAGAGGTGGCCACCGCGTCTTTCACGCCCGCCTCGGCCAGGGTGGGCACGTTGGGCAGCAGGGGCGAGCGCTTGTCGCTGGCGATGGCCAGGGTGCGCAGCTTGCCCGCATTGATGTGCTGGATCACCGAGTTGATGTTCTGGAACGCGGCATCCACCTGGCTGCCCAGCAGGTCGGTGATGGCGGGCGCGCCGCCCTTGTACGGCACGTGCAGGCCGGAGGTGCCGGTTTGCAGCCAGAACAGCTCGGCGCTCAGGTGGTCCGACGAGCCATTGCCCGCCGAGGCAAAGGTCAGCGCGCCGGGCTTGGCCTTTTCGGCGGCGATCAAATCAGCCACGGTTTTGAAGGGCGAGGCGGCGGGCACTACCAACACGTTGGGGGCTTGCACCGCAACCGTCAGGTAGTCGAAGTCTTTGGCCGGCTCGTAGGCCACCTTCAGCAGATGGGGGGTGATGACCAGCGGCCCCAGCGAGGTGACCATCAGGGTGTAGCCATCGGCGGGTGCACGCTTGACATAGGCCGCGCCAATGCTGCCGGTGGCCCCGGCCTTGTTTTCCACGATGACGGTTTGCTTGAACTTCTCTTGCAGCTTCGGCGTAATGGCGCGGGCCAGTGCGTCGGACGAGCCGCCGGGCGGGAACGGCACCACCAGGGTGATGGTTTTTTCGGGCCAGGCGTAGGCGCTGGTGGCAGCGGCCAATGCCAGGGATACGAGGGCGATGGTTTTTTTCATAGTGTCTCCAAATAAGGGGCAACAGGCGGACCGGGCCCAGTGTTGTCAGGCATTCTATGAATTATTACTAATGTGTCAAACAACTTTAGGGTTTTTGGAGTCACTTGTCAGAGCCTGTCAGAATGCCAACTCCTTTGCCCTGCTGCCTCCATGAACGAAACCCTGCTGCAAACCGACGGTGTCGGCTCCCTGCCCGACCGCATCTACGCCCGCGTGGTCGAGGCCATCCTGCGCGGCGACTTTGCGCCGCACAACAAGCTGCCCACCGAAGGCGCTTTGAGTGCCCAGTTTGGCGTGTCGCGGCCCACGGTGCGCGAGGCGCTGGCGCGGCTGCGCTCAGACGGCATCATCGACTCCAAGCGCGGCGCGGGCAGCACGGTCGTGCGGGTTCCGGGTGCGTCGGGCGCGCCGGTGGCCGTGGCCACGCCGATCAAAAGCCTGGCCGACATCGAGCGTTATTACGCCTTCCGCAGCTGTATTGAAATGGGCGCTGCCGCCGGGGCCGCCGAGTTCCGCGACGCCGACGACCTGGAGGCCCTGCAACAGGCTTTCGAGGCACTCAACACCGCGATGGAGAGCGGCCAGTCCGGGGCCGACGAAGACGTGCGCTTCCACCTGGCCATTGCCAGTGCCTCGCATAACCCATTTTTTGTGGCCACCATCGCCACCAGCGTGGCCCCGATCCGGCAGTTCATCGAGCTGGCCCGCAACGTCATCGACAAGAAAACGGTGGTCCGTGTGCGCACCACGCAAGCCGAGCACCAGGCCATCGTCGAGGCCATCGTGCGGCGCTCGCCGGGCGATGCGGCAGAGGCCATCCGCATCCACATCCTGAACGCCAAACGGCGGATTTTCGAGAGCACACCGCTGCCCTGAGCGTCCGGCGGTTTGCTTGACAACTTTTAAAGTTGTCAGATAATCCCGGCAAAAGGATGCCACGATGACCGAAGCCAGCGCCAAGCCCCCCCACACCATCCGCATGCACGCACGCGACAACGTCGCCATCGTGGCCAACGACGGCGGTTTGGCCGCAGGCACGGTGCTGCCCAGCGGCCTGGTGCTCATAGACAAGGTGCCCCAAGGCCACAAGGTGGCGCTGGTCGATCTGCCCGCCAATGGCCCGGTGCTGCGCTACGGCATCCCCATCGGCTACGCATTGAAAGACATCTCCGCAGGCAGCTGGGTCCACGAGCGCCTGCTGGCGATGCCCGATGCCCGTGGGCTGACCGATTTGCCCATGGCCACCGTGCAGGCCGAGGTGCAGCCGCCGCTGGACGGCTACAGCTTCGAGGGCTACCGCAATGCCGACGGCTCGGTGGGCACGCGGAATATTTTGGCCATCACCCAGACCGTGCAGTGCGTGGCCGGGGTCACCGACTTTGCGGTGCGGCGCATCAAGGCCGAGCTGCTGCCCCGCTTCCCCCATGTAGACGACGTGGTGGCGCTGGAGCACAGCTACGGCTGCGGCGTGGCCATCGACGCGCCGGGGGCCGAGATTCCCATCCGCACCCTGCGCAACATCAGCCTGAACCCCAACTTTGGCGGCGAGGTGATGGTGGTCAGCCTGGGCTGCGAAAAGCTGCAACCCGAGCGCCTGATGCCGCCCGGCACGATTCCGCTGATCGACGAACGCGCGCCCGCCCTGGACCTGGTGTGTTTGCAAGACGACGCGCACGTCGGCTTCATGTCGATGGTCGAAGCCATCATGCGGCAAGCCACCGCCCACCTAAAACGGCTGAATGCCCGCCGCCGCGTCAGCGTGCCCGCCAGCGAACTGGTGGTGGGCGTGCAGTGCGGCGGCAGCGACGCGTTCAGCGGTGTCACCGCCAACCCGGCAGTGGGTTTTTGTACCGACCTGCTGGTGCGCGCCGGAGCCAGCGTGATGTTCTCGGAAACCACCGAGGTGCGCGACGGCATCGACCAGCTCACCTCCCGCGCCAGCACCCCCGCAGTGGCCGAGGCGATGGTCCAAGAGATGGCCTGGTACGACGCCTACCTGGAGCGTGGCAAGGTAGACCGCAGCGCCAACACCACGCCCGGCAACAAAAAAGGCGGCCTGTCCAACATCGTCGAGAAGGCAATGGGCTCCATCGTCAAGAGCGGCTCGGTAGCCATCACCGGCGTGCTGTCGCCTGGCGAAAAGCTCAAGCAAAAGGGCCTCACCTACGCCGCCACCCCCGCCAGCGACTTCATCTGCGGCACGCTGCAACTGGCCGCCGGCATGAACCTGCACGTGTTCACCACCGGGCGCGGCACACCTTACGGCCTGGCGGCGGTGCCGGTCATCAAGGTGGCCACCCGTACCGACCTGGCCCGCCGCTGGCACGACCTGATGGACGTGAACGCGGGCACCATCGCCGACGGCACAGCCAGCATCGAAGACGTGGGCTGGGAGCTGTTTCGCCTGATGCTGGACGTGGCCAGTGGCCGCAAAAAGACCTGGGCCGAACACTGGAAGCTGCACAACGCCTTGGTGCTGTTCAACCCGGCGCCGGTGACCTGATGCCCCGCTGTTATGCCCGCATGGCATATCTGATAGTGCCAGTGTGCTCTGGTTGTCCGCTCTCCGAAATTCCAGAATCCGGCCTATAACTCTGAGAATAAAAATGGCCATGAGACAGCATTTATCGGTGACGGCAGGCCTCGCCTGCGCCGCCTATTTCGCCTATTCCGCCTATTCCGCCTATTCCGCGCATAGGTACGCAACCCTGGGCAGGGTTGTGCATCCTTGACCAGCGGCCCCATCCCCCCACTCGTGCTTCCCACAACCACCGTATCCATCGGCGGTGGCTTTGTTTTTCATTGCATAAAGGCTTGCGCATGCTGAACCGACGCGAAATTCTCACGGGCTTGGGCGGCTTCGCTCTGGGCCCTCTGGCCATCACACCTTTGGCGGCCCAAACCTTTCCCAGCAAGCCGCTGCGCATCATCGTGGGCTATACCGCTGGCGGAGCGGTGGACCTGATTGCGCGCACCGTAGCGCAGCAGTTGCAGGCCAGCCTCGGGCAGCCGGTGGTGGTAGAGAACCGCCCCGGAGCGGGCACCAACGTGGCGGTCCGCACCCTGGTGGATGCGGCACCCGACGGGCACACGCTGATGCTGGCCGCCAATGCGCTGGTGGCCAATGTGTCTTTGTACGACCCGGCACCTTACCAACTCGCCCGCGACCTGACCCCCATCGCCCTGGTCGGGCGTGTGCCGGTGGTGCTCGCGGTGGCCTCGGGCGCACCAGCGGCCAGCTTGCAGCAGTTCATTGCCGCAGCCAAAGCGCAGCCCGAAAAGACCACCTACGGCACGCCCGGCAACGGCGCGACACCGCACCTGGCGATGGAGCTGTTCGAGCGGGCTGCTGGTATCCAACTCATCCACGTGCCCTACAAAGGCGGAGCCCAGGCCATCACGGATGTACTGGGTGGCCATATCCAGGCGGTGGCGGTCAACGCACTTGAAGTGCAGCCGCATGTGCGCAGCGGCAAGTTGCGGGTGTTGGCGGTGATGACTCCGCAGCGATCGCCTATCTTTCCTGACGTGCCCACGGTGGCCGAGTCTGGTTTTCCAGGCTTCGAGTCCTCCGTTTGGTACGGGGTGGTCGCACCGGCGGGCCTGCCGCAAGCCTTGGTGACGCGCCTCCATGCCGAGATCCAAAAAGCTCTGGCCACCGACGAGGTGCGCCAAAAGCTCAGTTCCGCAGGGGGCGACGTATTCCCCGGTCCCACGGCGCAGTTCAGCAAGCTGCTCCAGGACGAAAGCACCCGCTACGCGAAGCTGATCCGTGAAGCGCAGATCAAGCCCGACTAACCCTCCACCCAATCCCATGCCATTCCACTCCCCCCGCCGCAACGCCCTCCTTGTGGGCGCAGCCTGCGCCTTGACACTGGCTCTGCCCACCCAGGCCCAGACCTTTCCCTCCAAGCCGATGCGCATCATCGTGCCCTTCACTCCAGGCGGATCGAGTGACGTGTTGGCGCGCGCCATCGGGCTGGAGCTCAGCAAGGCGCTGGGCCAGCCGGTGCTGATTGAAAACGTGCCCGGCGCGGGCGGTTCACTCGGTGCGGATAAGGTGGCCAAGTCCCCGGCCGACGGCTACACGCTGCTGATGGGACACATCGGCACCCTGGCCATCAACCCCTCGCTCTACCCCAAGCTGGGCTACGACCCGCTGCGCAGCTTCACCCCGGTGGCATGGGTGGCCCGCGTGCCGAATGTGCTGGTGGTGAACGCAGCCGTTCCGGCGCAGAGCCTCAAGGAGCTCATCGCCCTGGCGAAAGCCAAGCCCGGCCAGCTGGCCTACGGCTCCGGCGGCAACGGCAGCGCGGCACACACCACGATGGAATACCTGAAGATGCAGACCGGCACCTCGTTTCTGCACATCCCCTACCGGGGCACGGCACCGTCGGTGACCGACCTGCTGGGCGGCCAGGTGCAGGTGCTGTTCACCGGCATCCCTGCGCTGCTGCCCCACATCAAGTCGGGCAAGATGCGCGCCCTGGCCGTCTCCAGCCCCAAGCGCCTGGCGATCCTGCCGGATGTGCCCACGGTGGCCGAGAGCGGCATCACCGGCACCAAGGGTTTTGAGGCCGACCAGTGGTATGGACTGGTAGCCCCGGCGGGCACACCGGCCGAGGTGGTGGCGCTGCTGAACCAGCAGGTGAACAAGGCCCTGGCCTCCGAGGACGTGCGCACGCGCCTGGCGGCCGAAGGTGCCGAGGCCACACCGGCTACGCCCCAGGTGTTTGGCCAGCTCATCGCCCAAGAAATTCCGCGCTGGGAGCGGGTGATCAAGAACGCCCACATCACCCTGGACTGAGCACCGTAGACCAAAGCGTGGTGTAGACAGGATTTTATTTGCTATAAATTAAATAGCTTTTACCGCATGTTAAATAAGGGCTAGAGGGCTAAAACACTCTGAAATAAGAGGTTCACCCCTTCTTCGCCTGCGCATACAGCGGCAGCACCTTGGGCAGGTTCTTCTCCATCTCGGCAATGCGGTTCTTGCCGGCCGGGTGGGTGCTCAGCCACTGGGGCGGAGCGCCTTTGTTTTGTGCGGCCATTTTTTGCCACAGCGTGATGCCGGCACGCGGGTCGAACCCGGCGCGGGCGGCCAGCTCCAGGCCGACCAGGTCGGCCTCGGTCTCGTCCGAGCGGCTGAACTGCAAGCTCAGCAACTGCGCGCCGCCGCCAATCACCGTGTTGCCCAGCTCACCCGCCCCCAGTAGCTGGCTGAGCAGGTTGGCGCCGATGTTGGTGGCCACCGATTTGCCCATGCGTTCGCGGGCGTGCTCGCGCAGGGCGTGGGCGATTTCGTGGCCCATCACGGCGGCCACTTCGTCGTCGGTCAGCTGCAGGGTGTCGAGGATGCCGCTGTAGAAGGCGATCTTGCCGCCGGGCATACACCAGGCGTTGACCTGTTTGCTGGCGATCAGGTTGACCTCCCACTGCCAGTCTTTGGCGCGCGGGTTCCAGGCGATGGCAAACGGGATGATGCGCTCGGCAATGCGGCGCAGGCGCAGCACCTGCGGGTGCTTGGCCGGGGCCAGCGCCTGTTGTTGCTGGGCCTGTTGCAGGGTTTGCACATACTGGGACTGGGCGGTTTTTTCTACGCTCTCGGCCGAGGCCAGGTTGGCAAAGACCGAGTTGTTGCCCACCTCCACGCCGTCGCGTGCCCACAGTGCCGGGGCGGCTAGCAAAGCACCCGCCACCACCATCGCATTCCATTTTTGCTTCGCTATTTGCATTGCTGCTTCCTTGGTTTCAACACGTATTATTCCCGGATGACACATGCAAGCTCTCCTGAAACTCCCCCCCGCTGGATCGACACCCTCAAGGTCTACGGCGAACCCGCCACATTGCGCATGCTGTCGCTGGGATTTTCCGCTGGGCTGCCGCTGCTGCTGGTGCTGGGCACGCTGGGTTTTTGGCTGCGCGAAGCGGGCATTGACCGCACCACCATTGGCTACCTGAGCTGGGTGGGGCTGGCTTACGGCTTCAAGTGGGTCTGGGCCCCGCTGGTCGATCGGCTGCCGATTCCCGGGCTCACCCGGCTGCTGGGGCGGCGGCGCAGCTGGCTGCTGCTGGCGCAGGCGGCCATCATGCTGGGGCTGGTGGGCATGGCCAGCACCGACCCGCAGGTGGACCTGCACCGCGTGGTGTGGTGCGCGCTGGCGGTGGCCTTTGGCTCGGCCACGCAAGACATTGCGCTGGACGCTTTCCGCATCGAATCGGCCAACACCGAGCGCCAGGCGGCACTGGCAGCGGCCTACCAAACCGGCTACCGGCTGGCGATGATCTGGGCCGGGGCCGGGGTGCTGTGGATTGCGGCGCGGGCCGAGGTGGTCGGGGCACCGCTGTACCAAGCCGGCGCGTGGCAAACCGCTTACCTGGTGATGGCGGCCAGCATGCTGGTCGGCGTGGTCACGGTGCTGGTGTCCAGGGAACCCGCCCGCATCGCGCTGCCCCCCGCCCGCAACGCGGCAGACTGGCTGCGCAGCGTGCTGGTCGAGCCGTTTGCCGACTTTCTGCGCCGCTACAAAGGCCAGGCCGCTCTGATCCTGGCGCTGATTGCCGTGTACCGCATCAGCGACGTGGTGATGGGCATCATGGCGAACCCGTTCTATGTGGACATGGGCTACACCAAGGACGAGGTGGCGGCGGTGACCAAGGTGTTTGGCGTGGTGATGACGCTGCTGGGGGCCTTCATTGGCGGGGTGTTGTCCATGCGCCTGGGCGTGATGCGGGTGCTGATGCTGGGCGCCGTGCTGAGTGCGGCCAGCAACCTGCTGTTTGCCTGGCTGGGCACACTGGGGCACGACCTGCACGCCCTGGTGTGGGTGGTGTCGGCAGACAACCTGGCCGGTGGCATTGCCTCGGCGGCCTTCATTGCGTACCTCAGCAGTCTGACGAATGTGCAGTATTCGGCCACGCAGTACGCGCTGTTTAGCTCCATGATGCTGCTGGCACCGAAGTGGCTGGCCGGGTTCTCGGGCCGGTTTGTGGATGCCTATGGCTACAGCCCGTTCTTCACCGCGACCGCCTGCCTGGGCGTGCCGGTGTTGCTATTGGTCGCGCTGGCTTCAAGGTCAAAAGAGCCAATAGCGCAGGTAGAGTAAGCGCAGTAAGCTATTAATTATGTAGCAAACTACTGTAAAGTGTTTACCCAACTTTACAGTGGCTTCAACCGCAATTGGCGGCAAAAGCGCACCATGACGGCACAGCGCGATTCCCTTGCGCACCCCTATTCTGAGATGGACACCCCATGAGCGCACACCTGTTAATGATTGAAGACGACACCCGCCTGGCCGGCATGGTGGGCGAGTACCTGGGCCAGTCTGGCTTCACCGTGGCCCATTCGGCCACCGCCAGCGGCGGGCTGGGCATGCTCAATGGCCCGACCCATGCCGCCCGGCCCGAGCTGGTGATCCTGGACCTGATGCTGCCCGACATGGACGGCCTGGAGGTCTGCCGCCGCATCCGCACCACAGCCGGTGACGTGGCGCAGATCCCGATCCTGATGCTCACCGCCAAGGGCGACCCGCTGGACCGCATCATCGGCCTGGAGCTGGGCGCCGACGACTACCTGCCCAAGCCCTTCGAGCCGCGTGAACTGCTGGCCCGCATCCGCGCCATCCTGCGCCGCCGCACCGACGGTTCCGCCCCGCAGCACAAGGTGATGCAGTTCGGCACGCTGGAGATCGACCGCGATGCACGCGCCGTGTCGGTCAGCGGCAAACCCTGCGACCTGACCGCCTACCAGTTTGACCTGCTGGTTACGCTGGCCGAACGCGCGGGCCGCGTGCTGACCCGCGACCAGATCATGGAAGCCGTGCGCGGCCGCGAGCTGGAAGCCTTCGACCGCAGCATCGACGTGCACATGGGCCGCATCCGCGCCGCCATCGAAGCCGACCCCAAAAACCCCCGCCGCATCGTCACCGTGCGCGGCGCAGGGTATGTTTTCGCTAAGCAACAAGACTAACGTCTTGTGGCACACCCCCAGGCTACACACTGCGTGTTTTCGCCACCCCCCTTGCAGGGGGCAACAGCAGCGGCCTGGCAAAGCCAGTTCCGCGCTGTTCGCGAACGGGCTTTGCTTCGCTCGCCATAGACAGATAGCGGCTCCCAGCCTTTAGCATCCCCCCATGCAAGCCTCCCTTCCTAATTTGTTTCAGCGGCTCTATGTCCGCATCTGGCTAGCCGTGCTGCTGGCCGTGGCGGTGCTGACGCTGCTGGTCGGCTGGGCCTGGCGCATGGCCACCGACCCGCCGCTGCGCGATGTGGAGGTGCGCAACCGCTCGGGCGAGATCATCGGCAAGGGCACCACCCGCCGCCACTTCTCGCGCGGGCCCGAGGGTGAGCGCCTGCCGCAACGCCCGGCCAGCAGCCCCGACAACCCGGACGAAGACGAATCCGAGCCTCCCACACCGCCTGGCGAAAGCATCCGGCTGGGCCGGGGGCCCGAATTCGTGGTGCTGATGCAAGACGGCCAGAAGCTGCTGGTCCACCTGCCCCGCCCCGAGCGCACCGTCTGGCTGCTGCGGCCACCGTTTGGCTTCTTCTGGATGCTGGGCCTGGTGGGGCTGGCGATGGCGCTGGCCATGTACCCCATCATCCGGCGGCTGACCCGGCGGCTCGAATCCTTGCAGCGCAGCGTGGAGCAGTGGGGTGCGGGCGATCTGTCGGTGCGCGTGCCCATCCACGGGCAGGACGAGGCGGGCCTGCTGGCGCAGCGCTTCAACACCGCAGCCGAGCGCATTGAAACCCTGGTGGCCTCGCACAAAACCCTGCTGCAATCACAAAAGTCGCTGCTGGCCAACGCCTCGCACGAGCTGCGCAGCCCGCTCACCCGCATCCGTATGGGGCTGGAGCTGATGGGGTCCACCCCCTCGCCGACGTTCAAGAACGAGATCAACCGCAACATCGCCGAGCTAGACCAGCTGGTGGAAGAAATCCTGCTGGCCAGCCGCCTGGATGCCAAAGAGGCCGACCTGGGCACGGTGGAAGAGGTCGACCTGATCGGCCTGGTGGCCGAAGAATGCGCCCGGCTGGATGCCGCGTTTGCGGTGGGCGACAACCTGGACGGCAATGTGGATGAAGAGGGCGCACAAGACCAGGTCTTTGCCGTCCAGGGCGTGGCCAAGCTGCTGCGCCGCGCCATCCGCAACCTGCTGGAAAACGCCCGCCGCTACACCACCGGCGATGTCCACGTCAGCCTGCAACAGCACGGGGCGTTTGCCGTGCTGCGCGTCTTCGACCACGGCCCCGGCGTGCCCGCCGAGCTGCGCGACCGCATCTTCGAGCCCTTTTACCGCCTGCCCGGCGCCAGCGAAACCCACGGCGGCGTGGGCCTGGGCCTGGCCCTGGTCAAGTCCATCACCGAGCGCCACGGTGGCACGGTGCGCTGCGAAGGCCGTGACGGCGGCGGGGCCTGTTTCGTCATCGAATTGCCCTGCTGAACCCGCCGCACCGGGTTTAGTGCGGGCTGCGCACAAAGAAACGGGTTCCTCCCTAGAATGCCCCAGCCATTCCAAAAAACGAGGAGACACCTACATGAGCTACCAAGCCGCAGCCGACCGCTACGACGACAAAATGCAGTACCGCCGCACCGGGCGCAGCGGCCTGAAACTGCCCGCCATCACCCTGGGCCTGTGGCACAACTTTGGCGACACCACCTCGCTGGCCACCCAGCGCGCCATGCTGACCACCGCCTTTGATCTGGGCATCACCCACTTCGACCTGGCCAACAACTACGGCCCGCCCTACGGCAGCGCCGAAGCCAATTTCGGCGAACACATGCGCCGTGACTTCCGCCCCTACCGCGACGAGCTGGTGATCTCCAGCAAGGCCGGTTACGACATGTGGCCCGGCCCCTACGGCCAGGGCGGCGGCGGGCGCAAATACGTGCTGTCCAGCCTAGACCAAAGCCTCAAGCGCATGGGCCTGGACTACGTAGACATCTTCTACTCGCACCGCTTTGACCCCGACACCCCGCTGGAAGAAACCATGGGTGCGCTGGCCAGCGCGGTGCAGCAGGGCAAGGCGCTGTATGTCGGCGTATCCAGCTACTCGGCAGGCAAAACCCGCGAGGCCGCTGCGCTGCTGAAGCAAATGGGCGTGCCCTGCCTGATCCACCAGCCGTCCTACAGCATGCTGAACCGCTGGATCGAAGAAGACCTGCTGAACGCCTTGGCCGACAACGGCATGGGCTGCATCGCCTTCAGCGCTCTGGCCCAGGGCCTGCTGACCAACAAGTACCTGCACGGCATTCCGGCCGATGCCCGCATCAACCAGCCCGGCGGCGGCTCGTTCAAGAGCGAGCACCTGAGCCCGCAAAACCTGGCCCACGTCAGCGCGCTGAACGACATGGCCCTGGCGCGCGGCCAAAGCCTGGCGCAAATGGCCATCGCCTGGGTGCTGCGCGACCCGCGCATGACCAGCGCCCTGATCGGTGCCAGCCGCCCCGAGCAAATCGTGGAGCTGGTCGGCGCGCTGAAACAACTAGATTTCAGCGCCGAAGAACTGGCCCGCATCGACCAGCACGCGGTGGACGGCGGCATCAACCTGTGGAAGCGCCCATCGACCGACCAGCGGCTGGCGTAAACCTTTGGCTTGCATTGAAAAATGCAAGCCAAAAAGGCCGCTAGCGCATATGTTATTTGCGCTAGCAGCTATATAAATAATAGCAATCTGGCTTGGCCCAGCACCTGCTAGATCAGGTACCGCAAAACGTCCGATACCCCTGCTGCGCTGCCGCAGGCGCGGGCTGGGCGTAGGCTTCGCGGCCGGGTTGGGCATCGAACGGGTGTTGCAGCACGGCCAGCAGCGCCTCAAACGGGGCGTAGTCGCTGCGCTCCACGGCGGCGGACAGGGCGGCTTCCACCAGGTGGTTGCGTGGGATGTAGAGCGGGCTGGCGCGGCGCATGGCGGCGGCGCGATTGGCAGCGGCCACGGGTTCTTGTGCACACCGGGCTTGCCAGTGGGGCAGCCACGCATCGAAGGCGGCGGGGTCGTTGAATCGGGCGTGTAACGCGGAATCGCTGAGGTTGGCCGCCAGCTCGGCCAGATCGCGCCAGGCCAGGGTGTAGTCCACCGACTGGCCCTGCATGGCGGCCAGGAAGTCTTGCGCCAGCGCCAGATCGTCAGCCTGCTCGCTGGCCAGCCCCAGCTTGCGGCGCATGCCGTCCAGCCAGTGCTGCTGGTAGCGCGCGGGAAAGGCCTCCAGCACCTCGGTCACCCGCGCCACGGCACGGTCGCTGTCGGCATCAATCAGTGGCAGCAGGGTTTCGGCCAGGCGGGCCAGGTTCCAGCGGGCGATCAGCGGCTGGTTGGCATAGGCGTAGCGGCCCTGGTGGTCGATGGAGCTGAAGACCGTGGCCGGATCAAAAGTGTCCATGAAGGCGCAGGGGCCGTAGTCGATGGTTTCGCCCGACACGGCCATGTTGTCGGTGTTCATCACGCCGTGGATAAAGCCCACCCGCATCCACTGCGCCAGCAGCGCGGCCTGGCGCTCGCAGACCGCCTGGAACAGCGCCAGGGCATCCTGGGCCTCGGGGTAGTGGCGGGCGATCACGTAGTCGGCCAGTTGCTGCACCTGGGTCTGGCCTTCGCCCTGGTCCTGTGCGGCAAAAAACTGGAAAGTACCCACGCGGATATGGCTGGCGGCCACGCGGGCCAGCACCGCACCGGGTGGCGCGCCCTCGCGGCGGACCTGTTCGCCGGTGGTGGTGGCCGCCAGGGCCCGGGTGGTGGGAATGCCCAGGGCGTGCATGGCCTCGCCCATCAGGTATTCGCGCAGCACCGGGCCCAGGCCAGCCTTGCCATCCCCGCCGCGCGAGAACGGGGTGCGCCCCGAGCCTTTCAGGGCGATGTCGCGGCGCTGGCCGTGGGTGTCGATCACCTCGCCCAGCAGCAGCGCCCGGCCATCGCCCAGTTGGGGCGAATAGCCGCCGAACTGGTGGCCGGCATACACCTGGGCCAGTGGCTGCGCGCCTGCGGGCACGGTGTTGCCCGCAAGAATAGCCGCGCCTTCGGGCGAATCCAGCCATGCCGCATCCAGCCCCAGCTCGGCGGCCAGGGCGTGGTTGAGTTGGACGATGGCGGGCTGGGGTACTTGCGCGGCCTGCACCGGGGCGTAGAAGCCCACGAGTTCGCGGGCGAAAGTGTTGTCGAAACGGAAGGCGGCGTGCATGGCGGGGGCTCTCAAAAAAGGGGGATACCCCCCAGATTAACGTGAAACAACTGGCCTGGCCCGGGGTGCTCTGCACCCGCGTCCATGCACGTTAGGCCATAGCGGCCAGCACCTGTTCCGGGCTTACATCCACCAAACAGCGGGTGTGGCCCAGTGGACAGGTCCGCTGGTAGCAGGGCGCGCAGTCTAGCGGCGGCTGGTAGGCGGCATTGGTTTTGAGCCACAGCACTTGCGCCAGGACGTTCAGCGGCGGGGTGTGCAGCGGGCTGCTGGAGCCGTACACGGCCACCTGCGGTACGCCAAAAGCGGCGGCTACATGCATCAGGCCAGAATCGTTACTCACTACATTTTTGCTAGCAGCTATCGCAGAGAACGCCTGCGCTAGTGTGGTTTTTCCTGCGAAATTAAACGCCCAGCCGGGGCGCGCCGCGTTGACCGGGGCGGCAATTTCTTCGCACAGCGCGCGCTCTTTGCCGGAACCCAGCAGCACCACCGGTACCTCCAGCTGCCGGGCCAGCGCGGCAAAGTGGGCGGCGGGCCAGCGTTTGGCGGGGCCGTATTCCGCCCCCGGTGCAAACACCACGTAGCCGCCGCGTTGCAGGCCCAGATCAGCCAGCGCCTGCGCCACCACCTGCGGGTCCATCTGCAAAGCCGGGCGGTCTTGGTCCAGGCCGGGTTCGCCACTCAGCGCGGAATAAAACGCCACCATCGGCGGGCGTTCGTCGCGCGGTGGGTTCTTCAGCCGCTGGTTCAGCAGGCCAAAGCGGGCCTCGCCTTGGTAGCCGATACGCCGGGGGATGCGTGCCAGAAAAGGAATTAGCGCACTTTTCAGCGAGTTGGGCAGCACGTAGGCCGTGTCAAACCGGCCCTTGAGCTGCGCCGCCATTGCCTTGCGCGCCTGCCACTGCAAGCCGCCGTGCTGGAACGGAAATTCGACCACCTCGGCCACCTGCGGCATGGCCCGGTACACCGGCGCCACCCAGGGCAGCGCACCCACCGTAAGCCGCTCGCCCCGCGCCTGCAAGCGGCGCATCAGCGGCTCGGTCATCACCGCATCGCCAATCCACTGGGGCGCGATGACGAGGGAATTGGTGGGAGTCAAATTAATAGGGGTCACCCCTATTAATTTAACCCCTATTAATTCAATGGCCACCGCCGAAATGTTCACCGGCCTTCAGCGCGTACACCGTGCCGCAGTAAGGGCACTTGGCTTGGCCGGTGTGGGCTACGTCCAGGTAGACCTTGGGGTGGCTGTTCCACAGCTTCATGTCGGCCTTGGGGCTGGGACAGAACACGCCGCCTTGGGCGTTCAGGTCAATGGCAAGGAGTTCGATGGACATGTTCAGACCTTTGTTAACCAATGGGCGTATTTAGGATTGCGGCCGTTGACGATGTCAAAGAAGGCGGCTTGGATTTTTTCGGTGATGGGGCCACGGCGGCCCACATAGTCGTCGCGGCCGAGTTCGATGCGGTCGAGTTCGCGAATCGGCGTGACTTCGGCGGCGGTGCCGGTGAAGAAGGCTTCATCGGCGATGTAGACCTCGTCGCGGGTGATGCGCTTTTGCACCACTTCCAGGCCCAAATCTTTGCAGATGTGGAACACGGTGTTGCGGGTGATGCCGTTGAGCGCACCGGCGGATAAATCGGGGGTGTAGACCACGCCGCCCTTGACCACAAACAGGTTTTCGCCCGCGCCTTCGCTCACAAAGCCATTCGCATCCAGCAGCATGGCTTCGTCGTAGCCGTCGTCGGTAGCTTCCATGTTGGCCAGGATGGAGTTGGTGTAATTGCTCACCGCCTTGGCCTGGGTCATGGTGATGTTGACGTGGTGGCGGGTGTAGCTGGAAATCTTCACGCGGATGCCGCGCTGCATGCCTTCTTCGCCCAAATACGCACCCCAAGGCCAGGCGGCAACCATAAGGTGGATGCTGTTGCCCTTGGGCGAAACCCCCAGCTTTTTGTCGCCAATCCAGGTCAGCGGGCGCAGGTAGCCGGATTCCAGCTTGTTTTCGCGGATCACGGCGCACTGGGCGTCATTCACTTCCGCTTGCGTAAACGGGATCTGCATGCGCAGGATCTTGGCGCTGTTGAACAGGCGCTCGGTGTGCTCTTGCAGGCGGAAGATGGCCGGGCCGTTGACCGTGTTGTAGGCCCGCACGCCCTCAAACGCGCCGCAGCCGTAGTGCAGGGTGTGCGTCAGCACATGGATCTTGGCATCGCGCCACTCGACCATCTGGCCGTCCATCCAGATTTTGCCGTCGCGGTCAGACATCGAAGGGGGTAGCGGGGACATGGCGTTTCCTAAGGGGTTTGTACGGGGGGAGTCTAATTTTACGGGCTGCTTACACCGCGCCGGGGGCTGCAGCAGGCGGCTCGGCGTCGTCTTGCGTGGGGCGCAACAGGCTCCACTGCACCAGCTTGCCGCCCTTGAATTCACAGGTCACGTGCGAGGCGCTGGCATCGGTCCAGCGGTACAGCTCGGGCTGGGTGTCTTTGGGGGATTGCAGCGCGCCCAGGGCTTTGGTCATGGCCACCACGTGCAGCAGGGTCACGCCGGGGCGCAGCTTGGCGTTGAGCATCACCGCGCTGGCCACCGTGCCGATGGGCCGATTGGCCGCCCGCTTCATCACTTGCAGCATGCGGCTGAAATGCAGCAGGATCCAGGTGACCAACAGGCTCAGCGCCATGGCCGCACCGGCCCAAGAATATTCGCGGTACGCCACCACCACCAGGGCGATAACGCCCACCGGAACCAGGATTTTTTGAAATTGCATGCGGGGTATTTTCGCAGCCTCGGGAAGGGGGGGTTAACCCAACCCGCGCACCACTTCCATGGCCTGCTCGACCCGCTCCACCGCGTGGATGGTCAGGCCTTCGATGGGCTTCTTCGGTGCATTCGCCTTGGGCACGATGGCCACGCTGAAGCCCAGCTTGGCGGCTTCTTTCAGGCGCTCCTGGCCGCGCGGGGCAGGGCGCACTTCCCCGGCCAGCCCCACCTCGCCAAAGGCGATGAAGCCCTTGGGCAGCGGCTTGCCGCGCAGGCTGGAGGTGATGGCCAGCAGCACCGCCAAATCCGCCGCCGGTTCGCTGATGCGCACGCCGCCCACGGCGTTGACGAACACGTCTTGGTCCATGCAGGCAATGCCCGCGTGGCGGTGCAGCACGGCCAGCAGCATGGCCAAACGGTCTTTGTCCAGGCCCACGCTCAAACGCCGGGGCGACGGCCCGCCGCTATCGACCAGCGCCTGGATCTCCACCAGCAGCGGGCGCGTGCCCTCCAGAGTCACCATCACGCAGCTGCCGGGCACCGGCTCGGGGTGCTGGCTCAAAAAGATGGCGCTGGGGTTGCTTACGCCTTTCAAGCCATGCTCGGTCATGGCGAAGACGCCTATCTCGTTGACTGCGCCAAAGCGGTTTTTGATGGCCCGCACCAGCCGGAAGCTGCTGTGCGTGTCGCCCTCGAAGTACAGCACCGTGTCCACCATGTGCTCCAGCACACGCGGCCCGGCCAGTGCGCCCTCCTTCGTCACGTGGCCCACCAGCACGATGGCCACGCCGCTGGCCTTGGCCGCGCGCGTCAGGTGCGCCGCACATTCGCGCACCTGCGCTACCGAGCCGGGGGCCGAGGTGAGCTGGTCGGAGTACACGGTTTGGATCGAGTCGATCACCGCGATGTCGGGCTGGTGCTTTTGCAGCGTGCTGAGGATTTTTTCCAGCTGGATTTCGGCCAGCACCTGCACCTGGCTGTTGACAATGCCCAGCCGGCGCGAGCGCAGCGCCACCTGCGCCCCGCTCTCCTCGCCGGTCACATACAGCGTCTTCTGGCCGGAGCGTTGCAACGCGTCTAGCGCCTGCAACAGCAGCGTGGATTTGCCGATGCCGGGGTCACCGCCGATCAGCACCACGCCGCCCTCCACAATGCCACCGCCCAACACCCGGTCCAGCTCGTCCAGCCCGGTCGGGGTGCGGTCCATATCCGTCGCTTCGATGTCGGCCAGGGCCACCACCTCGGCGGTTTTGGCCAGCGCGGCGAAGCGGTTGTTCTTGGTCGATGCCACCGGCTCGGCGACGGACTCAATCAGCGTGTTCCAAGCCTGGCAGTGCGGGCACTTGCCCAGCCATTTGGGGCAGGTGCCGCCGCATTCGTTGCAGGTGTAGATGGTTTTGTCTTTTGCCATGCGGGAACTATAGCTGCAAACTGTGATTAAACACAGTAGCTATTGTTTAGGTCGCTGCCAGCGCAGGTGGATACTGCGTCAGAGGTGCTTTTTATCCGAAGATAGTTTCTGCGCTGTGCTCAATTCCCCGTAAGAATCAGATGCGTGGGAACTGGCCTGGCAAGAAACGTCGCAGTTGACCGGCGCCATGCCGCTGCGCATCCGTGTTTCACGGCCTATCAATCGTCATCCCGGTTCCTTGTGACCACAAAATCCGGAGTAGCCGTCCTCGGATACGCTTTTTGATATTCATCGAACGCCCGCTTCCAGCTACCGCTCTCTCTACCTACGGCTCGCATTTCGATTAGCAGGTCTGGATGGATGCCAATTGAATCAAGCTGCCGTAAGACGAAGATACCTTCGACCAGAACGGGGCGGCTGAGTGTATGGCGATGTTCAATCAGCCTTCGAAGAAGCGCGCCGTCGTGCGCGGGCAAAAGCAAGCCACTTTCCCCACATCGCGTGTCGCCTTCGACTAGTGCAAAGTCCGTCTCGATTACAGGCATACCAGACTGCCAGGCCAGAAACCGGGCTAGGCTAGATTTTCCGGCATGGCCAACGCCATCGATCGCAATAGTCAGCTTGCGCCACGGATCCAGCTGAGGCAACAGCCATTCCGCAACGGCTTGGTACTCAGTCGGTATCGGGCGCGGCTTCATGACGTCTAGCGACATACACCTAAAACACTGGGGCTTAAGTAATTCATCAACATTTCGTGAAAGTGACTAACAGACTTGTTTTCCGTAAGGCGATTCAGTTTTTATACAGGGTTAAAAATTCCGACAAACCCCGCAGACAAAGCGCCGAACCACTATAGCCCGGTGAAGCGTCGCCACACCCACGCGGCGGTAGTGTTCCTTCACAAGAGGGCTGCACGAAACACTATTATTTTCATAGCTACCTACGAAGGTTCTATATGCGCTAGAGCCACTTTTCATCTAAACCCATTCACACCCAAGGCTGAGCCAACCCCTCCGTAGCAAACACCCGCTGCACCGCCGGGCGGGCCAGCACTGTTTGCAGATACGGCCCCAGGTGCGGGTAGCTGCGGGCCGGGGCGCTGGTGAAGTTGCGGGTCCAGCGGCACAGCATCAGGGCGTAGGCATCCAGCGCGGAATAGGTGTGGCCCAGCAGCCAGGGACCGCCGTGGCGGGCTAGCTCGGCATCCAGCTGGGCCAGCAGGCCGCCCACCCGCAGCTCGGCCTGGGCCTGCACTTCGGCCGCACCGGCGGTGTTGCCGGGGTTCACCCAGCGGTGCGGGTAGAAGTAGGCGATCAGCGTGGTTTGCAGGGTGTTGGTCATCCACACCAGCCACTTGTAGAAATGGGCGCGCTCCGCCGTGCCTAGCGCCGGGGCCAGGCCTGCCTGCGGGTGCGTGTCGCACAGGTGCAGGCAGATGGCGGCGGACTCGAACAGCACCAGGTCACCGTCGGTCAGCACCGGGACCAGGCCGTTGGGGTTCAGGCGCAGGTAGTCGGGGGCTTTGTGCGCACCGGCGCTGGTGTCTACCCGCAGCAGTGCAAACGGCAGGCCGATGTCTTCCAGCAGGATGTGCGGGGCCATCGCGGCGGTACTGGGGGCGTAGTGGAGGTGCAGCATGGGGATGTGGTGGAAGTTAATTACCGCTGGCGCAAGCCCCAGCTGGCCAAGCTTAAACCCGCCACCCCGCACACCAGCACCGGCAGCACCAGCCCCGCGCCGCCGCCCAGCGCAATCAGGCTGGCGAACAGGGGCGGGCCGAGGGTGGCGCCCAGGTTGCCCAGTTGTGCCACGGCACCGTTGGCGCGGGCTTGGTTGTGGGGCGCGTCGTTGAGCTGCGGGATCAGCGCGAAGGACGCGCCGCCCGCTAGCCCAACCGTCGCCACCAGCAGCAGGGCCGCAGGCGCAAAGCCCAGCCCGGTGAACAGGCTGGCCCCCAGCAGCAGCCCGGCGCAGGCCACGCCCGCAAAGGCCACGCGCACCAGCCGCGCGGGGGGCATGCGTGTCTGCGCCAGCCAGCCCGCAGTGAATGTGCCTGCAATATTGACCAGCGGCAGCAGCACCGCCAGCCAGGCCCGGTCGGCCTTGGCAAACAGCGGCAGAAAAGTCAGCAGCGCCACCCCGCCCAGGGTGTAGAAGAAAAAGCAGGCCCCGGGCAATGCCGTGGCCCCGTGGCGGTAGATGTCCAGGTGGCGGCGGGGCAGGGTGGCCAGCAGCGGCCAGGGTGCGGCAACGGTTGCATCGGCGTGCACCCACAGCAGGGTGGCGATGCCGACCAGCGCCAGCGCCGCCGCATGGCCGCCCAGCACACCGGCCACGCCGAACCGGGCCAGCACCCAGTCCCCGCCCGCCGCCGTCAGCGCAAACGCCACACCGAAAAACGTGCTCCACAGGCCCATCGCGATGGACCGGTGCCGGGGCGCGCAGTGGGCCAGCATCAGCGTGGGCGCGGCCACCACCACCGCCAGGTGCGACGCGCCCTCCAGTACCCGCGTGGCCCAGAACAGCCCAAACGGCGGCAGCAGCGACTGCACCAGCGACACCGCCACGCCCAGCCCCATGCCCCCCAGCAGCAAGCGCCGGTAGCCTATGGCCGGGGCGCATAGCCCCGCCGTGACCCCCAGCACCAGCCCGACCATGCCCACGGTAGACAGCAGCAGCCCCGCCTGCGCCGCGCCCACGGCGTAGTGCGCTTGCAGCGGCTGGAACAAAAAGGCGATTTTGGCGAACTGCATGGCCGCCGCCACACCGCACAGCCACAGGAGGAGGATGCGGGGCCCGTCGGTGGTGGGCAGGGGGGGCATATGCAAAGAGGGCGCGGTGGGAGGTATAAAAAGAGAGCTGCTTATGCCGGTGGAATATGCGCTGAGGGCCTATTTTGCTCCACAGATTCAACTACTCACACCCGCTCACAGGCAGAACGCAAGCCGTCCAGAAACACCGCAGAACTGGCTCCGCCAGGCTGCTGGTGTTGCCCCCTGCAAGGGGGTTGGCGTAGCGCAGCGCAGCCTGGGGGTGAGCCTATTTCGGCGCCAGTATCGCCATGGTGATACGCGATACGCAGGTCAAATTGCCCGCGTCGTCCACCATGTCGATGGCCCACACCTGGGTGGTGCGGCCGATGTGGACCGGGCGGGCGGTGCCGGTGACCCAGCCGCTGGTCACGCCGCGCAGGTGGTTGGCGTTGATGTCCAGGCCTACGGCTTTGTGGCCCTCGGGGGCGGCGTACATGGCACCGATGGAGCCCAGGGTTTCGGCCAGCACCACGCTGACGCCGCCGTGCAGCAGGCCGTAGGGCTGGCGGGTGCGTGCGTCTACCGGCACGCGGGCGCGCACAAAGTCGTCGCCGATTTCCAAAAATTCGATGCCCAGGTGGGCGATGGCGGTGTCGGCGGCACCGGCGGTGCAGATCTCAAGGGTGAAAGGTTTCTTCCAGATGGGCATGGGGGGCTTTCAAGCGGGCTATAAACGAAGGCGATTTCAGCACATGCCTTCTTTTTTCGGAGTCTCCCGCTTGCCTTCCACAACTTCGGCCGCCAATCTGCGCGGCATTCTGGCCATGGTGATTGCCGTGGGCGCGTTCTCGGTGATGGATGCGGCCCTGAAAACCCTGAGCCACCACTACCCGCCCTTGCAGGTGGCGTCGCTGCGCGGGTGGGTGGCGCTGCCGCTGGTGGTCCTGTATGTGCTGTGGCGCAAGGAGCTGCCCAGCCTGCTGAAGATACGCTGGCCGCTGCATCTGCTGCGCATGGTGATCGGCGTGGCCATGCTGGCGCTGTTTGTGACGGCGCTGCGCACACTGGGGCTGGCCGAGGCCTACACCATCTTTTTCATCGCCCCGCTGCTGATCACGGTGCTGTCGATTCCGGTGCTGCAAGAGCGCGTGCGGCCGCGCCACTGGTGGGCGCTGGCGGGCGGGCTGTGCGGCGTGGTGGTGGCGCTGCGGCCCGACCAGGGGGCGTTTTTGTCGCTGGGCGCGCTGGCGGTGCTGGGCTCGGCGGTGTGTTACGCGGTGTCGTCCGTCACCAGCCGGGTGCTGAGCCGCACCGATTCCAGCGCCGCCCTGGTGTTTTGGGGCACCAGCGGGCTGGCGGTGGGGGCTGGGGTACTGGCCTGGCCGCAGTGGGTGGCGGTGCTGCCGGCGGATGGGCCCGTGTTGGGCGTGATTGCGGTCAGCGGCTTTGTGGGGCAGCTGGCCATTACCCAGGCGTTTCGCTACGGGCAGGCCGCCGTGGTGGCCCCGTTTGAATACACCGCGCTGGCCTGGGGCGTGGCGCTGGACGGCCTACTGTGGCACACCGCGCCCGACCAGCGCACGCTGCTGGGCGGGGCGATTGTGATTGCTTTCGGGCTGTGGGTGGTGCGGCAGGAGCGCACGAAGGAGCTGGTGGTGGCGCCTTGATTTAAGGGGTCAAATCGGCATATTGCGCTTATTCCACCTGCACAAGCAGCTATCAAAAAATATACCCAGGCGCCAAACACGAGACGGTGGCTACGCTGCCGCCAGCCGGGGAAACAGCTGCAGGGCATTGCCCCGGGCCATGCCCTCGTGTTCTGCCGTGGTCAGGCCGCCGAGCTGGCGAAAAGCCGCCACATTGGCCGCGATGCCCGCCGCCGGGGTAAACGGAAAGTCGCTGCCAAACAGCACGTGGGTTAGCGAGGTGAGCCGCCGCAGCCGCTCGATAGCACCGTCGCTGGCCGATCCGGCCAGGTCGTAGTACAGCGCGGCCAGCACCCGGCGCACCTCGTCCGCGCCCCCAGCCGGGCGCTGCGGGAGAAACGGCAGGGTCGAAAACCCGGCAATCCGCTCCGCCACCGCCGACAGCGCCCCGCCCGCGTGCGGGATGATGATGCGGATGTCGGGGTAGCGGGTGAGCGTGCCGGCAAACACCAGGTCCGTCACCGTGCGCGCCGTGTCCAGCGGAAACTCGAAAATCGGCGCGGGCCGGCCCAGCCCCACGGCCTCGAAGCACGGCGGCGAGGTGGGGTGCAAAAACAGCGTGGCGCGGCGGCGGTGCAACTCGGCAAACAGCGGGTCCAGTCGGGTATCGCCCAGGTAGATGCCATGCACATTGGTTTCCATCACCACGCCGTCCAGCTTCAGCACATCCAGCGCGTAGCCCATCTCGTCCAGCGAGGCGGCCACATCGGGCAGCGGCAAGGTGGCAAACGCGCCAAAGCGGTTAGGCGTGCGCTGCACCAGCTCGGCGGCAAAGGTATTCAGCGCGCGGGCCAGCCGCTGGCGCGCCAGGCCGTCCTTCAAAAAACCCACGGTGGGGGACGAGACCGACAGCATCGAGGTGTCGATGCCATGCCGGTCCATGTGCGCCAAGGCCTTGTCTTCGGACCACGGCGGCACCGGAAAGCCGCCGTCCAGCGTGACCAGGCCCGCGTCGGCCAGCGCCTGCGCATAGAACGGCGGCAGGTAGTGCGAATGCGCGTCGATCAGGCCGCAGGCGCAGGGGCTGGCGGCGGTGTCTGCGGCCTTGGCAGACCCGGTGATGCCCAGGGCCAGGGCGGCAGAAAATTGGCCAATGGCGGCACGGCGGGAGGGGTTGTAAGAGAGGTTGTGCATGGTGAACGCTCTTAAAAATAACAGATCAGTCAAATGGGCAACGCCAAGGCAAGCGCAGCGATGTCCCTTCGCGAACAGCGCAGAACCGGCTTTGCCGGGCTGCTGCTGTTGCCCCCTGCAAGGGGGTTGGCGCTGCCACACGCAGTGGGCAAGCCTGGGGGTGTTCACCTTTTCGAAGGGGCGGTTTCTTGCAAAAACAAGACGACGATGAATCCCAGCACCAGGGCCACGGCGGCGAGGTGCAAGATGTACTGGATACCGTAATGCTGGGCCACGTAGCCGGCAATCACCGGGGCCACGCCGCCGCCAAAAATCTCGCCGGTGCCCACCACGATGCCGGAGGCGGTGGTCATCAGCTTGGCGGGTACCGACTCGGCGCTGATGGGGCCAACGGTCAGGCAGATCATGCTGAACACAAAGAACAGCGTGGTAAACAGGCTGCCAAACAGGCGGTAGGGCTCGGCCCCGGTGTGCATCAACCAGACCAAGCCGATGCCCGCGCCGATGACGGACATCACCATCACCGGCTTGCGGCCCAGGCGGTCGGACAAAGCCGGCATCACCAGCGTGCCCAGCGTGCCGCCAAAGCCGATGGCCGACAACACCAAACCCATTTGCTCCAGGCTCAGGTGCAGGTAGTCGATCAGGTAGCTGGGCAGCAAGGCGCTGAGCACCACCAGGCAGGTCAGCCAGCACAGCATGCCCAGCATGTTCAAGGGGATGTTGCGGTACTGGAACACGTCGCTCCACTTGTGCGCCGAGGCATCGTGGGTGGCAGTGTGCAGCGCGGCCACAGCGGGCGGGGTGTTGCGCAGCACGCGGTACAGCAGGTAGGCGATGAGCAAGCCGGGCAGGGACACCAGGGCAAAAATCCAGTGCCATTCCACCACCTTGAGCAACTGCGTGACCAGCACCGGGGCGATGCCTAAGCCAAACAAGGGCAGTGCCATTTGCTGGATGCCGATGTTGCGGCCCTGGCGCGAGGGCTTGGACGCGTCCAGCGTGGCCACGATGCTGACGGGGGTAAAGGCGCCTTCGGCCAGGCCCATCAACGCGCGGATGGCCATCATGCTGACGACCCCCGTGGCCAGGCCGCTAAAGCCCGCCAGCAGCGAGAACACGATGACCGCCGGAATCAACACCTTGCGGTGGCCCAGCCGGTCGGACAGGTTGCCCATGAAGATCGAGGCCAGGCCCCAGGCGATGGACAGCACACCGGTGATCTGCCCCAGGTCTTGGTAGTTGAGGTTGAGCTCTTGCGAGATCACCGGGAACAGCGGCAGGAGCATAAAGCGGTCGATGCCGACCAGGCCAAAGCCCAGGCACAGCAGGGTGACGGCTTTCCATTCGTAACGGGTGTCCCAGCGGGACGGTGTGGCCGTGGAAGGCGTGAGGGTTGCAGCGGTCATGGTGGTAGCTCCGGGGTTAGAGGGAATGGACACCGTGGTGTCGAAGGTCGGCGGCCAGGTCGTCCACCAGGGCGTTGGTGTCATCGGCCTGCGCGGCTGCGCCGTACAGGTAAAAGTCGGGCCGCACCAGCATGGCGGTGATGCCGTGCTGCGCCATATAGGGCAAAAACTTGTGGTCCAGGTCGGCCCAGCTGCCGGGTGCCGCGCCGTCGGCGGTGATGACCACGCGCCGGGCCCCCAGGGCCTCCAGAAACCGGCTTTGTGCCGCGCCCAAAGTGATCTCCACGGTGGAGATGAGCACAAAGCCCAAGCCCACCACCGCGTCAAACCGGCCTTGCTGCGCGCCCCGGCGCACCGTGCCGTGGGGGCTGAGCAGGCCTGCGGGTGCCCGCAGCGTGCCATCCGCACCGTGGCGCAGGATGCCCGCCGTGAGGCTGGGAAATGGCGGCGGCGGCGCGGCCTGGCCGCTGAAAAAAGCAGCATCGCGCTCGGCGGCTTGGACCGGGTCGGGGATGCAGATCACCTTGCCCAGGTACATCGACAAATCGATCACGTCGCTGACGTGCGGGCGGCGCTCGGGCTGGTAGGTGTCCAGCAGGGTGTCGCTGGCCTTGCCGTCCAGCACCAGGTTCAGCTTCCAGGCCAGGTTCCAGTCGTCACGCAGCCCGGCGCACATGCCCTGGCCCATGAAAGGCGGCATCACGTGGGCGGCATCGCCCGCAATCAGCATGCGGCCCTTGCGCCAGGTGTTGGCCAGCAGCGAGCGGAAGGTGTAGACCTTGTGGCGCACGATGCTGGCCTGCTCGGGCTGCACCCAGGGGGCCAGCAGTTCCCAGGCGCGGCTTTCCAGCTCTAGGTCTTCACGTTTTTCGCCGGGCAGGCGCATGAATTCCCAGCGGCGGAAGTAGCGGCCATCCTTTACGCCGGCAGGCACGATGGTGGTGGGGCGCAGCGGGTTGCAGTACTGGGCGGCGGGCGGTATATCCAGCACCACGCCCTCGTGCGGCAGCACGTCGATCACCAGCCAGTCGGCCTCGAAACCCCGGTCTTCCTGGGTGGCGCCGATGGCCTGGCGTACCAGGCTGTTGGCACCATCGGCACCGATCAGGTACTTGGCGCGCACGGTGCGGCGTGCGTCGGTTTCCATATCGCGCACCGTCAGTTCCACGTAGTCGGCGGTCTGGATGGCTTCAACGGCTTCCCAGCCCAGGTTGACCTCCACATTCGGGCAAGCCGCCACTACGTCTTCAAACATTTTTTCCAGCGTGGGCTGGTGGATGAAGTTGACCTCGGGGCCGCCGGAAATGGACTCGGATTCCCAGTCGATGGCCAGCAGCTCTTTCCAGTCGGCGTTGAACCAGCGGTACATCGGCCCGGCGTGGCTCACCGCCGGTAAATCCGCACCCATGCCCAGGGCGGACAGCACACGGTACAGCTCGTGGTCGATGCACACCGCGCGTGGCAGGCTGAAGCGTTCGCGCCAGCGCTCGAACACGGCCACGCTGCGGCCTTGGCGGGCCAGCGCCAAGGCCATGATTTCGCTGACCGGGCCGTAGCCGATCTGCACAACGTCGTAAAGAGGAATGTCTGTTTGCATGGTGGGTCTCCGGGAGGGAATACAGGCGTTTAGGCTGTCAGTTCAAAGTTGGTCACAAAGTCGTCGGGCGGCGGCGGGCCCCAGGTGTAGAGCGAGTCCTCGATGGGGTGGTCGGCGCTAGGCCATTCCATGCCCGCCGGGATGTAGTCGATATCGAACGAGTACTCGGCATAGCTGCCCCAGGGGTCGCGCACGTAGCGGAAATAGTTGGAGCCCAGCACGTGGCGGCCCAGGCCCCAGCCCTGCGCGTAACCGGCCTGCGCCATTTGCTGCGCGCCCAGGCCTACGGCATCCAGCGACGGCACCGTCCAGCTGCTGTGGTGCAACCCACCGCCGCCGGACAGCGCCAGCGCTATCAGGTGGTGGTCGCTGCCGTGCGGGCTGTGCATAAAGCCGATGACCGGCCCCGAGCTGTCGGACAGGCGGAGGCCCAGCACCTTGGTATAGAACTGCACGGCCTCCCGCACGTTGGCGCTGAACATCAGGATGTGCGACAGGTGCAGCGGCGCAATCGGCTGGATGGCGCTGCGGTTGGGCGCACGGCCTGCGGCACCGGTTTCCGGCGGGAGTACCCGGGGCACGGGAGCAGAGGGCGAAGACTTCTCGGCCACCACGATCTGCAGCGGCAACTGGTCCGGGCCTGCTATCCACACACCGCCTTCCCCTTCGCAGGGCGCAATGCGGGGGATCTCCAGCGCAGCCAGATGCTGCTCGAAGCGCGCTTGGTCGGCCGCATAGATGCCGTAACTGACCCACAGCAAGCGCTTGGAGGTGCCGGGCAGAATGCGCGCCCAGCGGTGCGGGTGGCCCTGGGTGTACAGCGCCAGGCCCACACCCTCATCGCGCACCTCCAGCCCAAAGCGGGTGTAGAAGTGCCGCGCCTGCGCCAGATCGGGCACGCTGAACACGAATTCGTGCACCGAATGTACGGCGAGAAAGTCCGTCATCTTTGTCTCCAACTATTTTTGAACGTGGCTGTCCCCACCGCCTCTGCGGGCGGCATTTTTCACAGAGGGATTGGGCGGTTTAGCGCACCTGTTGGCGCTGGGTGCCGAGCACGCCGGCCGACAGGGTCATCACGTCGCCGCGCGCCAGAAATTGGGGCGGCTTCATGCCCAGGCCCACGCCTTCGGGAGTGCCGGTAATCACCACGTCGCCCGGCAGCAGGGTCATGAACTGGCTGAGGTAGGACACCACTTCGGCCACGTTAAAAATCATGTCGGCGGTGTTGCTGCGCTGGCGCACTTCGCCGTTGACGCGCAGTTCCAGCGGAATGGTTTGCGGGTCGGGCAGCTCGTCGGCGGTGACCAACCAGGGGCCGATGGGGCCAAAGCCATCAAAGCTCTTGCCCTTGCCCCATTGGCCGTTGCGCTTGATCTGCCAGTCGCGCTCGGACACGTCGTTGGCCAGCACGTAGCCCGCCACGTGGGCCAGGGCCTGGTCCACCGGCACCTGGCGCACCACGCTGCCGATGACGATGCCGAGCTCAATCTCCCAGTCGCCCGCCACCGAGCCTTCGGGCAGGGTCACGTCGTCGTTCGGGCCGGCCAGCGAGGTCAGCGCCTTGGTGAATACCACCGGTTCTTTCGGGATGTCATGGCCGGATTCGAGCGCGTGCTTGCGGTAGTTCAGGCCAATGGCGACGAACTGCCGCACGCCGCTCACCGGGCAGCCGATGCGTGCGCCCGCTGCCACCAGGGGCATGCGTTCCAGGTCGATGGCAGCCAGCGCCTGCAAGCGCTCGGGGGCCAGCCACTCGGGGGTCAGGTCGGGCACCAGCAGCGACAGGTCGCGCAGTTGGCCGTCGGCACCGACCGCGCCGGGTTTCTCTTGGCCTGCGGGGCCGTGGCGGAATAGTTTCATGGGGGTCTCCAGATCGTGGTGGGTTAGCGATGGCTGGATTTTTGTTTAAATTAAACATATCGTCAATATGACGAGTTGAGCAATTTGATAGGGGTTTTCACCCACTCTCAGGCGCGCAGCAAGGGCGGAGACGGGTCGTGTAACCTTGGCCCATGAACAAAGCGGAAGAGAAACCAGGGGTGGAAGACCACCGTGTGCGGGTAGGTGCACAGCGGCGCGAGGCCACGCGGCTGCGGCTGATCGAGAGCGCGCTGACGGTGCTGGCCGAAAAGGGGCCCGACACTGCGGCCATTGAAGATTTCATTGCCGCCGCCCAGGTGTCGCGCGGCACCTTCTACAACTATTTCCGCACCACCTCGGAGCTGCTGCTGGCCGTGGCCAGCGGCATGAGCGATGAAATTCTGCAGGTGGTGGACCCGGTGGTGCAGCAGTTCAGTGACCCGGTGGCGCGCTTTTCGGCGGGTTCGCGGCTGTACATGCAAACCGCCATGCGCTATCCGTTGTGGGGGGCTTTCATCACCCGCGTAGGCACCCGTGTGGCGGCGCGCGGGCAGTTGATCGACGTGTACCTGAACCGCGATTTGCTGGAGGCCATCGCCCAGCAGCGCCTGAAGATCGACAACGTGCGGGTGGCCCGCGACGTGGTGCTGGGCACCATCTTTTTCGGTATCGAGACCATGCTGACCGAGCCCACCCACGACCACCACCCCGAGCAGATGATGCGCTGCGTGCTGACCGGCTTTGGCCTGCCCGAGGCCGAGGCCGAAGCCATTGCCTTTGCCCCGCTGCCGGTACTGGGCGACGTGCAGGGGCCGATTTTTTCGCGCCTGACCCCCGTGCCCGCTGGTCCCGTTACGGCCAAACGGGTGCGCAAGCCTGCCGTTGTAAAAGCTACAAAATAAATAGCTGCCTGCGCTTACTCTATAAGCACAGGCAGCCTATTTCACTTCCTATTTTCAGGCATCAATTCGCGTTCAGCGTCTCGCCCAGCGCATTCACCATGCTGTCGATCTCCGCAGCGCTGATGACAAACGGCGGGGCCATCTGGATGGTGTCGGCGCCGTAGCGCACGTAGAAGCCCTTTTTCCACATCGCCATCGCCACCTCGTACGGGCGGCGTGCCGGTTCGCCGGGGTAGGCGGCCAGGGTGATGCCGCTGGCCAGGCCGTAGTTGCGGATGTCGGTGACGTGCTTGGCGCCTTGCAGGCTATGGACCGCGCTCTCGAAATGCGGGGCGATGGCGCGCACGCGCTGGGGCATATCTTCTTTCACCAAAATGTCCAGAGTCGCCAGGGCCACGGCGCAGGCCACCGGGTGGGCCGAGTAGGTGTAGCCGTGGGCAAATTCCAGCAGGTAGTCGGGCGCACCGGCGTGCATGAAGGTGTCGTAGATTTCTTTGCCGACCAGCACCGCGCCCATGGGCTGGGCACCGTTGGTGATCTGCTTGGCCACGTTCAGGATGTCGGGCGTGACGCCAAAGGCCTCGGCACCGCTCATCGCGCCCATGCGGCCAAAGCCGGTGATCACCTCGTCAAAAATCAGCAGGATGTTGTGCGCGGTGCAAATCTCGCGCAGGCGCTGCAAATAGCCCACCGGCGGCACCACTACACCGGCCGAGCCGGATAGGGGTTCGACGATCACCGCCGCGATATTGCTGGCATCGTGCAGCGTAATCAAGTTCAGCAGTTCGTCGGCCAGTTCCACGCCGGTCTTGGGCATGCCGCGCGAGAAGGCGTTGCTTTTAAGCTGGGTATGCGGCAGGTGGTCGGCCTGCAAGGCTTCGCCGAACATCTTGCGGTTGGCGCCGATACCGCCCACCGAAATGCCGCCAAAGCCCACGCCGTGGTAGCCCTTTTCGCGGCCAATGAAACGGGTTTTGCTGGCCTGGCCCTTGGTGCGCCAGTAGGCGCGCGCCATCTTCAGCGAGGTGTCGGCGGCTTCGGAGCCCGAGCCGGTGAAGAACACGTGGTCCAGACCATCCGGGGTTAATTCGACCAGCTTGTTGGCCAGCTCGAACGACAGCGGGTGGCCAAACTGGAACGCGGGCGCGTAGTCCAGCGTGGCCATCTGGCGGGCGGCGGCGGCCGTGAGTTCGGCGCGGCCATGGCCCAGGCCGGAACACCACAGGCCCGACAGACCGTCCAGAATCTGGCGGCCGTCGATGTCGGTGTAGTAGCAGCCCTTGGCCGCAGTGATGATGCGCGGGTCGGCCAAGAAGTTGCGGTTGCCGGTGTAGGGCATCCAGTGCGCGGCCAGCCAGGCGGCATCGGTGCGGGGACGGGGGCTGAGTTGCTGGCTGTCGGTCATGTTCATGGGGGCTCCGATGGGGTAGGTGATCGCGCATTCTTGCCGCCCCTGTTACTCTCATAAAGAGTTAAATACCACTCTTCAGTTAGCAACATATGCAAGTAAAGAACAAAGCGGTGCTGGGGCAACTCACCGACATGGACATCCGCCTGCTGCGGGTGTTCAAAAGCGTGGTCGAGTGCGGGGGCATGGCCGCCGCCGAGCTGGAGCTGAACATCGGCACCTCTACCGTCAGCCGCCACGTCAAAGACCTGGAAACCCGCCTCGGCCTGACCCTGTGCCGACGCGGCCGCAGCGGCTTTGCGCTGACGCCCGAGGGCCAGCAGATCTATTCTGAGACCCTGCGCCTGCTGGCCGGGGCCGAGGCGTTTCGCGCCAGCGTGGATGCACTGCACCAGCGCATGGGTGGCGAGCTGCACCTGGCAGTGTTCGACCAGACCGCCAGCAATCCGCATGCCCGCATCAGTGCCGCCATCGCCCAGTTTGCCGCGCAGGCCCCGGACGTGCGGCTGTGCCTGCACGTGGCGCCCATCCAGACGATAGAGCGCGGCATCCTCGACGGCCAGTTCCAGGTGGGCGTGATCCCCGGCCACCGCACATCCGACAGCCTGGTCTACGACGACCTGTTTGGCGAGACCATGCTGCTCTACGGCGGGGCCCAGCACGCCGTGCACGCAGCGGCTGCGTTGGACTGGGATGGCCTGCGCGGCTACCCGTTTGCCGGGCTGGGCTACCACTCGCCGAATATGGAAATCACCCAGCGGGTGCGCCTGCCCCGCACCGCCACCGGCTTCGACCAGGAGTCGATCGCCACGCTGATCCTGAGTGGCCACTACCTGGGATTTTTACCCGACCACTACGCGGAAAGGTTTGTGCAAAAAGGGCAGATGCGGGCGGTGCAGCCCGAGCTGTTCCGCTACGACTGCCGGTTTCTGGGCATCGTGCGGCGCACGCCCGAGCCGTCACGGGCCACCAAGGTGTTGCAGATGTGCCTGCGGGTGGCGCATGGGCTGCCGGTACCGCCTGGCGGCGAATCAGCGGTGTGAAGCGTCGCCGTGGCGGGCCCCAATCAGAACGTCTTCCACATCTCGGCCACCGCCACGGTTGCGGCCACCGCCACCAGCCAGGCGCCCACGCGCTTCAGCAACGCCGTGTCCAGGGTTCGGGTGTTGGGCGCTGGATTGCGGCCGAAACCAAGCACCAAGGCGTGCGCGGGCAGGGCGACTGCGAGCAGGAATGCCACCACCAAACCGATGCTGTCCACTGAGCCCGGACCACCGAACCGCGCCCAGAGAAATGGCAATGCAAGGGCCGAAAAAAGCCCAGCGAGCGCGGCGGTGAGGGGGGTTGGGGTGATCTTCACAGTGTGCTTTCGGATGCGGGGCCTGATTATGCGGCAGCGCCCCCTCCATTGAAGTAGTGGATTAAATCGTCACTCTCCGCATGTTTGGAGGGCGTAAATAGCTATATTTTTGATAGTAATGGGGCTTGTACCATCGCCCACCATGACCACCCCCGCCCGCCCCTCGCCCCCCGCCCGTTTTGTTACCGGCCCCTTGTTTCGGCATGTGGCGGTGATGTCCACCACCTCGGCCATCGGGCTGGTGGCGGTGTTCGTGGTGGATTTGATCAACCTGTTCTACATCTCCCAGCTGGGCCAACAGTCGATTGCGGCGGCGGTGGGGTTTGCCGGGGTGGTGGGCTTCTTCCACACCTCGCTGTGCATCGGGCTGACCATCGGCATTACCGCCGTGGTGGCGCGCACCGTGGGCGCAGGCCGGGCGGTGGATGCCAAGCGCCTGGCCACCTCCAGCCTGTTTTGGATGGTGCTGCTGGCCGCCCTTATCGGCAGCGGCACTGCGCCGTTTTTGCACCCGCTGTTGGCGGCGCTGGGTGCGACCGGCGAGACCGAGCGGCTGGCCGCGCGCTACCTCAGCGTCACCGTGCATTCGCTGCCGCTGCTGGGCATCGGCATGGCCTGCTCGGCCCTGATG
This sequence comes from Rhodoferax sp. LB1P47, assembly GCF_056521445.1. Classification (NCBI taxonomy): domain Bacteria; kingdom Pseudomonadati; phylum Pseudomonadota; class Betaproteobacteria; order Burkholderiales; family Comamonadaceae; genus Rhodoferax; species Rhodoferax sp. LB1P47. The sequence continues at coordinate 24,586 of NZ_JBWMAU010000014.1, read as the reverse complement.
CGCTCGGTGGGTGACGCGCGCGGCGCGATGGCCGTGACGCTGGGGGCCGCCGTAGTGACGGCCGTGCTGGACCCGATTTTGATCTTCGGCCTGCACATGGGGCTGGACGGCGCGGCGGCCACGTCGGTGGTGTCGCGCAGCATTTTGGCGGCGGTGGGCCTGCGCGGCGTGCTGCGCCACGGTCTGCTGGGGCGGCTGGACAAGGCGGCTCTGGGGACGGATGCCAAGCTGCTGGCCGGGGTGGCCGGCCCGGCCGTGCTGACCAACCTGGCCACCCCCGTCAGCGCCGCGTTCGTCACCCATTCCATCGCCCAGTTTGGCGCGTCCGCCGTGGCCGGGCAGGCCATCATCGACCGCGTGACCCCGGTGGCGTTTGGGCTGATTTACGCGCTCAGCGGCGCGGTGGGCCCGATCCTGGCGCAAAACCTGGGCGCAGGCCAGTTCGACCGGGTGCGCCAAGGCCTACGCGACAGCCTGCTGTTCATGGTGATCGCCGTGGGTAGCGCCTGGCTGCTGCTGGCGCTGGGCCAAAACGCGCTGGTCTGGGCCTTCAGCGCACACGGTGACGCGGCGTATTTGATCCACATGTTCTGCACCTGGCTGGCGGCCAGCTTCTTTTTTGCCGGGGCGCTGTTTGTGGCCAACGCCGCGTTCAACAACCTGGGCAAACCGCTGTGGTCCACCGGCTTCAACTGGGCGCGTTCCACCCTGGGCACGATACCGTTTGCCTGGTGGGGTTCGCAGTTTGGCCCGGTCGGCGTATTGGCCGGGGCGGCCATCGGCACGGCGATTTTTGGCGTGCTGGCGATGGTGGTGGCATTCCGGCTGGTGGGGCGGATGGGGGCCAAATAGGGCGCTGGCGCATATTCCATATACGCTAGCAGCTACAGTTACTGTAGTGCGTTGCTTGCGTCCATAGAACCCAACACCTGCGCCAGCGACTCGTGGTTGATCTTGGTTTGAAAGCTTACGGGCACGCCTTGGGCCTTTAGCGCTTCAAAAAATCGCTTGGCGCTTTGGATTTTGAAGGCCTCTTTCTGCCCCAGCTCCGACAGGTGGTCGTAGCCCTTGGTTTCCACTACCAGATACAGCGCTTGGGCGCTGCCTTTGTGCATCAGCGCGTAGCCAAAGTCGGGGTTGTAGTGCCCCACGGGCGTGGGAATGTTGATCTTGGGCAGCTTAGCAAATACGGCCACGCGGTCGATAGTCGATTCGTCTACCGTGTCGCGCTCAATCTGGCTGTCTACCGGCATCACCGCTTCGACAAACAGCGACTTGCGCGCCACGGCGGCATTGGTCAATGCATGCATCTCTTTGCCACACAGCGCGGCAGGAATCGTCTGTAACAGCGCGCCTGTGGCATCGGTCAGGGCGGTTTTGATCCGTACTTCGCGCAGCTCGTAGCGCACCACGTTGATGATCAGCTCGTAAATGCTCCATACAAAGATGTCTTTCAGCACCGCCAGCGCCCGGTTTTCGTTCTGGCGCACCAGGTCAAATTTGGCCGCTGGCATCTGCGCCAGCACACTGGCAACGGTGGCGTAGCTCAGCTTGGTGGCATTGGCCAGTTCGCGCACAAATTCGGCCAGCGTGTAGATGGACTGGGCGGCAATGGCGTAGCTGGCCTGGCTGGTTTCCACCTGGTGCGGGCTGTGTACGTGGTGGCTGCGGGTCACGTTCAGCGTCAAAGGCCGCACGTCAAAAGACGTATCAATGCGCGCCAAAATTTTCTCGACCAACCGTTCCGTATCCAGCTCGTAGTGCACTACGGCATCGCGGTTCAGGTTGTCCCAAAGCTGCTTGAATTGGGTAAATTGGCTGGGGTTTACGGTCAGCTTTGGGACCGCCCGGTCGGGCTTGTGCCGTACCTGCCCATAGCCATCAAAGTACCGGTCCAGGTAATCCAACATGTTGGCCGCATTGGCCCCCTCCACCCGCTGGATGCGCGCCAGAATCGGCTCGCGCTGGGCCTGGTACGTGCTGCGCTCCATAGTGATGGTGGCTTTGCCGCTCAGGTCGTCAAGCGCAATCACCCCCAGCTCGGCCAGCGCATCCAGCACTCGGTTAGCCACCCGCGTGCTCATGGCCACGCCAAACTCGGCCAACACCGCATCGTCAAACACTTTGGCCACGCGCAGCACGCTGTGCCCGGCAATCTCGGCCTGGATAGAGGCCACAAAATCGCCCTCGGTGGCAGGCACCACCACCACCAGCTCATTCACCTCCGCGAAGGCAGGGTCGTCCGAGGTGATGCGCTCCAGGTTTTGGTTCACCGCCAGCCGCAAGCCCCGGCCAATTTGCTGCAGCTTGGTGATCTTGGAGTTGCTAGGGGCCAGCTTGCACAGGGTAAAAATGTTGGGGTTGTCCCAGCCTTCTTGCAGCGCCCACATCGAGAAGATGAAGCGCAGGTCGGTGTCGAACGAGAGCAGTTTTTCCTTCTCTTGCAGAATCAGCTGAATGGCCTCTTCCTCGCCCTTCTCGCTGTGCGAACGGGCAAAGTAGCCCTTGTGCACCGCCGACACGTTGGTCGCGCTGCGCTCCAGATATTTGCGGTATGCGGCATCCAGCTGGGGCCGGGCCAGCGCCTTGGCCAGTTCCACCCGGTACACCGCCTCAAACACATCGCGCAGCACGGCAGGCTGCTGGCCCTCGGGCAAATACTTGGCCACCGCGTCAATGAAAAACAGGCTCAGCGACTTGATGCCCAGCTTGAACAGCGCCTCTTCCCGCTCGAAGTGGTTCTGGATGCTGCGCTCCACAATCAGCCGCTGCATCTGGTCGGCCAGCATGCCGTAAGACGAAGCCTCGCCCAGGGGCAAGGCAAAACCATTGGTAAACAGCACCTCTTTGGCCGTTACCGACTCCACCACATAGGCTTGCAAATACGCAATGCCCGTCTTCAGCCCCAGGTTGTCTTTGGCCACCAGCGCTGTCGTGGCATGCTTGCCCGCCGGGGTTTGATAACCCACCTGCGCCACCCGCTCGGCCCCCTTGCCCGCCACGCCGTTAAAGCACAGCGCGTAGGCATCCATCTCGGCACTGCCCACCGTGTCCACCGCAATGCCCTTCACCAGCCGCTGGCGAAACGCCTCCAGGCTGTCCAGTGTGTAAATCAGATTTTTGTATTTCAGGTCGTCTTTGCCTTTGTCTTTGAACGTAGCCCCAAAGCGCAGCGTGAACAGCGGGTTGAAGCGGCCCAAATACTCCAGCGTCTGCTTGCCCTCAAAGCGGTGCGGTTCGTCAATGATCAGCACCGGGCGAATCGTGGCCAGCGCCTCCATATAGCTCTTGGCGTGGCCAAACAAATTGGCCTCCACGCCGCGCTGGTTGATGGCGTTTTTGTCCTTGTTGAACGACTGGTAGGTGGCCACCAGCACATGGATGCCCGCATTCGCCCCGTGGATGAAGCCCTGCACCGTGCGGCTGGAATAGTTGTAGACGTTGATGTGCTGGTTGCTATATTCCTTGGCAAAAAACGCCGCCGTACTGGCCAGGCTCTTTAGCGTGCCCTGCCGGATCGCGTTACTGGGCACCAGGATGATGAACTTGGACAGCCGGTGCTGCTGGTGCAGCTTGTGCAGGGTCTCGATGAAGGTAAAGGTCTTGCCCGTACCGGTTTCCATCAGCACATCCAGATTCAAGGCTGGGGTGGCCGTGGTGGGCACTTGCACCTCGCCCGCGCTAACACCATGGGCAGTGCGCCGCCGCACGATGTTGGCTTTGAGGGCGGCTGCCGACTCCGCCGGGCGGAACACCGGGTTCATCTCGCTGCCCACAGCGGGGTAGAAGTGCACGTCGGTAAACACATCGGCAATGCTTTGCACTGCATTGGACTGGTGTTGCAGGCGGGTGTATTGAAATTGGCGGGTCATGGCTTACCCGATTTTTTGGGCAAAGCCGTTTTTTGTACGCGCCGTTCCATCTTCACAATGTCTTCTGCGGGCGGCAAGTTCTCAGGCATGGTGCCGCCAATTTCGCGAATGGTTTGGCGCACCTTCTGGCCGACATCAAAGTGCGCCTGGTTGGCTTTGAGTTTGCCTTGGATGTTCTCGCGCCGCAGCTTGTCTTCGGCCTGCGTAGCGCGAAACAAGTTGGCCGCTAGCTCAGTACTGCCCATGTGGTCGAGGATGTTGTCTTTGGGCTTCAGCCCCTTTTTTTGCTGTATGCCTACACGGTCCAGGCCACCGTACAGCCCTTTGTAGCCAAAGTTTTGGAACACCGCAAACTCCAGGGGCTCGATCACACCTGCGTCTTTGGCGGCACTGGCCAGACTCTTATTGTGTTTTTTAATCTCGTCGCGCAGCATCAGGCGTTTGGCCTCTTCCGACTGGGGCAGTGCGTTGGCTTCCTCGGCATCGCGCTTTTCTTGCCTGCGGGTTTGCAGGGCGAAGTAGGTTTGTGCAAAAGCCACCGGCTTTTTACGGGCATCGCCGTTCTGTGCCACCAGATAGCAGGCGTAGCGGGTCAGTTGAATATCGTCTATCGGGCGGCTTGCGCCCGAGCCAATTTCGACCATGTTAATGGCGTCATTGAAATGGTCCGACACCGGTCTGCCCGAGGCTTCGCAGGCTATTTTTGCTTTGTCAATCACCTTGGAAAAGTTCTGCCAAGAGCTTGCATAGCCCAGCAAAACTTGCAGGCCACGGGCGTACCAAAACTCCACGCCCGGATCATCGCCCTGGCCGTGGTTGTGGGCCTCCGCCTCAAACTGGGCGATCAATTGCGCAATCGCACCATCACCCCAGTCTTTATTGCTTGCTGTTGCCATCACGGTCTCCTGTGCCATTAACCGCGCAAGCGCAGTTTGTCGCTGGAATAGCCCAGGCTCTCCGCCACGGTTTTGATGCCCTGCATGAAGTTGTCGTCGCGCATCCAGGGGGCGTACACCGTCAGGTGCAAGGCTGGGCGGCCTTCGGTTTTGAGGCGGGTCAGGGTGTCGGTTAGCACATCCAGCGACAGGGCGCGCAGCACCAGCGCCACGCTGCCCGATGCGTCGGCGGCCAGGTACAGCACACCGTCTAGCAACGGCTCTAGCCGGGTCGTCAGCGGCAGGCCCTCGGCCAGCAGCAGGTTGTAGAGCACCTGCTCGGTGGACTGTGCGTGCGGCGTGGCGAAGAAGGACAGGTCGGCCTGCGTGGCCTGCGCCAGTGGCTTGCCCAGCATCAGCGCGTCGGGGTCGTCCACCAGGTCGAAAACGCGAAAGCCGGTGTCTAGCGGGGTGGCTTCTGTGGCCAGCAGCGTGCCAAGGGCGGCGGTTTTGGCAGCTAGCTCGGCTTGCAGCTTGGCCCCGGCGCGGCGCAGGCGCTCGGCGGTGATCTCGAAAATCGTGGCCGGTTTGCCCAGCGTTTCTGTCACAAAGCGGTGCGCTTCCTTCTGCTTTTTGGGGTCGATGGGCTGGGGGATTTGCACCAGGATGCATTGGCGGTTGCCACCGTCTTCGGCATTCAGGCGCATCACGGCTTCGGCGGTGGTGCCGCTGCCGGCGAAGAAGTCGAGGATGATGGCCTGCTTGTCGCCGCCGCTGGCGTATTGGATGAGTTTGCCGATCTCATCCGTGTCTTTGGGATTGTTGAAGACGTTTTTGCCCAGCAAGGCCCGCAGGTGCCGCACCGCCACCTGCGACTGGGTGTAAAAGTAGCTGCCGCGCACCTGGGTGGCCAGGGCCTCTTCTTCGCTCTCGCCATCGGCTTCTTCGGCATCGTTATCGTCAGGCTGCTCCAGCTCTTGGGCAATGGGTTTGATGTGCGCCTTGCGAAACGGTGGCTCGGTGTGGTCGGCTCGAAACGCCACCAGTCCCAGGTCAATTTGTCTTTGCATTTCAATCGGGTTGGAATATCGCCAGCCTGCTTCTGGCACTTTGCAAGGCAACCCGGTGACGTTGTGCAGCACGTCGTAGCGTTGGCCGCCGCCGCCGGGCCAAGAGATATCGCGGTCACGCCAAGGGCCGTGGGCATCTACGCGTTTGTAGCGGCTCCATTTTTTAGACGGATGACCCTTGGGTAGGCTGGAGAACCAGCTTTGCAGGTCGGCTTCAATCCGTGCGTCTTCTGTGCCATGCTGCGCGCGCAGAGCGCTGTAGGTGTCCCAAATGTCGCGGGCGCCGGGCTTTTCTTCACGCCACACGGTGCCTTGGTCGCGCAGGGCGTGTTGCGACTTGGCGTAGACCAGCATGTACTCGTGGCCGTTGGAAAAAAACTTGGCATCGTTTTTTCGGCCTTTTTCCCACGTCAGGCAGGAGACAAAATTTTCTTGCCCAAACACCTCATCGCACAGCAGCTTCAACTGCGCCTGCTCGTTGTCGTCGATGCTGATAAAGATCACCCCGACATCGCGCAGCAGGTCTTTGGCCAGCAGCAGGCGCGGGTACATGAAACTCAGCCAGCCGCTGTGGGTTTTGGCACCGTAGATGTTTTTGATGTAGTCGATGTTGTCGGCCGCGTAGCCCAGTTGCTCCAGTATCTGGCTCTGGTTGGCGGAAAAATCATCGCGGTAGATGAAGCCGTCGTTTTGGGTGTTGTATGGCGGGTCGATGTAGATCAGCTTGACTTTGCCAAAGTAGCTGTGGCGCAGCAGGCGCAGGGCATCCAGGTTGTCACCGCGCAGCAGTAAATTGCCGGTTGCATCCCAGTTTTGGCTGTCTTGGGGCAGGGGTTGCAGGATTTTTTGCACCGGCAAAAAGGCGCTGTGGTAGGCCTCGCGCTTGCCCACCCAGCGCAGTTCGTAGCCGTCTTCTTCCACTTGTAACCCTGCCGGGTCTACGGCCAGTTGCAGTAGGGCGGCGTTGACGCGGTAGCGGCCCTGGGCATCGACCTCCAGCACCTGCGGAAAGTGCTTTTGCAGCATTTCGATGTTGCGCAGGTGGGCCGACAAATCGGGCAGGACGGGTGGGTTCTTTGAGGGCATGGTGCGGGCGCGGTCGGGTGGGGGGCAACAGGTGTTGCTGGCCAGGGCTTAGCCGGGCGTGGCCCAGCAGTTTAAGCGATGGTGTGCGCGGCAAATGCGCTGAATGCAGGCTGCATTTATAAGGGTCAAATATGGCTGTAGCGCACGTAAATTAAGCGCTAGTAGCTATTCTTTTTACTACACCCTAGCTGTCGCTGCGGGATTGGTCGACCCACACCAGCTGGTCTACCGCGATGCCTATTTGCTGCGCCTTGGCCAGCAACTGCGCGCGGATGTCGGCGGGCAGCTGCTTGTCACGCGCCAATATCCACACGTAGCTGCGGTCGGCCCCCACCACCATCGCCCAGCGGTAGGCCGGGTCTAGTGCCACCACGTGGTAGCCGCCGTAAAACGGGCCGAAGAACGACACCTTGAGCGAAGCGGTGCTGGGGCTGCCGGTGAACTTGGCCAGGCCCTCGGCTTCTTTCCAGGTGTTCTTTTCACGGTTAAAGCCCCGGTTGATGACTTGCAGGCTGCCATCGGGCTTTAGCGTGTAGCGGGCGCTCACATTGTCCAGCCCGCGCTCGAAGGAATGGTCGAGCCGGGCGATTTCAAACCACGTGCCTGCGTAGCGTGTGGCATCAAACGGGGTGACCGCCGTGATGCCCTCGGGCAGGGCGGTGGAGCAGCCGCCCAGGACGAGTAGGCAGGCCAGTAGCAAGGAACGGCGTTGTGTCATAGATTTATAAGAAATAGGCCGATGGCGCATATACAGTGTGCGCTAGCAGCTATAAAAACAATAGTGCTATCCGCCCAGCACCGGAAACAGCTTGTGCAGCCCGTCGGCCATCACCTCTACCGCCAGCGCGGCCAAAATCAGGCCCATCAGGCGGGTCATCACGTTGATGCCGGTTTTGCCCAAGATGCGGGCAATCGGCCCGGCCAGGGCAAAGCACATGGCGGTGGCCAGGCCGATCACCACGCCGTAGCCGACCAGGGTGGCCAGCTGCCAGATGTCTTTGGCCCTGTCGGCGTAGATCACCACGGTGGACATGCTGGCCGGGCCGGTGAGCAGCGGTATGGCCAGCGGCACCACGGCGATGCTGGCGCCCACGGCGGCGCGTTCGGACGCGTCTTGCAGTTCGGTGGCGTTGGACTTGGCCTCGGCGGGCTGGGCGTTCAGCATGTTCAGCGCCGAGCTCAGCAGCAGCAGGCCGCCGCCCACCTGGAAGCTGGCCAGCGAGATGTTGAAGAATTCCAGAATCTGCAAGCCCAGCAGGGCGCTCACGGCAATCACCACAAACACACTGAACGACGACACCCAGATGGTGCGGCGGCGCTGCGCCTCCGAAAAGCTTTGCGTGTAGTGGATGAAAAACGGCACGATGGCCAGCGGGTTGACGATGGCCAACAGGGTAATGAGGGGTTTGAAGTCCATAGCGGGCGAGCTTAACGGCAGCGGCTTACAGTCCCCCCACTTTTAGGAGTTTGCCCATGTCTACTTTCACCGATTTGACCGCCGCCGACGGCTTTGTGTTCCCCGCCTACCTAGCCCAACCTGCGGGCACGCCCAAGGGTGCGGTGGTGGTGCTCCAAGAGATTTTTGGCACCAACAGCCACATCCGCGCCGTGGCCGATGGCTATGCGGCGGCGGGCTATCTGGCGGTGGCCCCGGCCCTGTTCCACCGGGTGCAGCCGGGTGTGGACCTGGGCTACACGGCCGCAGACATCCAGGCCGGCATTGCCCTGAAAGCTGCTGCCGAGGCGCTGGGCGTGGCCACGTTGATGCTAGACGTGCAGGCCGCCGTGGCCTATGCGGCGCAGGCTGGCAAAGTCGGCTGCGTGGGCTACTGCTGGGGCGGCTTGTTGGGCTGGCGCGCTGCCTGCCTGGTGTCGGGCCTGAGCGCAGCGGTGACGTATTACGGCGGCGGCATGACGGCGGCGGCCGAGGTGGCCCGCACGCCGCAGGTGCCGGTGCTGTCGCATTTTGGCGAGCGCGACCACAGCATTGCGCTGGACACGGTGCAGGCCTTTGCCCAAGCACACCGGGCGGTGGAGCTGCACCTGTACCCGGCCGACCACGGCTTCAACTGCGACCAGCGCGGAGCATTTGACGCACCGGCGGCGGCACTGGCGCGGGAGCGGTCGCTGGCGTTTTTTGCCGAACACCTGGGCGGATAGCCTGGCATTCGGCCGACTGCGAGGGTTTCCCTAGGGGCGCGCGTCCGGCTGGCGCGGGAGTCCGGGGGCACAATAAATGGGACAAGCACAAGCCCGGCGGGGGGCTTGTGCTTCATCTGTTTCTTATGGGTGCAGGGACGTTCAATATGGTGATGGATGTACAGCGACTGGTGTGGATGCCCTTGGGGCTGGGCTTGGCAACGCTGGGTGGAGTCTGGCTGGTCCAGCCCCCTGCGGACGGCGTGCAGGCAGCTGTGGCGGGGCTGGGCATGCTGGTGGTGTCGCTTGCGGGCGCAGTGCTGGTGCGGCGCAGCCTGCGGGCGCTACAGACGCAGTGCCAACAACAGCGCACGGTGCTGGACAGCCTGCCTTTCCCGGTGTGGCTCAAAGATGCGCAGGGCGTGTACCGGCTGGTCAACCAGGCCTACGTGGAGCGGCTGAAGTTGCCCAACCAATATGCGGTGCTGGGTAAAAACGACTTTGAACTCTGGCCAACCCCCTTGGCCGAGCAGTTTCGCCAGCGCGATGCCGAGGTCATTGCCAGCGGCGAGGCCCGCCGCAGCGAGGAGCCGCTGGGCGACCTGTCGGATGCGCGGTGGGGCGATGTTTTCAACATCCCGCTGTGCCAAGGCCCGTGGCAGGGCGGCTTGGTGGGTGCGGCGATCGACATCAGCCAGCGTAAACAGATAGAAGTCGAGCAGCAGCAACGCGAGCGCTACCAGCGGGCCTTGCTGGACAACTTTCCTCTGAACTGTTGGCTCAAGGACACCCAGGGCCGATTTTTGGTAGTGAGCGGGGGTGTGGTGCATACGCATGGCTTCCACAGCCCGCAAGACATGCGGGGCAAGACCGACTTTGACCTGGCGTCCCATGACCGCGCGACGCAGTTCATGGCCGACGAGCAACAGGTGATGCAGACCCTGCAAGCGCTGAAGATTGAGGCGCGGGAGGATTGCTTCGACCCGCCGCGCTGGTACGAAACGGTCAAAGCCCCGGCTCTGCTGGATGGCGAGCTGGTTGGCACGGTGGGTTTCTCGTGGAACATCACCGACCGCAAATACACCCAAGACCGGCTGCACTTGCTGGGTGCCGCGCTGGACCGGGTGGTCGATTCGGTGTTTCTGATACCGGCTGGGCAGGTTACTTTCTACTATGTGAATGCCAGCATGTGCCAGGCGCTGGGTTACAGCCAGTCCGAGCTCACCGGCGGCATGACGCTGTATGACATCGACCTCGACTTCAAGCCCGAGGCATTGCCGGTGATGCTGCCTGCGCTCCGGGCACGGGGCTTTCTGCGATTCGAGTCCCGCCACACGCCCCGCCACGGGGCCAGCTATTGCGTGGAGGTGAGCGTCAGCCTGTTTGAATTTGAGGGGGTGCAGTATGTGCTGTCCACCTGCCGCAACATCGACGAGCGCAAACAGGCTGAGGCCCACCTGGTGGGCCTGAACCGCGCCCTCACCCTCACCAGCGCCACTAACCTTGCGGTGGCCAAGGCAACCCAGTTGCCGGACTTGCTGGACGATATCGCCCGCCTGATGGTGGAGCTTGGCGGCTTCACTACAGTGGGTATTGGCCGCGCCGAGACGGATGCCCGAAAAAGCATCACCCTGGTCGCCAGCCACGGGGTGTTGGCCGAACACATGCGCGTTCTGCCGCACAGCTGGTCTGGGGGGGAGCTGGGCTTTGGCGTCATGGGCCGCTGCATCGAGTCTGGTGAGTTGATCCTAGTGGCCGATGTCAGCACCGACCCCCGCGTCATGACCGGGCCGGGCAGCGCCCAAGCGCTGGGCGTGCGCTCCATGCTGTGCCTGCCGCTGCCCGGTGCGGATGGCGTGTGGGGGGCGATTTTTGTGCACTCCAACACGGCGGAAAGCTTTTCCGAAGACGAAATCCGCCTGCTCGGCGAGGCCGCCAACAACATCGCCTACGGCATTCGCGCCCTGCTGGCCCAGGTCGGCATGCGGGCGGCCGAACTGGCGCTGAATGAATCCTCCCTGGCGCGGCAGATTGCCGAAGAGGCCAGTAAAGCCAAGAGCGACTTCCTGGCCACCATGAGCCACGAAATCCGCACCCCCATGAACGGCGTGCTGGGCATGGCCGGCCTGCTGCTGGACACCCCGCTCAGCGACGAGCAGCGCGAATACGCCGAAACCGTGCGCAACAGCGGCGAATCCCTGCTGCGCATCATCAACGACATCCTGGACTACTCCAAGATCGAAGCCGGCAAGCTGGAGCTGGAGCTGCTCGACTTCAACCTGCGCACCCTGATGGACGAAGTGGCCGACGTGGTGGCCTTCCGCATCGGCAACAAGCCGGTCGAATGCGCCTGGGTATCGCAGCCGCAGGTGCCGTCCCGGGTGCGCGGCGACCCCGGCCGCCTGCGCCAGGTGCTGCTGAATTTGGCGGGCAACGCCACCAAGTTCACCCTGCAAGGCGAAGTCACCATCGACCTTAGCCTGGTGGCCGACCAGGGCAGCGAAATGGTGCTGCACTTCGAGGTGCGCGACAGCGGCATCGGCATCACGCCAGACAAGCTGGCCCAGCTGTTCACCCCCTTCACCCAGGCCGATGCCTCCACCACCCGCCAGTACGGCGGCACCGGGCTGGGGCTGGCCATCTCCAAGCAACTGGTCGAGCTGATGGGTGGCCGCATCGGCGCCCGCAGCGTGTTGGGCCAGGGCTCGGTGTTCTTGTTCGAGCTGCCGCTGGGCATCCCGCTGGGGCCCCGGCTGGACGAGGTCGAGCGCCCCATCCACGCGGTAGAAGGCCTGCGCGCCCTGGTGGTCGATGACAATGCCACCAACCGCCGCCTGCTGGAGCTGCTGCTGCACAACTGGGGCATGCAGGCCGTCAGCGCCGTCGATGGCCTGGACGCGCAGCGCGTGCTGGCCGCCGAGCACGCCGCAGGCCGCAAGCTGCACGTGGCCATTCTGGACATGCAAATGCCCGGCATGGACGGCGAAGTTCTGGGCCGCTGGATGCAGGCCGACCCACTGTATGGGCAGATCCCGCTGGTCATGCTCACCTCGGTGGCCCGCCGGGGCGACGCGGCCCGCCTCACCGATGCCGGGTTTTCTGCGTTTTTGACCAAACCCATCAAGGGCGCGCAGCTGCTGCGCTGCATGCAAACCGTGCTCGCGCATGGCGCGCCCCCGCCGCCGCCCGCACCCACGCCACCGCTGGTCACCCGCCACACCCTGGAAGAAGCCCAGCCCAGCGCCCGCGTGCTGGTGGTCGAAGACAACGCCACCAACCAAAAACTGGTGCGGGCCCTGCTGGGCAAATGGGGCCACAGCGTGCACACCGCCGAGCACGGTGGCGAGGCCCTGGCCCTGCTGCTCCAGCACCCGTTTGACGTAGTGCTCATGGACTGCCACATGCCCGAGATGGACGGCTACGAAGCCACCCGCCGCATCCGCGCAGGTGAAGCCGGGCCGCAACACCAGGATGTGCCCATCATCGCCCTCACCGCCAACGCGATGGTCGGCGACCGCGCCACCGCCATCGCTGCAGGCATGGACGACCACATCAGCAAACCCATCGACGCCCCGGCCCTGCGCGCAGCGGTGCAACACTGGCGCGGCCTGCGCTCTGGGGGAGTCACCTTGTTCGAGCCGCCACCAGAGGATTTCAGTCTGGCGCTGCTAGGCCGATACTATGGCGATGACCTGGCGCGGGTAACACCCCTGCTGCCCGGCCTGCTGGAAGACCTGCAACACCAACTGCCCGCCCTGCACACCGCACTGGCCCGCCGCCAGAGCGGTGAAGCCCGGGTTCGGCTGGACGCGCTGGCCCGCATGGCCGACGCACTGGGCGGTGCCGCCCTGGCCCAGCAGGCGCGGCGGCTGCGCCAGGCCTTGGCCCAGCCGCCCGCGCGCTGGCCCGAGCCGGGTCTGGATGCGCTGGTATTGCGTTTGGGAGCGGCCATCTTGGCCAGGTCTACAACAGGGAGTGCTGCATGGATGTAGTGATCGTGGACGACGTAGACATCAACCTGATGTTGCTCAACCGCCTGATGGACCAGGTCGGCGGCTGCCGCGTGCACTGCTTTTTAAAGCCCGTGGAAGCACTGGCGTTTTGCCAAACCAGCATGCCCGACCTGCTGCTGGTGGACTACCTGATGCCCGAGCTGGACGGCATCAGCCTGGTGCGCCAGCTGCGCGCCACACCGGGGCGCGAAGACATCCCGGTGCTGATGGTCACCGCCAGCGACGAGCGCAGCGTGCGGGTCGAGGCGCTGGAGGCCGGGGCCAACGACTTCCTCGCCAAACCGCTGGACCGCACCGAATTTTTCGCCCGCACCCGCAACATGCTGGCCCTGCGCCGCCACCAGATCCGCTTGGCCGACCGGGCCCAGTGGCTGCAAGAAGAAGTCGCCAAAGCCACCGCCGAGCTGCGCCTGCGCGACCGCGAAACCATCGCCTGCATCTCCCGCATCGCCGAACACCGCGACCCCGAAACCGGCCTGCACACCCAGCGCATGGCCCACTACGCGCAGCTCATCGCCCAGCATTTAGGCCTGCCCGCTGACACCCAGCAACTGCTGCTGGATGCCGCGCCCATGCACGACGTGGGCAAGGTCGGTATCCCCGACAGCATTCTGCTCAAACCCGGCAAACTCGACGTGGCTGAATTTGAAATCATGAAAAACCACAGCCGTATTGGCCATGAGGCGCTGGTGGTCGGCCACTCCCAGCTCATGCAAATGGCCGCCACCATCGCCATCGCACACCACGAAAAGTTCGACGGCAGCGGCTACCCCGCCGGACTGGTGGGCGAGGCCATCCCCCTGGTGGGCCGCATCGTCGCCGTGGCCGACGTGTTCGACGCCCTTACCAGCGCCCGTCCCTACAAAGCCGCTTGGCCGGTAGACCGGGCCCTGCAACTGCTGCGCGACGGCGCGGGCAGCCACTTCGACCCCGCCTGCGTAGATGCCTTCATGGCCCAGTTGGACGCCGTGCTGGCCACCAAAGCCCGGCTGGACGACCCGGCGCACACCGGCCATACGGCATGAACATCCAGCTGGTCGGCACCGCTGCCACCCCCGGTTGTGATGCCGTGCTGCGCACGCTGTTGCAGGCCTGGGGCCACGCCGTGCTGGACGATGCCACTCAAACCCCCGCCGAGCTGGTGCTGCTCGACCTGGACGGTGCTGCCGCTCTGGACCACCCCACGCGTCCGGCGCTGGGTCTGGTCACCCTGGACTACCCTGGCACCGCCGAGCGCTGCCAGGCTGCCGGGCTGCACGACCTGCTGGCCAAACCCGTCCACCCGGCCCAGCTGCGCGCCGCCATCGAAACCGCCACCGCCGTGGCCCCAGCTTTCGACTACGCCCAGGCCCTGGCCCTGGCCGACCCCTGGATCGTCGGCGTGATCGCCCCCCAGTTCAGGCAAGACTGGCCCCAGCAGCTCGCCGCCCTGGAAGCCGCCACCCAGCGTGCCGATGCCCCCACCGCCCACCGCCTGGCCCACACCCTCAAGGGCCTGGTCGCGAACTTCCACGCCGACCCCCTGACCCGCATGGCCCTGGCCCTGGAAGCCGACAGCGCCCAATGCGCCACCCCCGCCTACCAGGCCCAGGTAGCGGCCTTGCGCGGCGAACTGGCGCAGCTAGAGATTGCCCTGGTGGCGTTTTGTTTGGTGCACCCGGATGCTATGTAATAGATAGCTGCTTGCGCAGGTGGAATATGCGCCAGAGACCAATTTTGTTTAAAAATTAGCCGCTGGTACGCGCAAGGTAGCGCTTGCGCCAGAACACCAGCCCCATCGCAATGGCGATCGCCCCCATCGCGCCCAGCGCCCACCAAAAGCCGCTTTGCTGGTGCAGCAGCGGGATGAAGTCGAAGTTCATACCAAAAATCCCCGCAATCAGGTTCAGCGGCAGGAACACGGCGGTCAGCACGGTCAGGGTGCGCATGATGTCGTTGGTGCGGTTGCTTTGCACGCTGAAATGCATCTGCACGGCGGTTTCCACGCTCTGCTCCAGCCGCTGCACGTGGTGTACCACCCGCTCGATGTGTTCCAGCACGTCGCGGCTGCGCACTTGCAGCAGCTCGCGCTCGCGGGCGGCAGCGGGGCTGTCGGCCTCGGGCCAGGTTTTTAGCGCCTCGATCCAGTCCTGGAGGGCGGCGCGCTGCTCTTCGCACACGTCGTCCAGCTGGTGCAGCGTGAGCCGCGCGTCGAGCAGAGCGCTCCAGTTGTTGAAGCGGGTGGCGGGCTTGAGCAGCTCGGTTTGCCAGTGGTCGAGCTGGCGGGTCAGCTCGCGGCGCAGGTCCAGGTAGCCATCGACCATCTGGTTGACGATGCGCAGCATCAGGTCGGCCGGGCTGGTGGGCACGCGTGCGCCGCTGGCCTGCAGCCGCTCGGCATAGCTGTCGCGCACCGCGCAGTCGCCGGGGTGCACGGTGAGCAGCACCGTGTCAAACACGGCAAAGCCCACCGGGTCGGTGTTAATGCGGCGCAGGATGGGCGGGCCGCTGCGCTTGGCCGTGGGGCTGGGGGTTGCCCCGGCCAGCCCGGTGGCCAGCCGCCGGAACACCAGCAAGTCGTACTGCGAGGTGTAGTCGTAGCGCGACGGTAGCTGCGGGTTCAGCAGGTCTTGCACATGCAGGTCCACCAGCGGGTTGCCGCCGAGCAGTTGCAGCATGGCCTGGAGCGCGGGCTGCTGGGCCTCAAATTCGCCGCGTGCGCAGGCCACCCACACGTAGCCGCCGGGCACGGGCGCAGTGGGCAGGGCGCTGACTTCCGCCACGCTGGTGCCAATGATGGTGAAAATGCGCATGCTGGAGGATTTATAACAAATAGGCCGCTAGCGCAGGTGGAACCTGCGCTAGTAGCTATGGTTTTAGGACTGAAGCAGGCGGGCTGCGTCCAGCGCAAAGTAGGTCAGCACGCCATCGGCCCCAGCGCGTTTGAAGGCCATCAGGCTCTCCAGCATCACCGCGTCGTGGTCCAGCCAGCCATTCAAGGCGGCGGCTTTCAGCATGGCATATTCGCCGCTGACCTGGTAGGCGAAGGTCGGCACGGCAAATTCATCCTTCACCCGGCGCACGATGTCCAGATACGGCATGCCGGGCTTGACCATCACCATGTCGGCCCCCTCGGCGATGTCCAGCGCCACTTCGCGCAGCGCCTCGTCGCTGTTGGCGGGGTCCATCTGGTAGGTTTTCTTGTCGCTCTTGCCCAGATTCGCGGCCGAGCCCACCGCGTCGCGGAACGGGCCGTAGAAGGCGCTGGCGTACTTGGCGCTGTAGGCCATGATCTGGGTGTGGATGTGGCCGTGGGCTTCGAGGGCGGCGCGGATGGCACCAATGCGTCCGTCCATCATGTCGCTGGGGGCCACGATGTCCACGCCCGCAGCAGCCTGCGCCAGCGCCTGCTGCACCAGGGCGGCAATCGTCGGCTCATTCACGATGTAGCCGTTCTCATCGGGCAGGCCGTCCTGGCCGTGGCTGGTGTAGGGGTCCAGCGCCACGTCGGTCATGATGCCCAGCCCGGGGTAATGAAGTTTGAGCGCGCGCACCACGCGGGGCACCAGCCCGTCGGGGTTGAAGGCTTCTTCACCGCCATAGGTTTTCAGGGACTGGTCGATCACCGGGAACAGCGCCATCACCGGGATCTGCAGCCGCACGCATTCGGCCGCCACCGGCAGCAGCAGGTCCAGGCTGAGCCGTTCCACGCCGGGCATCGAGGCCACGGTTTCGCGGCGGTTCTCGCCGTCCAATACAAACACCGGGTAGATCAGGTCGTGCGCGGTCAGCGTGTTCTCGCGCACCAGGCGGCGGCTGAAGGCGGTGCGGCGCAGGCGGCGCGGCCGGCCGGCAGGGTAGGGGGCAAAGGTGGTCATGGCCAAAATTGTGCCCCATCCTGATAAGCCCTCTTGAATCTGCCAGCGGCCTTTGCTAAATTGCCAGTGGGGCGGCTCTGGCCGTCCTCCCGCTTCACCTCCCTGAGCGGGGCCCCACGGTGGCAACACCTGCGGGCTTACTGCCCTGGCTTTACCGTCGGGGCATTTTTTTGGGCGCTGCATTCCTGACATGCCCGGCCTACACTCCCCCGCATGCTCTGGATCAAATCTCTCCACATTGTTTTCGTCGCCAGCTGGTTCGCTGGTTTGTTCTACCTGCCGCGCATTTTTGTGAACCTGGCGATGGTCGCCCCGGGCTCAGACGCCGAGCGGGAGCGGCTGCTGCTGATGGCGGGCAAGCTGCTGCGCTTCACCACGATTCTGGCCGTGCCCGCGTTGGCGTTGGGGGGCTGGCTGTGGCTGGGCTACGGCATCGGGCGCGGGCCAGGCAATGCCTGGATGCACGCCAAGCTGGCGCTGGTGCTGCTGGCGCTGGGCTACCACCACGGCTGCGCGGTGCTGCTGCGCAAGATGCGCGCCGGGGCCGCCATGCGCAGCCACCAGTGGTACCGCTGGTTCAACGAGGTGCCGGTGCTGCTGCTGCTGGCCATCGTGGTGCTGGTGGTCGTCAAACCCTTTTAACCACGCGGTGCGGCGGATGCACAAAACCTCGGCCTGGCCTTTGGCGCTGCTGTATGTGGGGCTGGTGCTGTATGCCAGCCTGTACCCGTTTGACAGCTGGCGCGACCAGGGCATTAGCCCCTGGTTTTTCGTCACCGCGCCGCTGCCCAAGTACTGGACCGGGGTGGATGTGGGCATCAACATCGTCGGCTATGCGCCGCTGGGGTTTTTGCTGGCCCTGAGCGCCTTGCGCACCGGGCGCGACCGGGCTCCGGTGCTGGCTGCCACGCTGGGGGCGTGCCTGCTGTCGCTGGGCATGGAAACCCTGCAAAGTTTTTTACCCGTGCGGGTGCCGTCCAACGTGGATTGGGGGCTGAACACCGCCGGAGCCTGCCTGGGCGCGGTGACCGCCGCGCTGCTGGAGCATTGGGGGGCCATCGACCGCTGGAGCCAGTTCCGCACCCGCTGGTTTGTGGCCGATGCGCGCGGCGAGCTGGTGCTGCTGGCGCTGTGGCCGGTGGCCTTGCTGTTTCCGGCGGCGGTGCCGCTGGGCCTGGGCCAGGTGCTGGAGCGGTTGGAGGCGGCCCTGGCCGATGCGCTGGCCGACACGCCGTTTCTCGACTGGCTGCCGGTGCGCGATGTCGAACTGCAACCGCTGGTGCCCAGTGGCGAGCTGCTGTGCGTGCTGCTGGGGGTGCTGATTCCCTGCCTGTTGGGCTATTGCGTGGTGCGCCATGTGGGGCAGCGGGCGGTGTTTGCGCCGCTGGTGGTGGTGCTGGGCCTGGGCGCGGCGGCCCTGTCGGCCGGGTTGAGCTACGGCCCGGTGCACGCGCTCGACTGGCTGAGCCTGCCGGTGCAGGTGGGCCTGTGGGCCGGGCTGCTGCTGGCGGGCATGCTGGTGTGGCTGCCGCGCCGGTTCTGCGCGCCGCTGGTGCTGTTGGCCTTGGCGCTGCACCTCGGCGTGCTGAACCAGGCCCCCACCAGCGCCTACTTTGCGCAAACTTTGCAGACCTGGGAGCAGGGCCGCTTCATCCGCTTCCAGGGGCTGGTGCAGTGGCTGGGCTGGCTGTGGCCGTATGCCGCGATGGCCGTGGTGGTAGGCCGCATCGCCCGCCCGGTAGCAGATACCTAAAATACCGCCATGACCGAATCCACCCCGCCAGCACCGTCTTACTACGGCCGCCACATCTTCTTCTGCCTGAACGACCGCACCAACGGCGAAGACAGCTGCGCCCACCACAACGCCCAGGCCGGTTTCGACCACTGCAAGGCGCTGGTGAAAAAGGCGGGCCTGTCCGGTCCCGGCCAGGTGCGCGTCAACAAAGCCGGTTGCCTGGACCGCTGCGCCGCCGGGCCGGTGGCCGTGGTGTACCCCGAGGCGGTTTGGTACAGCTTTGTGGACGAGAGCGATATCGACGAGATCGTCGAGTCGCACCTGAAGAACGGCCAGGTGGTCGAACGCCTGGTGACCCCGGCGCACCTGGGCCGCTGAAATTTAAGCTTTTTAGGCCACTAGCGCATATTCCACCTGCGCAAGTAGCTATCAATTTGGTAGTAAATCCGTGAATGCATCCACCCAGCGCCTGGCTTTGACCGGCCCCGCAGGCGCTATCGAAGCCGTCATCGACCACCCCGAGGGCACGCCGCGCGGTGTGGCCGTCATCGCCCACCCGCACCCGCTGTTTGGCGGCACGATGGACAACAAGGTGGTGCAAACCATTGCACGGGCCTTTGTGCAGGCGGGCTGGAGCGCGGTGCGCTTCAATTTTCGCGGTGTAGGGGCCAGCGCAGGCGTGCACGACGCAGGCACGGGCGAGCTGGAGGACATGCTAGCCGTGGTGGCGCAGGCCGCGCCCGCCGACCAGCCGTTGGCGCTGGCCGGGTTTTCGTTCGGGGCCTTCGTGACCAGCCACGCCGTGGCCGCGCTGTGGGCTAGCCGCCCGTTAGAGAAGCTGGTGCTGGTCGGCACGGCCACTTCGCGCTGGACGGTCGCCACCCTGCCGCCCGAGGTCCACGAGCGCACCCTGACCGTACACGGCGAGCTCGACGACACCGTGCCCCTGGCCTCGGTGATGGACTGGGCGAGGCCGCAGATACTTCCGGTTACCGTGGTGCCCGCAGGCGGCCATTTCTTTCACGGACAATTGCCGCTGTTGAAAAACCTGGTGCTGCGCCACCTGCGGTCCTGAATTTTTCCTGAACTTCTCTGCCCGTGTGCCGCTCGTACACGGGTTTTCCCTTGCTCTGGTGAGCGTTTCACCCCCCCCTTTTTTTGAACCCCCTCCCATGAACTATTTCTTGCAGGCTGTTGCCGCGCCCGTACTGGCGTCTGTTTCCCTGATCGCCGCCGCCCAGTCGGTCACCGGCCCCGAAATCGCCGCCAAGTCTTATATGGTGGTGGACGTGACGGCCAACCAGGTCTTGCTGGCCAAAGACGTGGACATGCAGGTCGAGCCCGCCTCGCTGACCAAGCTGATGACGGCCTATATCGTGTTCGATGCGCTGCGCAGTAAAAAAATCAGCCTCACGCAAACCCTGCCCGTCAGCCTGAAAGCCTGGAAGATGCCCGGCTCGCGCATGTTTATCGACCCCAAGATGCAGGTCCCGGTGGAAGACCTGATCAAAGGCATGATCGTGCAGTCGGGCAACGACGCGACGATGGCGCTGGCCGAAGGCGTGGGTGGCACGTCGGAGCGCTTTGTTGACATGATGAACGCGCAGGCCAAGGCCCTGGGCATGAAGTCCACCGGCTACCGCAACCCCGAGGGTCTGACCGAAGCCGGCCACACCACCACCGCCCGCGATTTGAGCATTCTGGCCACCCGTTTGATGCATGACTTCCCCGAGTACGCGCACTACGATGGCATGAAAAAATACCACTACCCCGGCACCCCGGTCAGCAACGAGAACAACCGCAATGGCCTGCTGTTCCGCGACCCCACCGTCGATGGCCTCAAGACGGGCCACACCGAAGCCGCAGGCTACTGCCTGATCGCCACCGCCAAGCGCGACTTCCCCAATGTCGGCAGCCGCCGCATCCTGACCATCGTGTTGGGCACCGCCAGCGACAACGCCCGCCTGAACGAATCGCAAAAGCTGCTCAACTGGGGCTATACCGCCTATGAAGGCGTAAAGCTGTTCGATGCCAACCAGGCCGTGGCCACGCCGAATGTGTGGAAGGGCAAGACCCCCACCATGCGACTGGGCCGCACCGAGGCTATCGTGGTGGCCGTGCCGTCGGGCAATGCCGCCAAGGTCAAAACCGAGATTGTTCGCCCCGATCCGCTGGTGGCTCCGTTCACCAAGGGCCAGGCCGTGGGCTCGCTGAAGGTCACTTTGGGCGAACAAACCCTGCTGACCGTGCCGCTGGTGGCGTTGGAGGGTGTCGAGCAAGCCGGTATTCTGGGCCGCGCCTGGGATGCCATTCGTTTGTGGATCAAGTAATTCCTATAAGTAAGCACACGCAAACATTTATAAACCACCAGATGTTTGCGTTGGCAATCCCAAAAAGCTATACTTGAAGGCTTTTCGGAAACTTCCGAAGGGATTCACGTTTTCTGTTAGTTTTAAACGTTTAGGGACGTTTTCTTTGTCAAGGAGGCTTTAGTGCCAACCATTAACCAGCTAGTACGTCAGGGGCGCGAGGTCGAAACGATCAAGTCCAAGAGCCCTGCGATGCAAAATTCTCCGCAACGCCGTGGCGTTTGCACCCGCGTCTACACCACGACGCCTAAAAAGCCCAATTCCGCTTTGCGTAAGGTTGCCAAAGTGCGCCTGACCAACGGTTTTGAGGTCATTTCCTACATCGGCGGCGAAGGCCACAACCTGCAAGAGCACAGCGTTGTGCTGGTGCGCGGCGGCCGTGTCAAGGATTTGCCCGGTGTGCGTTACCACATCGTGCGTGGTTCGCTCGACTTGCAAGGCGTGAAAGACCGCAAGCAGTCGCGCTCCAAGTACGGTGCCAAGAAGCCAAAGGCTAAGTAAGCTGATTCGGTTTTTTGTAAATACAAGGTGTTGTCTCCCGCGTGGCGCGGTGATGCAACGTAGTGACCCGTGTTGGGTCGAGTAAGTGAAAACCAAAATGGTTTTTGCGGTGTCTGCCAAGATGCCAACTGAAGCAATTAAGAGGTGAAAAAATGCCACGTCGTCGCGAAGTCCCTAAACGTGAAATCCTGCCGGATCCTAAGTTCGGCAATGTTGAGCTGTCCAAATTCATGAACGTGATCATGGAAGGCGGCAAAAAAGCGGTCGCAGAGCGCATCATTTATGGTGCCCTGGAGTTCATCGAAAAGAAGAACCCCGGTAAAGACCCCGTTGAAGCCTTCACCCTGGCTATCAACAACGTCAAGCCCATGGTGGAAGTGAAATCCCGCCGCGTGGGTGGAGCCAACTACCAAGTTCCGGTCGAAGTGCGCCCTGTGCGTCGCTTGGCTCTGAGCATGCGTTGGTTGAAAGAAGCTGCCCGTAAACGTGGCGAAAAGTCCATGTCCCTGCGTTTGGCTAACGAGTTGATGGAAGCCACCGAAGGCCGTGGCGGTGCCATGAAGAAACGTGACGAAGTCCACCGTATGGCTGAAGCCAACAAGGCCTTCTCGCACTTCCGCTTCTAAGCCCACCCTCGGCCGACAAGCCCGTTCCATCCGATTTTGGATGGCGGGCTTGTTGCCATTAACGAAAGAGAACTATGGCTCGCCATACCCCTATTGAGCGCTATCGCAACATTGGTATTTCCGCGCACATCGACGCGGGCAAGACCACAACCACCGAGCGCGTGCTTTTCTACACCGGTGTGAACCACAAGATTGGTGAAGTGCATGATGGCGCCGCCACCATGGACTGGATGGAGCAAGAGCAAGAGCGTGGCATCACGATCACCTCGGCTGCCACCACCTGCTTCTGGAAAGGCATGGCTGGCAATTTTGATGAGCACCGCATCAACATTATTGACACCCCTGGTCACGTTGACTTCACGATTGAAGTTGAGCGTTCGATGCGCGTACTGGACGGCGCTGTGATGGTGTATGACGCCGTTGGCGGCGTGCAGCCCCAGTCCGAAACCGTGTGGCGTCAGGCTAACAAGTACAAAGTGCCCCGTTTGGCTTTCGTCAACAAGATGGACCGTACCGGTGCCGACTTCTTGCGCGTTCGCGAAATGATGATTCTTCGCCTGAAGGCGAACCCTGTTGCGATTCAGATTCCAATCGGTGCTGAAGAGAACTTCAAGGGCATCGTGGACTTGGTCAAGATGAAAGCCATCATCTGGGACGAAGACAAGGGCGTTACTTTCACCTACAACGATATTCCCGATAACTTGGCAGCAGTGTGCGCCGAGTACCGCGAAAAATTGGTGGAAGCGGCTGCGGAAGCCAGTGAAGAGCTGATGAACAAGTACCTCGAAGGCGAGGCACTGACCGAAGAAGAAATCAAGGCGGCTATCCGCAAGCGCACCATCGCTGGTGAAATCCAGCCGATGTTGTGCGGTTCTGCGTTCAAGAACAAGGGCGTTCAGGCCATGTTGGATGCGGTCATTGAGTACATGCCTGCACCGACGGATATTCCGCCAGTGAAGGGTCTGGGCGAAGACGACGAAGCCATTACCCGTAAAGCGGATGATGGTGAGAAGTTTTCTGCGTTGGCATTCAAGCTGATGACCGATCCGTTTGTCGGCCAGTTGACCTTTGTGCGCGTCTACTCCGGCGTGCTGAAAAAGGGCGACACAATCTTTAACCCGATCCGTGGCAAAAAAGAGCGTATCGGCCGTATCGTGCAAATGCACGCCAACAACCGCGAAGAAGTTAGCGAAATTGTCGCTGGCGACATCGCCGCTTGTATTGGTTTGAAAGATGTGACCACGGGCGAAACCCTGTGCGATCCATCGGCCATCATCACTTTGGAGCGCATGATTTTCCCTGAGCCGGTGATTACCCAGGCTGTGGAACCCAAGACCAAGGTGGACCAGGAAAAGATGGGCATTGCCTTGCAGCGTCTGGCGCAAGAAGATCCTTCGTTCCGCGTCAAGACCGACGAAGAATCGGGCCAAACCCTGATCGCCGGTATGGGCGAGTTGCATCTGGAAATTATTGTTGACCGCATGAAGCGCGAATTTGGCGTGGAAGCCAACGTGGGTAAGCCACAGGTTTCCTACCGCGAAACCATCCGCAAGACCGTGGAAGATGCCGAAGGTAAGTTTGTGCGCCAGTCCGGCGGCAAGGGCCAGTACGGTCACGTGGTCTTGAAGATCGAGCCCAATGAACCCGGCAAGGGCATTGAGTTTGTGGATGCGATCAAGGGCGGCACCGTGCCCCGCGAGTACATCCCGGCGGTTGAAAAGGGCATCAATGAAGCCGTGACCCAAGGCGTTCTGGCCGGTTACCCGGTAGTGGACGTGAAGGTTACGCTGCATTTCGGCTCTTACCATGATGTCGATTCGAACGAATTGGCGTTCAAGATGGCCGCCATCTTCGGTTTCAAGGAAGGTTGCCGCAAGGCGGGCCCCGTGATTCTGGAGCCCATGATGGCCGTGGAAGTCGAAACGCCTGAAGACTATGCCGGCAACGTGATGGGCGATTTGGCCTCGCGTCGCGGTATGGTTCAAGGCATGGAAGACATGGTTGGTGGCGGCAAGGCCATCAAGGCCGAAGTGCCGCTGTCGGAAATGTTTGGTTATTCCACCACGCTGCGTTCCATGTCCCAAGGACGTGCCACGTACACGATGGAATTCAAGCACTACTCGGAAGCCCCACGCAATGTGGCCGAAGCCATCATGGCCAGTCGTGCCAAGTAAAAGTTGATAGAGCGAATCTTGGCTTTGGCCGAGATGCGCTTCGTTCGATCCCCCTGTCTGCGATGGTGTGCCGCCTTGTTCCCGTGCGAGGCGATCCAGCAACACTGTGCAGACGTTAAACCTGACACGGGAATTAGCTCTTTGGAGAATTGAAAAATGGGAAAAGAAAAGTTCACACGTACCAAGCCCCACGTCAATGTGGGCACCATCGGCCACGTTGACCACGGCAAAACCACCCTGACCGCCGCCATCACCACCGTGTTGGCAGC